>CAMPIX010000001.1 GCA_946886565.1 uncultured Altererythrobacter sp.
CAGTCCCAGTGTGGCTGATCATCCTCTCAGACCAGCTATGGATCGTCGCCTTGGTGAGCTTTTACCCCACCAACTAGCTAATCCAACGCGGGCCCATCCAAAGGCGATAAATCTTTGGTCCGAAGACATTATCCGGTATTAGCTCAAATTTCTCTGAGTTATTCCGAACCTAAGGGCAGGTTCCCACGCGTTACGCACCCGTGCGCCACTAGACCCGAAGGTCTCGTTCGACTTGCATGTGTTAGGCATGCCGCCAGCGTTCGTTCTGAGCCAGGATCAAACTCTCAAGTTTGTGTCACATACCAAGCGGGCACGATCCGAAGATCGCCAGCCAGCTAGGCATGAGCTTCAAGGAGCCGATACCTGCACTGTCAAACGTAATGGATACGAATGAACATGCATCACCCAGCGCAAACGTGGAGTTTGCGCCGGATGTGGCGTCGGCTTAATGGTACCGGTTACCGGAGCCTTGAGGTCCCCGGACCGGGCGCCGTCGCCCACATGTCCCTTCATCAAAAACCAACGATGTCAAAGAGCCGTCCAACAAAAGAGGCGGACAACAATGGAACCCCGATTTACACCGGGGGACCGGTTGTCCACTTATGTTGGCGACCGTAGCGGTCAGAGCCAGTCGTTAAGACCGGCAGCGCCGCGTCGGTGAGAGGCCATATATGGGTGGCTTTGAGTCGGGTCAACGGCTTTTTGCAATTTTATTTCGCCGGACCCGCAAAGCTTTGGAAATCTTGAGTTTTCAGTCTCGATTTGGCCCCAAGACGGGTGTGATGGCGGGCTTGGTCCCAGCGCATGCGCGACCGGCGGTGGCGAATCCCGGTTGAACGCCGTTCTTAGGCGCCGAATCCGCACCCTCGCGGACCTCCGAATGCGGCAAATCTTCACCTTTGGACGCTAGTCGGCAGCACGTGAGCGAGATCAACCTCCCCTCGGCCGCGAGCGACGCCGCGTTCGCGCAGCGCGTTCGCCGTGCGCTCGCGTGGCGTTGGGGGACGCAGGTGCTCGCGCAGATCATCACCTGGACCTCGACGATTCTGGTCGTCCGTTTGCTTACGCCGGCGGACTACGGCCTGTTCGCCATGTCGCAGACCGTGGTCACCGCGCTCGCCTTCCTCAACGGGCAGAGCTTCGCCACCTCGCTGATCCAGGCCGACAAGGTCGACGAGCGGCGAATCGGGCAGGTCTTCGCGCTGCTGCTGATGCTCAACGGAACGCTCGCGGCGACGCAGTTCCTCATGGCTCCCCTCGCGGCCGACTATTACAACCAGCCGCTGATCGCCGACATGCTGCGCATCCAGGCGCTGATCTTCCTCACTATCCCCTTCTCCGCACTGCCGCAGGAGCTGCTCGCGCGGCGGATCGAGTTCCGCAGCCAAGGACTGGTCAACCTGATCTGCGCGCTGGTCGGCGCGGGCACCGCGCTCGCGCTGGCGTGGCGGGGATTCGGCGTCTGGGCCCTCGTCTACGCACCGATCGCGATGTTCGCGACGCGCGCGATCGGGCTCACGCTTGTTGCGCGCGTGCTGGTGAAGCCGGTGTTCGACTTGCGCGGCGCCGGCGACCTCATCACGTTCGGCGGCGCGTTGACGCTGTGCCAGCTGTTCTGGATCGTGCAGAGCCAGAGCGACATCGTGATCGCCGGGCGCGCGCTCGATACGCACGACCTCGGGCTCTACTCCGAAGCGCTGTTCCTGACGTTGATCGTCACCGGGCGATTCCTCCCGCCGATCAACGAGGTGGCTTTTCCCGCCTATGCCGAGCTGCACAAGGCCGGCCGCGCGCTCGCGCCCTATTTCCTGCGCACCGCGCGCACGGTGATGCTGGTGGTCGCGCCGGTCTACATCGGCCTCTCGCTCACCGCCGAGCCCGCGATCCTGACGCTGTTCGGCGAGAAGTGGGCCGAGATGGCGCCCTTCGTCGGGGGGCTTTCGCTGGCGATGCCGTTCTTCGCGATGCAGATCATCTGCTCCCCCACGACCAATGCGATCGGCCGGCCGCGGATCTATCTCGCCACGGCACTTTCGGGTGCGATCGTGTTTCCCTCCCTGTTCCTGATCGGAATCAACTTCGGCCCGATGGGCCTCGTCCACGCCTGGTGGATCGCGGCGCCCGCACTGCTTGCAGTGACGCTTGCACTCACCCTGCCGGCGATCGGCGTGCACGTGCGCGAACTGCTTGCCGCGCTGGCTCCGGTGGCTGCAGCCTGCGGCCTGATGGCGGCGATGGTGCTGGGGTTGCGCGCATCGGTGGAGAATTGGGAACCGCTCGCGCAACTCGCCGCGCTCGCTACTGCCGGCGCTGCCGTCTACGCGCTCACGCTGTGGCTCGCCTGGCCGGATATCGTGCGTGACGCCTGGGCCATGTTGCGCCGTCAGCCCGAAGCTCCGCGCGATCCTGCGACCATCCCGCCGGCCGCGCTCGGCACGCCACGCGCCTGACGAATCGGCTCCACGGCTCGATCTGCGTCGTCGACATGCGTTTGGCGGGAAGACGGGCGATGTGGTATGGTCCTGGCGACCAGTTGAATGGGAGATCGCCGTGCCGTTCCTCGTTCTAGCCGCCGGCGCGATGCTGCAGATGTCGTCGCCCGAGCCCGCCGAGGCGCCGGTGCCGGTTTCCGCGCCAACGCCTGCGCCGGCGCCGGTCGAGACCACCCCGCTCCTCGAACGAATGGCAGGAGCCGGCGGCGAGACCATCGAAAGCAGGACCGACTACTACCAGCGGATGACCGTACCTGTGACGATCGGCGGCGAAGGGCCGTTCCGCTTCATGATCGACACCGGCGCGCAGGCGACCGTGATCACCCGCGGCCTGAGCGACCAGCTCGCGCTCAAGTCCCTCGGCACCGCCACGGTGGTCGGCATGGCCAGCGCGCAGCAGGTCGAACTGGTCGAGGTCGACGGCCTCGAATTCGCCGCACGCACGATCGACAATCTTCACGCACCGCTGCTCGAGGCGCACCACGTGGGTGCGGACGGCATCCTCGGGCTTGATAGCCTGCAGGATCTACGGGTGCTGATCGATTTTCGCGAAGGCACGATCGCCGTCGACGATGCCAAGGCACTCGGGGGCAACCGCGGCTACGAGATCGTCGTGCGTGCACGCCACAAGCTGGGTCGTCTGATTATCGCCGATGCCGAGATCGACGGGGTGGATACCGCAGTGGTCATCGACACGGGCGCGCAGGGCAATACCGGCAACCTGGAACTGCAACGCAAGCTCAGGGCCAAGAAGCTCGGAGTCGTGCGTTCGACCGACGTTCACGGCGTCGAACTCGTCGGAAATCTCGATTTCGCCGACTATCTTGAGATCGACGATATCCGGATCAACAATCTTCCGATCGCGTTCGCCGACGGGCCGGCCTTCGCCGCGCTCGATCTCGACCGCAGGCCTGCGTTGATTCTGGGTATGCGCGACTTGCGCATATTCGACCGGATCGCCATCGACTTCGAGTCGCGCAAGGTATTGTTCGACCTGCCCCCCGGGATCGACCGACGCGGCCCGTCCATCGAACCGGGCTCTCTGCCGAGCCGGCTCTAGGCTGTATCGACATTCAGATGATGGCGAGCCGGACTCGCAGACGGCCGAAGGTCAAAATGGTGGATTTTCGAGACCCGGAGCGCAGCGTGCTGACAGCACGTGAGCACCAGAAGCTCGGAAAGCCGCCATTTGCAGGCCGTCAGGGCTGAATGTCGATACAGCCTAGCGCTCCCACAGGCTCCGCTCCATTGCGCGGGGCACCAGGCGTCGCCAAATAACGCGCGATGCCGCCCGATACCCCTTCCTCCGCCTCGGCCGATCATGACGGCTGGGCGACGATCCGGCGTTTCCTCCCCTACCTCTGGCCGCGCGACAACGCGGCGCTTCGGCGGCGCATCGTCGTCGCGCTCGCGCTGGTGCTAGCCGCCAAGGCGATCACGCTCGCGCTGCCTTATGCTTACAAGGGCGCGGTGGACGCGATGGCGACACCCGCCGACGGGGCGACCTCGCTCGCGCTCGCGCTGGTGCTTGCCTATGCCGCCGGGCGGCTCGGCGCGATCGTGTTCGACAATTTGCGCAACGTCGCCTTCGAACGGGTCGGGCAGGAGGCAACACGCCATCTTGCCGAAGACACTTTCGCGCGCCTTCATCGCCTATCCTTGCGCTTCCACCTCTCGCGCCGCACCGGCGAGGTCACCAAGACGGTCGAGCGCGGGACCAAGAGCATCGATTCGATGCTCTACTTCCTGCTGTTCAACATCGCGCCGACGGTGATCGAGCTCATCGCCGTGGGCGTGATCTTCTATCTCAACTTCGGCTGGGGTCTCGTGCTGGCGACCGCGCTCACCGTGACCGCCTATGTCGCCCTGACACGCTGGATCACCGAATGGCGCGCCACGCTGCGCAAGGAGATGAACGATCTCGACGGCCAGGCGCTTTCGCGCGCGGTCGATTCGCTGCTCAATTACGAGACGGTGAAGTACTTCGGCGCCGAAGGCCGCGAGCGCGAGCGCTACGGCCGCGCCGCCCGCGCCTATGCCGAGGCGGCGATCCGCAGCGAGAATTCGCTCGGCCTGCTCAACGTCACGCAGGCGGTCATCACCAACCTGCTGATGGGCGGCGCGATGGCCTATACCGTGTGGGGCTGGAGCCGGGGGGAACTCACCACGGGCGACCTCGTGTTCGTCAACGCCTATCTCGTGCAACTTTTCCGCCCGCTCGACATGCTCGGCTGGGTCTATCGCACCGTCCGCCAGGGTCTGATCGACATGGCCGCCATGTTCGCCTTGATCGACACCCAGGCCGAAATCGAGGACAAGCCGGGCGCTCCGGCGCTCGTGGTCCGCCGCCCCTCGGTCGCGTTTCAGGACGTGGTGTTCGGCTACGAGCCCGAGCGGACGATCCTCCACGGCCTCAGCTTCGAAGTGCCCGCCGGAGCACACGTCGCGATCGTGGGGCCCTCGGGCGCGGGAAAGTCCACCATCGCGCGGCTGCTGTTCCGCTTCTACGATCCGTGGAGCGGCCGCATCCTCATAGACGGGCAGCATATCTCCGAAGTCACGCAGGCCAGTCTGCGCGCGGCGATCGGCATTGTTCCGCAGGACAGTGTGCTGTTCAACGACACGATCGGCTACAACGTCGCCTATGGTCGCAGCGGGGCAACGCACGAGGAGATCGTCCGCGCCGCGAAAGACGCCGCGATCCTGCCGTTCATCGAGCGCCTGCCCGATGGGTTCGAAACCGAGGTGGGCGAGCGTGGCCTCAAGCTTTCGGGCGGCGAGAAGCAGCGGGTCGCGATCGCGCGCACGCTGGTCAAGAACCCGCCGATCCTGCTGCTCGACGAAGCGACCAGCGCGCTCGATTCGCGCACCGAGCAGGATATTCTCGCCACGCTCCACCGGGTCAGTGAGCATCGCACCAGCATCTCGATCGCTCACCGCCTCTCAACGATCGCCGACGCCGACGAAATCCTCGTGATGGAGCACGGTCGCCTCGCCGAACGCGGCAGCCACATCGCGCTCCTGCGTGCCGATGGCCTCTACGCCGACATGTGGGCACGCCAGCAGGCGGAGCGCGAGAAGACGAGCGAGGCGGCGGAGTAGATTGGGGCGAAAGGAGACTCTCTCGATCCTCCCCATTTTCGTGTCGACGCAAATGGGGAGGTGGCAGACGCTGCAAGCGTCTGACGGAGGGGCACTGGCGGGAGAATACCCCTCCACCCCGAGCCGCTTCGCGTCTCGCGGTCCCCCTCCCCATTTGGCCTGCGGCAAAATGGAGAGGATTGGTGAGATCACCCCGGATAGCGCTCGAACCGTGGCAGCTCGCCGAGCGCGCCCTCCCACGGCAGTTCGTCGGCGGTCTGGACGTGGATCTGCGGCGGGTAATTCTCGGGGTCGTCGAGCGTCGCGATCTGGATATCGACCAGCCCGGGCAGGACCTTCTCGTTCACGTAGTAGAGGCCGGTGCCGCAGGCCCCGCAAAAATAGCGCTCGGCGTCCGTCGAGGAACGGTAGAGCGCCGGTTCACCTTCGACCACCGCGAATTCGTCGCTGGCGACTGCCATCCACGCCACCCCGGCCGCGCCCGCGCAGCGCCGGCAGTCCTCGCAATGGCAGACCGAAGCGTGCTTGGGCTCGCCCTCGACACGATAACGCACCGCGCCGCAATGACATCTTCCGCCGGTCATAAAGCTCTCCTCCGACTCGTTCGGTGGAAGAACATATCAGGTACGAGAATCGCTACAAGATGTACTTCGACAGGTCGCTGTCCTCGGCCAGTTCCTCGAGCCGTTCGCGCACGTAGGCGGCGTCGATCGTCACCGTTTCGCCGGTGTGCTCCTCGGCGGCGAAGCTCAATTCCTCGAGCAGCTTCTCCATCACCGTCTGCAGGCGGCGCGCGCCGATGTTCTCGACGCTCTCGTTCACCTGCGCGGCGATCCGCGCGATTTCGCGCACCGCATCGTCGCCCAGCGTCAGCGTGACCTGCTCTGTGCCGAGCAGCGCCTTGTACTGGGTGACGAGATTGGCGCGCGTTTCGCTGAGGATGCGCACGAAATCCTCCTCGGTCAGCGCGCGCAGCTCGACCCGGATCGGCAGGCGGCCCTGAAGCTCGGGCAGCATGTCGCTCGGCTTGGCGAGATGGAACGCGCCGCTGGCGATGAACAGCACGTGGTCGGTCTTCATCGGACCGTACTTGGTGCTGACGGTGGTGCCCTCGATCAGCGGCAGCAGGTCGCGCTGCACGCCCTCGCGGCTGACCGAGCCGCCGCGCACGTCGCTGACCGCGATCTTGTCGATTTCGTCGAGGAACACGATCCCGTTGGTCTCGGCGTTCTCGAGCGCGACGCGGGCGACGTCGTCCTGATCCATGCGGCGCTCGGATTCCTCCTCCACCAGCTTGTCCCACGCGTCGGGCACCTTGAGCTTGCGGCGCTTGAGGTTCTGCTTGCCCATCGCCTTGCCGAGCATGTCGGAGAGGTTGATCATGCCGACGTTGCCGCCCATGCCCGGGATGTCGAACGGCATCTGCGGCGCGTCTTCGACCTCGATCTCGACCTCGACCTCGTTCATCGCGTTCTGGACGATACGTTCGCGAAACGATTCGCGGGTCGCCTCGCTCGCGTTCTCGCCGACCAGCGCCTTGAGCAGCCGATCCATCGCCGCCTTGCTCGCCGCCTCGCGCACCGCTTCCCGGCGGCGGTCCTTCTCGAGCCGGATCGCCTCCTCGACCAGATCGCGCGCAATCTGCTCGACGTCGCGGCCGACGTAACCGACTTCGGTGAACTTGGTCGCCTCGACCTTCACGAACGGCGCGTCGGCGAGCTTGGCCAGCCGGCGGCTGATCTCGGTCTTGCCGCAGCCGGTGGGGCCGATCATCAGGATGTTCTTGGGCGTCACCTCGTCGCGCAGGTCGGGCGAGAGGCGCTGGCGGCGCCAGCGGTTCCGCAGCGCCACCGCGACCGCGCGCTTGGCTTCCTTCTGGCCGACGATATGCTCGTCGAGCGCGGCGACGATCGCCTTGGGGGTAAGTGCTTCGGTCATGTTCTCAGAAATTCCGGTAGACGGGATCAGACGGTTTCAAGCGTCACGTTGCCGTTGGTGAACACGCAGATGTCGGCGGCGACCGCCATCGCCTTGCGTGCGATCTGCTCCGCGTCGTCCTCGTAGGCGTCCAGCGCCCGCGCAGCGGCGAGCGCGTAATTCCCGCCGCTGCCGATCGCCGCAATCCCGGCCTCGGGCTCGAGCACATCGCCGTTGCCGGTCAACACCAGCAGGCTGTCCTTGTCGGCGACGATCATCAGCGCTTCGAGATTGCGCAGGTATTTGTCGGTGCGCCAGTCCTTGGCGAGCTCGACGCAGGCGCGCATCAGCTGGCCGCTATATTGCTCGAGCTTCTTCTCGAGCCGTTCGAACAGGGTGAAGGCGTCGGCGGTCGCACCCGCGAACCCAGCCACGACAGAGCCATCCTTGCCGATCCGGCGGACCTTGCGCGCGTTGGGCTTCATCACGGTATTGCCCATCGAGACCTGACCGTCGCCGGCGACGACGGTCTTGCCGTCCTTCTTCACCCCGATGATGGTGGTGCCATGCCACTGGATCAGGCCGTGGCTCGCCGCATTTTCGCTCATGCCGCGCGATATGGGTAGCCGCGCGTGCCGGTCAAGCGAAGCGGGGACCAGGCGAGCGCCCCCTCAGCTTCCGGGGCCGCCTGCTGGCGCGCCCATGCCTGCCGCGCCGACGCGACCGATGTTGCCGAATAGATCCTCGAAGAAGCCGCGCTCGCGCCCGAGCGTGGGCGTCTCTTCACCGTCGGGCTCGAGATAGACGACCTGCTCCAGCCCCGATTGCTCGGTCGAGACCACATTGCCCTGTGCATCGAAGGTCACCGCGAGCACCGCATGCTCCTTGATCGTCGGAGCGACGAACGGGCGGCGGCCGGTGATGCTGGAGACATAGTACCAGGTCGGATCGCCGAACTGGCTGATAAAGCTCGGCCGGCCGAGTGTGGCGGCGACCGATTGCTGATTGTCGATGCCAGGCTGGACCGCCGCGACGAGCACCGGATCCCGGATATAACCGCGGCTCTCGCGAATCGAGCTGCACCCGCCAGCCGCCAATGCGCCCGCGAGCACCGCCGCCAGCCCGAGAACCTTGCCAGCCTTCATCGAAAACCCTTCTTCATCGAGAAACCTTCCGAAATCGTCGCGCGCGCCTTTGCCAGCCCCTTTGCCAGCCGCCGCGAAACCCTCTATCGGCCCGAGCCTTACGGCGATGCGCGCGCGCTTGCAACTTTGCCGCTCGCGCGCCTTGCGCAGCGCGGCTTGAATTGCCGCTGAACATTCGAGACGAGCACACCGGCGATGTCATTTCTTGCGAAGATCTTCGGGCGCACGCCCGATCCCAAGGCGGAGTTCGCTCCCCTCTACCGCGCGGTGATATCGATCGCCCGCCAGCCCGCATGGTACGCCGAGTGCGGCGTCGCCGACACCGAAGAGGGGCGGTTCGATATGCTCAGCGCCGCGCTCGCCGTGGTCATTCTGCGGATGGAAGCGAGCGCCGACCTGCGCCCCGCCGCCGCGCTGCTGACCGAGCTGTTCGTCGAGGACATCGAGGGGCAGTTGCGCCAGCAGGGGATCGGCGATCCGACGCTCGGCAAGCGCATGGGCAAGCTGATGAGCGCGCTGGGTGGCCGGATCGGCGTCTACCGCGCAGGGCTGGCACAGGAGAACGACGACTCTCTGGTCGACGCGATCGGACGTAACGTCTCGTTCAACGAAGGCGGCGGCGATTCCGCCTGTGTCGCCGCGCGGCTGCGGACGTTCGACGCGACCTTGCGCAATCTCTCCGACCGCGCCCTGATCGAGGCGAAGTTCGCCCGATGAGCGCGAGCGAGATGCCCCGCCCGGTCAAGCTGCGGCAAGTCGACGGCGGCACGATGCGGATCGAGGCCACCGCTGCCGAACGCGCCGCGCTGGCCGAGCGATTCGATGTGGTCGCGATCGAACGGCTCGTCGCCGACGTGAAGCTCGATCGCCACGGCGAGGAGGTCGCGGCTTCGGGCCGGCTCGAGGCCGAGCTGGTCCAGAACTGCGGCATCTCGGGCGAGGATTTCCCCGTTCGCATCGACGAACCGGTCTCCGTCCGCTTCGTCCCCGAAGTCGCGCACAGCGTGCCCGACGAGGAGATCGAGCTTTCGGAGAACGATCTCGACGAGATCGAATACACCGGCGGCGCGTTCGACCTCGGCGAAGCCATCGCCCAGTCGCTCGGCCTCGCGATCGATCCCTACGCCGAAGGACCGAACGCCGATGCGGTGCGCAAGGAGGCCGGCATCGAAACCGACGATGCCCCGAGCGGCCCGCTCGCGGAGGCGCTGCGCCCCCTCAGGAAAGACTAGAACGGGGGTGGAGGGTGGTTGTAGAGTTCTATCCGCTCGATTTCGCCCGACGCCCGCAACCAGACCCGAACGTCCCAAACGAGCTTGCCGAATCCGTTAGGCAATATCTCCAGGCGATAGGCCCGGCTGAAATTGCCCTTGTCCTCAGCCTTCACCCAAAGCGTCTTGGACCAATCCAACGCCAGAAAGGCATCGCGCGGTCCCAGGTTGGCAGCGTCGTAATAGGCCGGTGCGCCGGAAAAGAGCGAGAAAGACGGCGTCCCCCCGGCGCGTAACGCAGCTTGGGCCTGTTCGAGCTGCGCCACGATCGCCTTGGCCTCATCCCGCTCGACGCCCGAAAGTTGGGGTTCGGCAGGAAAGCCGCGAAAGTTCGCTTCTTCCTGCGCCGTGACCGAGGTGGGGATCGCACATCCCATCGCCGCACACGCGATCAGAACTACGGCTCGCTTCATCGGATGCGCCCCTCCCGCAAATGCCTACGCGATGGCGTCGCGCAACTCAAAACGGAATATCGTCGTCCAGGTCGTCGTAGTTCGATCCGCCGCCCGAGCTCTTGCCGCCCGACGATCCGCCGCCGCCCTGGTTCCATCCGCCGCCGGCGTCGTTGTTGTTACCGCCGCCCGAGCCGCCGCGGTCCCAGCCGCCGCCCCCGCGCTGCCCGCCGCCGCCACCGCCGCCGCCCGGCGCGCCGTCGAGCATCGTCAGCGTGCCGTTGAAGCCGCGCAGCACGATCTCGGTCGAATAGCGGTCCTGCCCGTTCTGGTCCTGCCATTTGCGGGTCTGGAGCTGGCCTTCGATATAGACCTTGCTACCCTTGCGCAGGTAGTTCTTGGCGACGTTGATCAGCCCTTCGGAGAAGATCGCGACGCTGTGCCACTCGGTGCGTTCCTGGCGCTCGCCGGTGTTGCGGTCCTTCCACTGCTCGCTGGTGGCGATGCGCAGGTTGCACACCGCGCCGCCGTTCTGGAACTCGCGCACTTCGGGATCGGCGCCGAGATTGCCGATGATCATGACTTTGTTGAGGCTGCCGGCCATTGGAATCGCTTTCCTCTCGAATTCGTGGCGAGCGGCTTAACCAATGGGCCGGGGCCGCGCCACCCCGGTCCGGGCCGATCCGGGGATATTTTCACGCAGAGACGCGCAGACGCGGAGACGCGGAGGACTCGATCCGTAATGCGCTCACAGAGGCACAGAGGACGTTCGTGAGCGCCGCAGGCCTTATCGCACCAAAAAGACACGTGGCTCGTTGGAGCTTACTGCGGCGGCCGCCAAGAGCTGCGTTTCTCTGTGCCTCTGCGCCTCTGCGCGCGAAAAAACTCCGCGTCTCCGCGTGAATCCCAAGCCCGCTACAAACCGGCCGCCACCGCGATCCAATACGTTAGCCCGGCAAACACGTAGGCGAGCGCGAACAGGTAGCCGACCATGAACATCGGCCATTTCCACCCGTTGGTCTCGCGCCGCGCGACCGCGATGGTCGATAGGCACTGCGGCGCGAACACGAACCACGCGAGAAACGCGAGCGCTGTCGGCAGGCTCCAGCGCGCGGAAATCTCCTCCTCGAGCGCGAGCGCGGTCTGCTCTTCGTCGTCGGAGCCGACGGCATAAGTCGTCGCGAGCGAGGACACCGCGACCTCGCGCGCGGCCATCGCGGGCACCAGCGCGAGCGCCATCTCGCGGTTGAACCCGATCGGTTCGACCACCGCGTGCACCCCGGTCGCGATCGTGCCGGCGAACGAGGCGTCGATCTGGCTTTCGCCCGGCTCGGCCTGGGGGAAGCTCAGCAGCACCCACAGGGCGATCGTCGCGGCGAAGATGATCGTGCCCGCCCGGCGCAGGAACACCCAGGCGCGCTGCCACAGCCCGATCGCGAGATCGCGAAGGCGCGGCATCTGATAGCGCGGCATCTCCATGATGAAGCCGCTCGCCGCGCCCTTCGCCACCGTGCGGCGCAGCAGCAGCGCCGCCGCCATCGCGCCCACGATCCCGGCAAGATAGAGCACGAACAGCACCAGGCCCTGCAATCCGATGCCCGGCCCGACGGTCGTCTGCGGGATCACCGCGGCGATGATCAGCGCGTAGACCGGCAGCCGCGCCGAACAGGTCATCAGCGGGGCGACGAGGATCGTGGTCAGCCGGTCCTTCGGATCCGCGATGCTGCGCGTCGCCATGATTCCCGGAATCGCGCAGGCGAAGCTCGACAGCAGCGGGATGAAGCTCTTCCCCGACAACCCGACGTAGGCCATCAGCCGGTCCATGATATAGGCCGCGCGCGCCATGTAGCCGGTCGCCTCCATCACCAGGATGAAGGCGAACAGGATCACGATCTGCGGCAGGAACACGACCACCGAGCCGACGCCCGCGAGAATGCCCTCGGTCACCAGATCGCGCAGGAAGTTCTCGGGGAAGGTCGCCACGACCCAGCCCGAGATCGCGCCCACGCCCGCCTCGAGCGCGTCGGCGAACGGCGTCGCCCAGGCGAACACCGCCTGGAAGATCACGAACAGCAGCGCGAACAGGATCGGCGGGCCGAGCCACGGATGCAGCAGCACCTTGTCGAGCCCCGCGTGCAGCCGGTGCTGCGCCGATTCGGAAAGGATGGCGCCCTTGGCCATGTGCCGTGCGGCGAGCCGCCGTTCGGGCAGCGTCAGGTGCTTGCGCGGATGGTCCTCGGGATCGTCGGCCGCGCGCACCTCGGCCCTGGCGATTGCTTCGGACAGCTCGGAGAGCCCCTTGCGCCGCACCGCGACCGTGGGGACCACCGGCACGCCGAGCGCCTGTTGCAGCGCTGCGGGATCGAGCGTCAGCCCGTCGCGCTCGGCGAGATCGACCATGTTGAGCGCCACCACGGTGGGGCGCCCGAGCTCGATCACTTCCTGCGCGAAGACGAGGTGCTGCTCGAGGTTCGCCGCGTCGAGCACCAGCACGAGAACCTCGGGCAGCGCTTCGCCCGGGAATTCGCCGTGCACAACCTTGCGCGTCACTTCCTCGTCGGGGCTCGCGGCGTCGAACGAATAGGAGCCGGGCAGGTCGATCAGCTCGACCGGCTCGCCCGAGGGGAGGATCAGCCGCCCCGCCTTGCGCTCGACCGTCACGCCCGGATAGTTGGCAATCTTCTGCCGCGCGCCGGTCAGCGCGTTGAACAGCGCGCTCTTGCCCGCGTTGGGATTGCCGACGAGCGCCGCGGTGCGTTGGCGGGTCATTCCGGCCCCACCTCCATCGCGGCGGCGTGGACGCGGCGCACCGCTACGGTCATGCGCCCCACGGTAACCGCAAGTGGATCGGCGCCCCCGAACACGCCGCGATGCGCCACCGCGACATGCGCGCCTTCGTCCAGGCCCATCGCCTGGAGTCGCTTGGCATCCTCGGGGGCGAGGCTGGCCCAGTCGACCGATAGGACGGTCGCCCGCTGGCCGCGATCGAGCTGGTCGAGTGTCATGCGCGGAGCGCTATGGGATGCGCCCGCGATTTGCAACTGATTATCAATAGACCTTTGCGTCAGCGCGCCGGATAGCGCAGCCGGCCGAGGAAACGCGCCACGCTGAAATGCTCGCGCTCGCCGCCGAGCAGCTGCGCCTTGGCCTTCTCGAACCGCATCACTCCGTCGATCCGCCGCTCGAGGAAAGCGCGCGTCTCTGCCTTGCCCTCGCTGTCGTCGTCGACGAACACCGCCAGCGTCGCGGCGTAGATGCCCGCGAGCATCGCGCGCTTGGTGTAGTGGTTGTAATCGGTCGCGGTGTCGCCCGCGCGTCGCCACATGGCATCGGCGCTGCGCCAGCCGAGCTTGAGCGCGCGCGCGGCGTTCTGCGGCATCGCCATAACCGCCATCGCGCGGCGCAGCGATTCCTCTCGCCCCGCCATCGCGTCGAGCCGCGCCTGGACCAGGCTGCGGATGCGCTCGCGAATTTTCATGCCTGCCAGTCGCTCGACCGGCAGCGCCGCCGCCATCGCCACATCGACCGATTCTATCCACGCGTCGATCATGTCCATCGCGCCGCCGGGATAGGCGAGCGCGGCGACGTCCGCATCGACGCTCTCGGCCTGCGCCGCCGAGCGCACCGCGGCCTCGCTCCACCCGTCGAACACCGCCGCGTCGGCGGCCGCAGGGGCGAGCGCCACGCGCAGTTCGTCGAGCGTCGGATCGTCGGGCAGCGTCATGTCAGATCTTCGGGCCGTAGGTCTTCTGTTTGCCCTCGCCCGCCGCGTCGGCCTCGGCGATCTTCTCGAGCATGCGGTTGCCCGGCCCCATGAGCTCGGCGTAGTCGCGCGCCGAGCGGCCCGAATTGTCGGTCCGGTCGGGGTTGGCTCCGTGCTCGAGCAGCAGCTCGACGATATCGGCGTCACGCCGATGGATCGCGGAGATCAGGGGAGTCTCCCCGGTTGCGTTGGGCGCGTCGACCCGTGCCCCGGCCTTCAACAACGCCTCCGCCCCATCGGCAAACCCGAGGCTCGCGGCGATCTCCAGCGGCGTCACGCCGTTCTTGTCCGCGACGTTCGGATTGGCCCCGTTCTGGGTCAGGAAACGGATCCACACCGCATCGCGCCGCTTGGCGACGATATGCAGCGCGGTCTCGCCCGTGCCGATGTCGCGCGAATTGACCAGAACCGTCCCCGGCCGGCTGAGCGCCTCGGTCACCTTCGTCCCGTCGCGATCGCGCACCGCCTCGAGAAATTCGTAGCCGTCGGACATCAGCTGCGCAGCCGCCGGCGCGGCGACCGCAACAGCGATCGCGATCGTTGCCATGCGCAATCCGGCGCGGACCATTTCGTACCTCCCTTTCGCTTCCATCGTGGTTGGAGCCCGCCGGCCCCTTGCTCATCGGCGATTAGCAGAGCATGAAGCGCCGCGCCATGCCCCTCCCCCGTCTCGCTATCGTCCCCGCTCTCGCTGCCGCGCTCGCGCTCGCCGCCTGCGACAGCCAGCCGCCTCTCGAAACCGCGCCGCTCCACGGGGCGGCGATTGGCGGAGCGTTCGCGCTGACCGGCGCGGATGGCGAAGTGCATCGCTGGTCGGATTTCGACGGCAAGTGGCGCATCGTCTATTTCGGATTCACCTATTGCCCCGACATCTGCCCGACCGACGTCCAGCGCTTGTCGCAGGGCCTCTCGCAGTTCGAGAAGGCGAACCCCGATCTCGGCGCACAAGTGCAGCCGATCTTCATTACGATCGACCCCGCGCGCGATAAACCCGAGGTGGTCGGCGAGTTCGTATCCAACTTCCATCCGCGGTTGATCGGCTTGACCGGTACGGAGGCGCAGATCGCCGACACCGCGAAGGCGTTCGGAGTGTTCTATTCGCGCGGAGAAGAGGGCGCGAACGGGTCCTATCTCATGAACCATTCCACCACGGCCTACCTGTTTGCGCCCGACGGCTCGCCGGTCGCGATCCTGCCGACCGACCAAGGGGCCGACGCGGTCGCCGCCGAACTCGCGCGATGGGTGCGCTGAAACCCTCGCCGCTGCGCGAACGCTTCTGGGAGCTGCCGCTCGCCGACCTCTCGCGCGAGGAGTGGGAGGCGCTGTGCGACGGCTGCGGCCGCTGCTGCCTGCACAAGATCGAGGATGCCGACACCGGCGCGATCGAGGACACCAACGTCGCCTGCAAGCTGCTCGACACCGCCACCGCACGGTGCAGCGACTATCGCCACCGCAAGGCCTATGTGCCCGATTGCCTGCGGCTGACGCTGCGGATCGTGGACGAGGTCGAGTGGCTGCCAGAGACCTGCGCCTATCGCCGCCGCGCCGCCGGCAAACCGCTGCCCGGCTGGCACTATCTGCTGACCGGCGACCGCGAGGGCGTGAAGCGCGCCGGCGTCTCGATCGCGGGCCGCGTGGTGAGCGAGACCGCGGCCGGTCCGCTCGAACATCATATCGTCGAGTGGCCTTCCGGCGAACGGGACGACGCATGATCGACTGGCTGCGGCGCGATTCGCACAGCTCGGTGGGAGGGGCGCCCGAGGTCGCGCTCGGCGAGCGCCGCCTGCCGATCGTGATCGTGCGCCATCCCCGCGCGAAACGCATGGTGCTGCGGCTTGCGCCCGACGGCGACGCGGTGCGCGTCACCCTGCCGCGCTGGGGCCGCACCGCCGAAGCGATCGAGTTCGCCCGCTCGCGCAGCGAATGGCTCACACGGCAGCTCGACTCGCTGCCGCGGCACACTCCGCCCGTCCCCGGCGGCACGCTGTCCTATCGCGGCGGAGCACTGATGGTCAGCTGGTCTCCGGACGCCTCCCGCGGCCCGCGCATGTCGGAGGGGACGATCGCGATCGGCGGGCCGGCGCAGCACCTCCCCGGCCGGCTCGAACGCTGGCTGCGCGCCGAGGCGCTGCGGCTGATGACCGCCGACCTCGCACACTATTGCGCCGCCGCGGGCGTCGCCGCGATTCCCGAACTGCGCCTGTCGCGCGCGCGCCGGCGCTGGGGCAGCTGCGCGAGCGATGGCACGGTGCGGATCAACTGGCGGCTGGTCATGGCCCCCGACGCAGTGCGCCGCTCGGTCGTCGCGCACGAGGTCGCCCACCTGCTGCACTTCGACCATGGCCCCGCGTTCAAGGCGGCGCTAGGCCGGATATTCGAGCACGATCTACCCGCCGCCGACAGCTGGCTCAAGGCGCACGGCCGCACGCTCTACGCCCCTTTCGGGTGAGTCGGCCGCTGACCACTGGCGCTCGGCGCCGCGAACCCCTATCTTGCGCCCCATGCGACTGATCAGCCGCCTCAATCCCGCCGAAGGCGTCGGTGACTTCTGGGCCTATATCCGCCGGCCGCAGCCCTACCGCTGGTCGATTCTCGCGATCTCGCTGCTCCTGACCGGCATCCTGCTGTTCTGGGTCTTTCGCGAGAAGTACTACCTGCCACCCGAGCGGCCCGAGGTGACCTACATCACCACCTTCGCGCCCGGCCGGACCCAGGCCGAGATCATCGCCTCGAACCGCCGCAATCAGGAGCGCAAGGAAGCGATGGCCGAACAGCGGGCCGAGATCGCGGAAGCCCGGCGCGACGTTTACCGCGCGTTCGGCCGCGCCGCCGGAATGGACGTCGAGGCGATCGAACGCGAAGCCGCCGCCGAACGTGCGCGCGAGGAGGCCGCCGAAGCCGCCCGGCGCGAGGCGATGATCGGCGATTCCATTGCCGAACGACCCGAATGACGCACACTGGCTGGCCGCGGCGGCTCGTCTCGCCGCGCGCGGCCGCCCACTGAGCCGCCCCAACCCGGCCGTCGGCTGCATCGTCGTCCAGCAGGGCAAGGTCGTCGGCCGTGGCTGGACGCAGCCCGGCGGCCGCCCCCATGCCGAAGCCGTCGCGCTCGCCGAAGCGGGCGACGCGGCGCGCGGCGCGACGCTCTACGTCACGCTCGAACCCTGCGCGCACCGCTCCGAACGCGGCCCGGCTTGCGCCGATCTGATCGCCGAGGCAGGTCCGGCTCGGGTGGTCGTCGGCGTGGGGGACCCCGACGCGCGCACTGCAGGCCGCGGGATCGAGCGGCTCCGCGAAAATGGAATCGCCGTCGAAGCCCTCGGCTGCCCCGCCTCGCGCGCAAGCCTCGCCGGATATCTGACGCGCGCCGAACGCCACCGGCCGCATGTCACGCTCAAGCTCGCGACCTCGCTCGACGGGTGCATCGCCACCCCAGCGGGCGAGAGCCGCTGGATCACCGGCGAGGCGGCACGCGCGCACGTCCATTCGCGCCGCGCATTGGCCGACGCGATCCTCGTCGGCGGAGAGACCTGGCGCGCCGACGCGCCGCGGCTCGACGTGCGGCTGCCCGGCCTCGAAGCGCGCAGTCCGCAGCGCGTGGTGCTGACGCGCGGCGTCGCACCCGAAGGCGCCAGAGCGATCAGCGCACCCGAACACATCGCCCGGCTCGACGGCGTGCAGTATCTCTACGTCGAAGGCGGCGCGCGCACCGCCGCCGCCTTCCTCGCCGCGGATCTGGTCGACCGGCTCGAGCTCTACCGCGCGCCGATCGTGATCGGCGGCGGCACGCCCGCGCTCGGCGATATCGGTCTCGGCAGTCTCGACGAAGCGCACGGCCGGTGGGATCTCGCCGAGCGCCGCCAGCTTGGCAGCGACACCTTCGAAGCCTATGAGCGCGCTGGCACTAGGGTCGAAACTCAAACAGGTCGAGGTCGTGACGGAGCGGATTTTGGCGCCAGGCTAGGAGCAAGGAGGGAGCGATGGTAATCCATCGTGACCGACGCGCGACGCCGCATGGCGCCAAAAGCCGCCCGCCGCGCAGCGGTTGCCCACGGGGGCCCGCCGAACAGCGTCGCTTGCTTGCGCCTAGCGTTGCTAGGCGACTGCGCTGCGCTCCTTGTCGGCGGGCCCCCGTGGGCAATCACGATCCTAGACCTGTTTGAGTTTCGACCCTAGGAGCGGCGAATGTTCACCGGGATAGTCAATGCGGTCGGCACGATCGAGGAGGTACGCCAGCGTGGCGACCTGCGCCTGCGCGTCGCCTGCCCCTACGATCCCGAAAAAATCGCCATCGGCGCTTCGATCGCCTGCTCGGGCGTGTGCCTGACCGTGGTCGAGCGGGGTGGCACGGCGGGGGACGCCTGGTTCGCGGTCGACGTCTCGAGCGAAACCGTCTCGCGCACAGTGCCCGGCATGTGGGCGGCGGGCCGCAAGCTCAATCTCGAAACCGCGCTGCGCCTCGGCGACGAACTCGGCGGGCACATCGTTACCGGCCACGTCGATACCGTGGGCGACGTCCGGCTCGCGCGGCCCGAGGGCGGCTCGACCACGGTTGCGATCCGGGTTCGCGCCGAGTTCGCCCCGTTCATCGCGCCCAAGGGCTCGATCACCGTCGACGGCGTCTCGCTCACGGTCAACGACGTGCGCGACCGCGAGGACGGCGCATGCGACTTCCGGCTCAATCTCATCCCGCACACCGCCGAGGTCACTACACTCGGCGACCTGGCCGAGGGGGGCCGGGTCAATCTCGAAATCGACGTGCTCGCGCGTTATCTGAAGCGCATGCAGAGCCTCCAGCGGTAGCAGCGGTGAATTTTCTACGCTTTCCGGTAACTTGACCGCAAAGCGTTTACCTTTTTTTTGGCGATTCCCGGGTATGCCTCTTTTCGGGAGGCAAAGAGCATGTTGCGGCGTATCGAACCGTCGGAAGTCGAGCTGGGGATGTTCATCCACAAGCTCGAGGGGAACTGGTTTTCGCATCCGTTCTGGAAGCGCCGCTTCGTGCTCGAGGATCCGCGCGATCTCGCGGCTTTGCGCGACAGCGACGTTGCCGGTGTGGTTATCGACGAGACGCTCGGCGCCCACCCGTCTGCAAGCGAAGCGGCCACCCCCCAGGCGCAGCCGAGAAAGCCCGTCCCGCTTCATCGCAGCGTGCCGCCCAGGCGCACCGCTTTCCGCGCCGCGAGCACGAGCGCCGACCCGCTGCCCATCGCGCGCGAGTTCGGCGCGGCGCGCCAGATCGCCGACCGTTCGCGCCGCCACATCTCGCAGGCATTTCTCAAGGCGCGCCTGGGCAAGGGCGTGGCGGTGGGCGACGTGGAACCCGTCGTCGAGGAAATCTATGGCACCGTGCAGCGCAACCCGCACGCGTTCTCCGGCCTCCTGCGCTGCCAGCGCGACAAGGAGGAGACCTACCGCCACGCGCTGACCGCGTGCGCGTTGATGATCGCGCTCGCGCGCCGGATGCAGCTCTCGCAGGCCGAAACGCACGAGGCGGGGATGGCCGGGCTGCTTATGGACGTCGGCGTCGGCCAGCTTCCCGAATCGCTCGATCCGGTCGAGGGCGACTACCGCGCGCTACGCCGGCAACTGCTCGACCAGCATGTGCTGTTCGGACACGACATGCTCTGTGTGGCGGGCGACATGCCCGACGCGGTGCTTGCGGTGTCGCGCAACCACCATGAACGGATGGACGGCAGCGGCTATCCCGAGGGGCTGCGCGGCGAAGAGATCGACCGCCTCTCGCGCATGGCGGCGATCTGCGACGAGTTCGACTATCTCGTGACCGGCGGCTTCCAGCGCCCCCCGGTCGATCCGGCGGCGGCGATCGAGAGCCTGGTTGCCGAAGGCGACAAGTACGATCCCGAAATCCTGCGCGCCTTTATCGAGAGCGTAGGCGTCTACCCGATCGGTGCGTTCGTCAGGCTGCGATCCGAGCGGTTGGCGATGGTGGTCGACATCGATCCCGACGATCATGCTCTGCCCGTCGTGCGCACGTTCTACTCACTCGCCACCGGCAAATCCCTGCGCGGCGAAACGATCCGCCTCGCGCAGTGCTGGGGGGCCGATGCAGTCGAAGGAATCGCCGATCTGTCCGACGTCGAGGTCCCCGCCTTCGCCGCGCTTCAGGAACGCCTGCTCAACGCCGCCTGCCGCTAGGCGCAAACCCGGCAAGGTCCGCGCATCGCCGGCCCGCCCGCGTTTTTCATTTTCCTACACGCCGAAAATCTGCCTTATCCTTCCGGATGAAGCCTTGTCCGCCCGGCGTCCCGCGCCCTCGCACCGCCTCGCCCTCGCGCATTCCTGCATTCCACGCCGTGCCCGCCCGCGCGCGGCACGATGGCTGGACGCCGCTCAGGCAGGCGGAATTCATCGGCCAGCTCGCCGAGACGCGCTCGGTCGCGGAGGCCGCTCGGCGCGTGGGAATGGCGCGCGAGACCGCCTATCGCCTGCGCCGTCGCAAGTGGTCGGAGAGCTTCGTCGCCGCGTGGGACGCCGCGCTGGGGCGGCCGGTGTGGCCTTACGCGCCCGAAAGTCTCACCAAACCGCTGGGAAAGGTCACATATGCAGAGCTCGAATGGCGGCTCGAAAGCGGCTTGTGGCGGGTCGTTCTGCGTCACGGGCTCTATCGCGGGGTACGCCGCAAACCCGATAATTCCGCGCTTCTTGCGCTCGTCAGGCGCGCCGGCTTCGGCTCGCGCCGGGGGACGGCGGGCGCCGCGCTGCGCGCGCGCGACGTGTTTTGAAAACGCGCGCGAACGTGGTCACGGTTCGTCGCGAGCGTGCGGCCGCAGCGGCGCGCCGGCTGTCGTTCCCTACCCGGTAACCGCGGCGAGCGCCTCGACGAATTTCCCGATATTGCCCTGATGCAATCCGGCGACGTTGATCCGGCCCGAGTTCGCCATGTAGATCGCGTGCTCGGTGCGCAGCCGCTCGACCTGCTCCCCGGTCACCGGCAGCACCGAGAACAGGCCGTTCTGGTGCGCCAGCGGGGCCAGATCGATCGCGCCCGCCTGCCCGGCCTGGGCCAGCGTCTCGCGCACCTGGCGCATCCGCGAGCGCATCGTCTCGAGTTCGTCGAGCCAGGTCGCGGTCAGATCGGGATCGCGCAGCACGATGCGCACTGCCGCGCCGCCGTGGTCGGGCGGCATCGACCAGGCGGCGCGCGCGAGCGCGTTGAGGTTCGACTGGATCGCCGAAAGCTGTCCAGCCTCGCGCGCCAGAACGTAGAGCGCCCCGACGCGGTCGCGGTACATCCCGAAGTTCTTGTCGCAGCTATATGCCACGAGCGCCTCGGGCACGGAGGCGAGCACGCGGCGCAGCCCGTAGGCGTCCTCCTCCATTCCGCGGCCGAGGCCCTGATAGGCAAGATCGAGGATCGGCAGCGCGGCGCTGTTGGCGAAGGCTTCGGCGATCGCATCCCACTGCTCGGGCGTGTAGTCGATCCCGGTCGGGTTGTGACAACAGCCGTGAAGCACCACCGCCTCGTTCTCGCCCGCATCGCCGATCGCGGCGAGCGCGGCCTCGGCGTTGGCGGTGCCGTCGGGATTGGCGTGGTCGAACGCCGCCACTTCGATCCCCACGTCGGCGAGAATCTGCGCGTGGTTCGGCCAGCTCGGCGTGCCGAGATGCACCCGCGCCGCGCCCGCACGCTGCGCCGCGGCGACCGCGAGCCGCACCGCGCCCGTTCCACCCGGCGTCTGCATTCCCTGGAGCCGCCCGCCCATCGCGCCATCGCGCCCGAACGCATGCGGCATCAGCGCGTGAACGAAGCCCATGTCGCCCTCGGGGCCGAGATACGACTTCGAATCCTGTTCCTCGACCAGCCGCGCCTCGGCCTGTTTGATCGCGGCGAACACCGGAGTGTCGCCCTGCCCGGTGCGATAGACACCGACCCCGAGATCGATTTTGTCCGCACGGTCGTCGTCGGCGAACAGCTTGATCAGCGCCAGCAGCGCGTCGGGGGCTTGCGGTTCGAGTCTATCGAGCATGACGCCCGCCATGCCCAGACGCACCAGGAGCCGCAACAGGAAATCCCGTCGCGGCCCCCTCGAGCAGTGCAGTTTTTTCTTATAGTGCGACTAGAAGGGCAACCAGCGCTGCTCTTTGGAAAACTTCATGTAGCCCGCGTTGATGCCGAGGCGCAGCCCGGCCCCCACGCGGATCGGGATCAGAACGATGTCGTCCTTGCGCAGATAGCTCGCAGTCAGCCCGCCGACCACGTAGGCCTGCCCTTCGCCCGCCGGGTAGCGTTCGTAGAGCTGCTCGGTGTCGTAGAGATTGTACACGAGCACGAAAGTGTTGCTCGCGTTGGCGCCGACGTCGAACCCGATCGATGGCCCCGTCCAGTACACCGGACGCTGGCCTTCGACCTTGTGATAGAGCGTGCCGGAGCCGTAGCGCGCGCCGACGATGAATGCGCCGCCCGCCTCGCGCCCGACGATGTAGGCGTTGGGCTCGCCCTGTTCCTCGAGCAGATCCTCGATCAACCGGGCGAGGCCTTCGGCGCCCTTGCCGAACACGCTCTCGGCGGCGCCGATCAGATCGTCCTTCTTGTACGTGTCGCCCTGTGCGGCGGCGACCGCAGGCTCGGCCGAAGCCTGGCTGGCAGCGACCGAGGGCTCGCTGGTCGTCACCACCGGATCGGACCAGGCAGGCGCGACCTCGGCATCGGCCGGCGGGTCTTGCGAATAGACGACGTAGTTGTCATGCTGCGGATAGCTCGCTTCGGCCTGCTGGCTCGGCTCCTGATAGACGGGCTGCGCGCCGGGTGCTTCCTCGAGATCGCCGTCGATATTGATTGCGGTGTCGGGATCGAACGTCTCGATCGATTGCGCGCCGGCCGGCATCGCGACGAGCGCCGCGGCCCCCGCAAAGGCGGCAAATGCCTGACGCATGGCGGGAATGATCTTCACTGGGCCCCTCCTGAATTCGAAACCCGGGCCCGAAACTCCGGACCTGTCCATCGCGCAAGAGAGTCCCCTGCGGCTGAAGCGGCAATGAACCGGCGACGAGTCGAATCCAAAACAAGGCGAACCGAGTCGATTTGCCGTGAATCCCGCCGCTTAGGCGCGAGGTCGAGAGGCGGCTTGCAGCCGCTATCGCCGCTCGTTATAGCGCGCCCCTCGCAACGCCGCGGGCGTGCGGAGACGTGGGTGAGTGGCTGAAACCAGTTCCCTGCTAAGGAACCATACCCTTTACCGGGTATCGAGGGTTCGAATCCCTCCGTCTCCGCCAAAATCCCGAAAATCAGCGAACTGCCACGACCGCCTGCGGTCTGTGAAACCCGCATAAATCAGCCAAAAACTCGTCGAATCTGAGCCGCCGCCGTTCGTTGCCGAACGCCTCAGACCGCTGATAACTTTATGACTAGTTTTATGACTGGACAATGTTCGGGTCTGCTCTCAAACTTCTCATCGGAGGCAAGAGAGATGCATGTTCGCGGTCGACTCAATGTGCGCCAGCTACCCAGCCTGACCGAGCCCGGCATTTATGCCGATGGTGGCGGTCTCTATCTGCGGGTCCGGAAGTCACAGAGACAGCGGGAGAATTCTGCACCGCCAACCCGGTCATGGCTTTACATCTGCATGGTGAATGGCCGGCGTCGCGAGGTGGGCCTGGGCTCAATCTTGGACGTGAGCCTCGCCCAAGCTCGCGATCTTGCATCCGATACGCGGGCAGCCTTTCGGCAAGGACGCGACCCGGTCGAGGAACGCAGGGAAGCGAAGCACGAGGTCGCTGATCGGATTACGTTCGGCGAGTTCGCCGACGCTCTCATTGACGATATCGAGAGCGGGTTCAGGAACGAGAAGCATCGCAAGCAATGGCGTTCGACGCTCAAGGCGCATGCGTCATCCCTGACGGACAGGGTCATTAGAGAAATCGATACAGACGACATTCTGGAAGTCCTGAAACCGATCTGGCTTAAACTCCCCGAGACCGCTTCTCGCGTTCGCGGCCGAATCGAGCGCATTCTGGACGCGGCCAAGGCCAAAGGCCACCGCGACGGCGAGAACCCTGCACGGTGGCGGGGGCATCTCGACCTTCTTCTTCCCAGGCGGCCGAAGGCAACGAAGGGGCATCACGCGGCACTGCCATTTGGCGAGATTGCCGATTTTATGGATGACATAAGGAGACGCGAGGCCCTGGCTGCCCGCGCGCTAGAGTTTACCATCCTGACCGCCGCGCGATCGGGAGAAACGTTTGGCGCGACATGGGAGGAAATCGATCTCGATCTGGCACTCTGGACCGTTCCTGCCGATCGGATGAAAGCCGGAGCCGAGCATCAAGTGCCGCTCAGCCCGGATGTAGTATCGCTCCTTCGCGATCTCCGGCCGAAGACGGCAAAGCCGGGGGATCTTGTTTTTCAGAGCGCCGCCGGCTCAAAGCTCTCCAACATGTCGATGGCGATGCTTCTGCGCAGAATGGATCGCAGCTCGATTACCGTGCACGGTTTTCGCTCGACTTTCCGCGACTGGGCGGGCGAGACGACGAAATTCGCACGCGAGGATGTCGAGATGGCGCTAGCGCACGCGATCGAATCGAAGACCGAGCGGGCCTATCGCCGAGGTCGTGCGCTCGAAAAGCGGCGCAAGCTTATGGGCGCTTGGGCGCGATACTGCCTTAAAAAATGAGGGGTAGGCCCTTCAGCCCGATCTTCGCTTCAGGCTGTTTTCCAAGCGCAGGCGCAGAATGAGCGCATCGATGCTCGACTGGATGACGAGTGTTCGGCGCCCGATACGAACGGCTTCGAGCTCGCCTTCTGCAATCAGTTCGTAGAGCTTCGTCTTGCCGATATCGAGCATATACATGGCGCGGTCGACCCGCACGCAGATGGGGCGGGCCTCCGAGGCGGGGCTAGGCATTTTCGATTGCCCGCCGTCCGCGCGACCAATCGCTTTGTCGCTCACGATATTCGTCCGCTCTGCCGAGCCTTTGCGAAGCCGCGGTCGCTGTCGAGGAAAGCGCGAAGCATGTGCGGTATGAGATCGGCGACGGACTCGGATTGTCCATATTGCTCGCGATAGACGTCCGAATATTCCGATAGCGCTTGGCTCAGGTCGGGAGGCATGCTGATCGTTAGTTTAACCGGCGTGCGCTCGGGGAGCTTGGCGAGTTTGAGTGGCATACGGACTGTTCCTATTCTTGCCAGGGCTCGAGGACGAGATCGCGGTGGACGACCAAGCGCACCGAAGCGCCTGGTCGGATCGTGATCGTCGGCTGTACGGTTAGATTACGCGAGACGAGTTGGTCGCCCGCGCGCGATGCATTCTGCTGCGTCGATTCCCGGATCGCCTGCACCAAGTCGCTTTCACCGGAAAAAGTGAGGTTCGATCCGACCCCAAGGAGCGTCGATATCGCGGCGCCCTTGAGCAGTGACCAAGTGTGAAAATCGACTTGATCGGCAAGACCCGCATAGCCCGATGGATCGGTCGCGGGGACATTGTCGATCCGAAGTGAGGAACCATCGGGCAAAATCAGCCGCTGCCACACGACGAGCGCACGCCGCTGACCGAACGCGACGACGCTATCGTAGCTGCCCACCAGTCGCGCGCCTTGCGGAACGAGCAGGACCTTTCCCGTGGCGCTATCGTACACCCGTTCAGTTACCTGGGCGACGACGAGGCCCGGAAGGTCCGACCGCAGCCCAGTGATCAGGCTCGCCGCAATTACACTGCCCGCGCTCAGCATATAAGGCGAGGCGGCTGGCCGCAGACGATATGGGTTTACAGCCGTGGGACCCGGCGACGAGATAAAATCCAGCTTGCGCTGCTGGCCGTTTGGATCGCGCACGGGATCAAGTTGGACGCGATCCTCGACCACCGCCGACGCGACGCTTGGTTCGGGAGCCGGTGGAACGGCTGCATTCGCCTTTGTATCGTTTGATCTTACGAGAAGAGGTGATTCCCTCGCGGCGCGCTGCTCTGCGGCAAGCCGTTCTTTCCGTTCAGCCGCGGCCTGATCGATCATCGGCTCGCCGCTAACCGGCATCGCATTGCGTTGCCGCTCGCGAAGGATTGGCCGGCCGAGATCACCCGGAAGCGGCGGCCCCAGCTTTGGCACGTCTTCATAACTAGCGGGGAGCGGCGAAAGCGCATCGTCAGGCGCCGTCGCCGGAGGTGCTGGATCGCTGCCGGTTTCATCGGCCATTCGCAGATCAACCGGCTGAAGCGCCGTCCATGCCACGCCAACCACCCCGAGTGAGGTAAGGGCAGCAAGTCCGATCACTGCACCACGCTTGAACCGCACCGCTGGCGCTGGTTGTGCTCGAAGTGACAAAGTCTCGGGATCAAGCTTGCGTGGCTGCTCGGTCGCAGCCGCGGGGGTCGGTGTCTCCGTCACGACCCCCTCCGCCCGTCTGTAGTCCTTTCGCGGCTCCCGACGCGACGGATACGAACGATCTGCTGCGTTTCCGTGCCCAAACGGAGCTCCGCTACGTCGAACAGGCGATCGACAACGTAGTAGCGACCGCGGAGCCGGTAATTGACGAGTTCGGCTTCACCCTTGGCATTCACCAGAAAGAGCGGCGGCACTTGACCGACTTGGATCGACGCGTGGAATTCGATGAACGTTTGGCGACCGTCATCGAATGCGCGCAGCGGACGCCACGTCGGATCGTCGCCGCTGATGTCGTAATCGAAGCGGAGATGCTCGATCTGAACGCCCGAGGCGACCGGCGCGGCAGCCTGAATCGCGGTCCGGGAGCGTTCGAACGCAAGCAGAGCGTCGCGAGGGTAGGACCACGCCACGGCGGACATCGCGCCTTTCGCGGCGCTGGTCACGGTCAGGTGATACACGCGGCGATCGGTCGTGATCACCAGATTGGTAGAGAGTCCGGCGGCGGCGGGCTTTATGAGAACATGCGCGCGCTGCGTATCGCCCGAGCCGCTCGTGGTATCGCCAATTACCCAGCGCGCGGTGTCGCCGCTGGCGACTGCGCCAAGCGTTTCTCCCGGCTGGAGTGCAATATCCGTGACACGGCCGGGAGAGGTGTGGACGGCATAGATCGCTCCTTCGGCGAACGAGTATGTCCGCGTCGCACTGATGGGCGCGACGATGGTCGCGGATTGAGCACCGGACTCGCCGACATCGGCATATGCCTCATCGGGAAGCACGGTGCCGGCCAGCAGCAGGAAGGCCGCTGCTTGCGGCAACCTCGGAAGCTTGCGGAGTCTCATTGGAAATTCTCCTGTGATGATGGACTGGCGGGAGAGCGCTCCGGGTCGGCTGGCGCTTGGGCGTCAATCGACGGATCTGCGGGACGCGCGACGGGCTCGGTAAGCAATGGTGACGCTGGCTCCGGCGGTTCGAGCTCGCGGCTCCAGTCGATCGCATCGATATAGATGCCGAGCGGATTGCGTCGGAGCGCGTCCGCCGATCGGGGGGCGCGTGTCGTCACGCCCAGAATGGCCGTCCACCGCGTCGTTTCGGCCTTTGCACCGCGTTCGAAGGCGGTCTCGATCCATTTGACCTGAAAGGACTGATCCGACGCGCGAACGACGCTCGTTACCTGGACGCTGACGGTGCGCTCGCCGATCTGATCGAAGGGCGCCGCGGAACGGGCATAGTCGCCAAGGAACTGTGCGCCCCGCTGAGTGACGAAATCATAGGCGCTGAGCCAGTCGCGCCGCATCAGCACCGGGTCGAGCGAGACGGTGCGCACATTGCGGATGAACTCGGCCAGATGCCAGGCGATCTGAGGATCGGTCGGCGTGTAATCCGCTTCCGCCGGGCTGACCGCCCGAGCCTGACCGAGCCGATCGACCTCGACGACATAGGGTGTGACGCGGCTCTGAAGCGACTGCCAGATCAGCGCGGTTGAGATGGCGCTCGACAGGAGCAGGCCGCCGAACGCCATATAGCGCCAGTTGCGCGCCTGCACGCGCGCCGAGCCGATGCGCTCGTCCCAGAGTTGACCAGCCCGCTGAAACGGCGTTTCGGGAAGCGGCGTGCGCCCATAGCGCTGAATGCTTCGCTTGAAGATCATGGATCAGTCGTCCTTTTCCTTGATGTCGGGGATGGCGGAGCCGCCGCCGCGTTCGCCTTCGCGCAGCGTGTGCATCGCGACCTGACGGTGATGACGCATGTCTTGCTGGCGCTTCAGCGAGCGCGCCCATTGGGGCTGTTGATCGCCGAGCCCGGATGATGCAGCGCCAGTCGCGCCGCCGTTGAGGGCTGTCCATGCGGCGTCCCGTCCAGAGGAAGCAGCTTCGGAAATTCCAAGCGCCGCGCCGGCTTTCTGCCTGAGTGCGCTACTTCCGGCTCGCGCGACGCCGGACATGCCCGCGCCGAAACTGGTAGAGCCTGACGTTTCCTGCCCGAGCTTGTATGCAGTGGACGCGGCCGAGCCCATGGCGGTGCCGGAGCGAATTGCGCCGAGTGCCGCTCCGCCCGCCATACGGGCGGCTCCGGCCGCTGCGCCACCGGCAAGCGCGGTGACGCCGACGGCTCCCACGGCGGTGCCGAGCGCGGCGCCGGCGCCAAGTTGCGGCGCGCCCGCGACGAGGCCGGAGGCAATACCCGGTCCGAAGATGCCGAGCCCGAATAGCGTGAGCGCGGCGAGCATGAGGCTCATCGCCTGGCCGATATCGGGCTCCTGTCCCTGAAGCGCGCTTGTGAAATCGGCGAAAAAGCCCGAACCGATGCCGACGATGACGGCGAGCACCATCACCTTGATGCCCGAGCTCACCACGCTGCCAAGCACGCGCTCGGCAAGAAAGCTGGTGCGATTCCACAGCGCGAACGGCACGAGGATGAAGCCGGCCAAAGTGGTCAGCTTGAACTCGATGATGGTGACGAAGAGCTGCACCGCGAGGATGAAGATGGCGAGAATCACGATCGCCCAGGCAAACAGCAGCACCGCGATCGCGAGAAAATTGTCGAAAAAGGTGGTGAAGCCCATCAGCTCGGAGACCTGCTCGAGCAGCGGCCATGCCGCCTCGAAGCCGGTGCCGGCGAGGCGGCCGGGCTTGAGCAGATCGTCGGGCGAGATCGTTCCGCCACCTGCCGTTACGCCGGCGGCGGCGAACGAACGGAAGATGATATCGGCGAGATTGGAGAAGTTGCTCAGGATGAAGGCGAAGGCGCCGACATAGAGGATCTTCTTGATGAAGCGGCCGATCACGTCCTGCTCGCCGCCCATCGCCCAGAACAATCCGGCAAGCGTGATGTCGATGACGATCAGCGTCGTCGTCAGGAAAGCAACGTCGGGTCCAAGCAGACCGAACCCGCTGTCGATGTAGCGGATGAAGGTCTGCATGAACTGATCGATGACGTTGAGGTCGTTCATCGGGATTCCATTCTGTTGAGCGGCGGTGCCGCGGGACGCACGAGGGGAGCGGCGCGCGTCCCGCGACGGCGACGGCGGCCGGGGAAAGCCGCCTTCGCCCGCGCCGGTTCGGCCTAGCGGGGCGTGTAGGCCGAACCGGATCCGAGAAAGCGCGCGGTGGCGGCGCGCGCGTCGGCTTCCGACTGAAGGCGGCGGGCGCGTTCGATCGTGTCGGCGCGATATTGCGCCGCCATCATGTTCTGGAGCTGGAACTGCTGTTTTGCGGTGAGCGCCAGCAACTGGTTCGTCGCCTGCGCAACCTGCAGCGCGCCTTCGGCACCCTGGCTGCGCGAGACGATGGCCGAAAGCACTTCCGCATCAGCACGCAGATTGCCGACGACCTGCGCCTGAACCCCGAGCGTGTGCCGAAGTGCCGAGCGGGCGGTATCGAGGCGGGTTTGCGCCGCGGCCATGCTGGCCTTGGCGCCGCCCTGAGAAGGGTCATCAGGAAACAGCCGCTCAAATTGCAGCTCCAGTTGTGCGGTATCGAACTCGATGCCTTCGGCGCGCGCCATCAGTCGATCGATGTCCCGCAGCGCTCGCTGGAGCTCGGTAAGCTCGACGAAGTCGATGCGGCTGAGATTCTTCGCCATGTTGGTCAGCATCGCCGCTTCGTTCTGAAGTGATCGGATCTGGTTGTTGATCTGCTGAAGCGCGCGCGCGGCGGAAAGCACGTTCTGGGTGTAGTTGGTCGGATCGAACACTGCGATCTGCGCGGATGCCGGGGAGACCGGCGCCACGGCAACAACCGAGATGATCGCCGCGGCGGACAGCAGCATCGCAAGCTCAGGCCTGCCGAAGGAAGGCCGGCCCATTGCACGAGCATATATTCTCATTTCAACATCTCCTTAGGTTCGGGTTGGGCATCGGGATCGGGAAAACTCGCTAGGAGATCTGCGGCCCATGCGAGATCGCGGGCCGCGAGAAAGCGGGACGCGAATTCGGAAGCGTCATGCTCGGTGAGCAACGTGTCGATGAGGCGCTGGCTGGCCGGATCGGACGCGCCGCACAGCGCAAGCGTGACCGGGCCGATACCCAGTTCGAACAGGCGATTTCCGCGCGCGGATTGAAGGTAGTAGTGCCGCTTGGGCGTGGCGCGGGCGACGAGTTCGATCTGGCGCTCGTTGAGACCGAACCGCTCATAGGCGGAGCGCGATTGCGGTTCGATGGCTCGGTCGTTGGGAAGCAGGATGCGTTGCGGGCAGCTCTCAATGATCGCCGGCGCGATGCTGCTGTCGGCGATGTCGGCGAGACTCTGGGTTGCGAACAGCACCGCAACGTTCTTTTTGCGCAAGGTCTTCAACCATTCGCGGATGCGGGCGGCGAACAGTGGATGGTCGAGGAACACCCAGGCTTCGTCGAGGATCAGCAGCGTCGGGCGTCCATCGAATCGCTCTTCGAGACGGTGAAACAGATAGGTGAGGACCGGCGCGACCACGCCTGCCTGTCCCATCAAAGCCTCGGTCTCGAAGCACTGGATATCGCCGAGCGAGAGGTTCGTTTCCGCTGCATCGAGCAGCCGTCCGAACGGTCCCTCCAAGGTATAGGGGGTAAGCGCGCTGCGCAGCGCCGATGACTGAAGCAGCAGCGACAGCCCGGTCAGGGTGCGTTCCTCGATAGGCGCCGAGGCGAGGCTCGCCAATGCCGTCCAGATATGTTCCTTGATGTCAGGGGTGACTGCCACGCCTTCATGGGTAACCAGCGCGGCGACCCATTCGGCCGCCCACGCGCGTTCATCGGCGACATCGATGCTGCGCAGCGGCTGGAACGACAGCTCGCCGGCGCTTTCCGCTCCCAGACCGAGCGCATGATGAGCGCCGCCCATCGCCAGCACCGCCGCGCGCGCCGACCATCCTTTGTCGAAGATATAGAGCTGCGCGCCCGCGTAGCGGCGAAACTGCAGCGCGATCAGCGCCAGCAGCACCGATTTGCCGGCGCCGGTCGGACCGACAACGAGCATATGGCCGACATCGCCGACATGGGTGGAGAGCCGGAAAGGCGTTGATCCCGTGGTCTGCGCGTAAAGGAGCGGCGGACCGTCGAGGTGCGGGTTTTCCGAGGGGCCGGCCCAGACGGCCGATAGCGGCATCAAATGCGCGAGATTGAGCGTATGGACGAGCGGCTGACGGACGTTGGCGTAAACATTGCCGGGAAGCGACGACAACCATGCCTCGACCGCGTTGACGGATTCGCGGACGCAGGTGAAGCCAAGCCCGTTGACGATGCGCTCGACGGCCCGAACCTTTTCATCCGCGCGTGCTGCGTTCTCGTCGTCGACGGTGATAGTGGTGGTGAGATAGCCGAACGCGACATGGTCACCGCCAAGCGCCTGAAGCGCCAGATCGGCATCGACGACCTTGTTGTCGGCGTCGCTGTCGAGCAATTGCGCGGGCTGGTTGTAGAGCACCTCGCGCAGGAGCGCCGCGACCGATTTGCGCTTGTTGAACCACTGCCGGCGAAGCTTGGTGAGCGCTTTCGTCGCGTCGGTCTTGTCGAGCGCAATGAAGCGCGTCACCCAGCGATAAACGAAGTCGGCGCCGTTGAGCGCATCGAGAATTCCGGGACGGCTGAGATTGGGGAAGCCGAGGATGGTCAGCGTCCGCAAGTGCCGATTGCCGAGCCGCGGCGCGAGCCCTCCGGTGAGCGGCGTATCGGCGAGCAGGCCGTCCAGGTACATCGGAGTATCGGGGACCGTGACGGCGTGCCGCCGTTCGGAGATGGCGGCGTGCAGATAGGTGAGCGTCTCGGTCGAGTTCAGTGCGCGCAACTTGGGCATGACGCCGCCCAGCAGATCGAGCACGCGATCGGTCTCGGCGATGAACCCCGCGAGTGCGGATCGCCAATCGCGCCCCTTCTCCGTGTCGGGCCGGTCAACCAGCGTGCGTGCGGCGGAATCGCTGCTGTCGGCTGGCGGAAGCCACACCAGCGTCAAGCGAAAGCAGCTCTCGAAATGCGCGCCTGCCGCCTCGAAGTCGGCCCGCCGCTCCTGATCGACGAGCCACGAAGCCGAGTCCGGAAAATCGCTATCGGGATAACCGAGCGCCTCGCGCCGCTCGGCATCGAAGAAGAGCGCCCAGCCCGTCCCCATCCGTTTCAGGACATTGTTGACCCGCGCGCAGGCGCCGACCAGTTCCGCCTCGGTTGCGCTTTCAAGATCAGGCCCGCGGAATTCGAGCGTGCGCTGAAAGCTGCCGTCCTTGTTGAGGACGACGCCCGGCGCGACCAAGGCCGCCCAAGGCAGGTGGTCGGCGAGCCGGTCGGCGCGCTGACGGTATTCGTGTAAGGCTAGCACGAAAAATACCCCTTCTGTCGCAGGTGACGCATCAGCACCGGGGCAAAATCCGGGTCGCGGCGGGCGGCGAACACTGCGACGCTGTGGCCGAGAGCCCAGACAATCAGGCCGGCGAGCCATTGCTGAAGCCCGAGCCCGATCGCGGCGGCGATCGTGCCGTTGACGATCGCGAGTCCGCGCGGCGCACCGCCGAGCAGGATCGGCTGCCCGAGGCTGCCGTGGATCGGCGCTTCGAAGCCCTCGATGTGACTCATGCGACCAGCGCTCCGCCGCCGAAGCTGAAGAAGCTGAGGAAGAAGGACGATGCGGCAAAGGCGATCGACAGGCCGAACACGATCTGGATCAGCCGGCGAAAGCCGCCCGAGCTTTCGCCAAACGCCAGGGTCAATCCCGTCGTGATGATGATGATTACGGCAACGATCTTGGCGACAGGCCCCTGCACGGATTCGAGAACCTGCTGGAGAGGCTCTTCCCAGGGCATTCCCGAGCCGCTGGCCGAGGCATCGGTCGCGATTGCCAAGGCAAGCATGGCGGCAACGATGATGGCCGGTGCGAGAGGATAACGGCGACTGCGAACAATCATGATCAAACTCCTTGGTCTGGGGGGTCGATGGCGATGTCGGAGAGCGCGTAGTTCCCGTCTCGGTCGAGACCGGCGACGCGCGCGAGGGTTTCAACGCGCCGAGCCGTGCCGCGGCCGGCAATGAAGACGATCATATCGATCGCCTCGGCGATCAGCCGGCGCGGCACGGTGACCACCGCTTCCTGGATGAGCTGCTCGACGCGGTAGAGCGCGGTGGCCGCACTGTTGGCGTGGAGCGTCGCGATCCCGCCGGGATGACCAGTGTTCCAAGCCTTGAGCATGTCAAGCGCTTCGGGACCGCGCACCTCGCCGACGATGATGCGATCGGGTCGCAGCCGCAGCGTCGAGCGGACGAGATCGGCCATCGTCACGCTGCCGGCGCGCGTTCTCAACGCGACCGTGTCCCGCGCCGGCGACTGGAGCTCGCGCGTGTCCTCGATCAGGATCACGCGCTCGTCGAGATGCGCCATCTCCGCGAGAAGGGCGTTTGCGAGCGTCGTCTTGCCCGAGCTGGTGCCGCCGGCGACGAGAATGTTGCTGCGATTGACGATGGCGAGCGACAGCAGTCGGGCGGTGTCCGGCGACATGATGCCATCCGCAACATAGTCGATCAGCTTGTATATGCGGGTGGCTGGCTTCCGGATCGAGAAGCATGGCCCCGTCGCGACCGGCGGCAGCAAGCCCTCGAAGCGTTCGCCCGCGCCTTCTCCGTGCGGCGGCAGCTCGGCCGACACGATCGGCGACGCGGCATGAACTTCGGCCTTTGCCTGCGACGCAACGAGACGGATGATGCGCTCTACTTGCGCGGCTTCAAAACTGACCTGCGTTTCGATGCGTCCTTCCCCGAGCCGATCGAGGCGAAGCGCACCATCGGGGTTGACCATAATTTCGAGAACCAGCGGGTCCGCCAGCGCGGCCGCAATCGTCGGCCCCATTGCCGTGCGCAACATCGACCGGCGGCGGTCATGGGCGATCGTTTCGCTCATGATCCCGCCTCTCCGTCAGGCTCGCTGCCCAGCGTCCGTTTTCCGCTGGCGAGCTGGCGGCCGAGCTGACCGATAAACTGATCGAAGCGCTGGTGGCCGAGCGCGATCGCAGCGGTATCGTTGTCGGGCAGCGGCGCGGTGACCATCAGCTGGTAGCGCACGAACAGCGCCAGACTCTCGAGCAGCACCTCAATGTCGCGCCGGATCAACGCCTGTTCGCGCGACATCCGGTCGAGCCGGTGCTTGAAAAGATCATCGACCTCCTGCGTGCCGCGACGGGCGAGCCAAGCGGCGATTGCGCCGTTGACCAGCCGCGACTTGTTGGCGCCGGGTCCTGTCGCAAGCGCTTCGAGCGCGTCGCTCAGCTCGCGGTCGATATAAAGGTTTTGGCGTACCTTCATTCCCGCCTCACAGTCCCGGCACCAGATCGTGCCGGCTGCTCTCGTTGAGCGCATGCGCACGCACCGCGGGGTTGAGGTCGCGTGCCTGATCCATCGCCCGCTTGTCCGCGGCGACATCGTCGTTTTCGGCTATGTCGGTTTGCAGGGTGGTATTCTCACAATTTGGCGATGGCTTTTGGTGCTCGGGCAAACCCGGATGACGCTGCTGTTGCAGACCGCCATCTTCGTCCTGGCTGCCCTCCTCGGTTGGCATCGCCAGACGCGCATCGACCAAGCGCGCTTCGCTCGCCCAGTCATGTGGGCGCTCGGCGGGACGGTCCCGATATTCCGCCCCGTTTAGGCAAGGCGCTGCAAGCCGCCGATCGGTGAAATTGCAGTCGCTATAGTAGTGCAGCTTGCGCGCGCGGATCGGGGCCAGGCCGGCGACCAGCACCAGCTCGTCGTCCGGTGGAAGCTGCATTACCTCGCCCGGCGTTAGCAGTTGCCGTGCGGTTTCCTGCCGGCTGACCATGACGTGGGCCAGCCAGGGCGCGAGCCGGTGCCCGGCATAGTTGCGCATCGCGCGCTGCTCGGTCGCGGTGCCGAGCGCATCCGAGATGCGCTTCGCCGTGCGCTCATCGTTGGTCGCGAAAGCGACACGAACGTGGCAGTTGTCGAGAATCGAATTGTGCTCGCCGTAAGCCTTCTCGATCTGGTTGAGGCTCTGGGCGATCAGGAAGGCGCGTATTCCGTAGCCGGCCATGAATGCCAGACTGGTCTCGAAGAAGTCGAGCCGGCCGAGCGCCGGGAACTCGTCGAGCATCATCAACAGCTTGTGACGCTTCGTGCCGGTGTCGGGCTGGTCGAGCCGCTCGGTCAAGCGGCGGCCTATCTGATTGAGCACCAGGCGGACGAGCGGCTTGGTACGGCTGATGTCCGACGGCGGGATGACGAGGTAGAGCGACAGCGGCCGCTCGGCTTCGATCAGATCCTCGATCCGCCAGTCACAACCCGAGGTCACCTCGGCGACGGTCGGATCTCGGTAGAGCCCGAGGAACGACATCGCCGTCGAGAGCACGCCCGAGCGCTCGTTCTCACTCTTGTTGAGCAACTCGCGTGCGGCTGAGGCGATGACCGGATGGACCCGCGGCTCGTCCGTGGTGCCGAGATGATTGGTGGTCATCATCCGCCGGAGCGTCGCTACGAAGCTCCGCTGCGGATCGGAGAGGAAGGTTGCTACGCGCGCGAGCGTCTTCTCCTCCTCGGCATAGAGGACATGGAGAATCGCGCCGACAAGGAGCGAATGACTGGTCTTCTCCCAATGGTTGCGCCGCTCAAGCGCGCCTTCGGGATCGACAAGGATATCGGCGATGTTTTGGACGTCCCGGACTTCATCAGCGCCGCGACGGACCTCAAGCAGCGGATTGTAGCGGGTGGAGCGCGGATCGGTCGGATTGAACAGCAGACAATGCGAGAAGCGCGCCCGCCAGCCGGCGGTCAGCTCCCAGTTCTCGCCCTTGATGTCGTGAATGACGGCAGAGCCGGTCCAGGACAGCAGCGTCGGAACGACGAGGCCGACGCCCTTGCCCGAGCGAGTGGGCGCGAACGCCATGACATGCTCAGGGCCGTCGTGGCGCAGATAGCAGCCGGCGCTGCGTCCAAGCATGACGCCGGCATCGCGATAAAGCCCTGCATGGCGAATCTCGCGCTGCGTCGCCCAACGCGCGGAGCCATAAGTGGTGACCAGCGGCGATTGCCGAGCGCGCCACAGCGAACCCGCAATCGCGGCGCCGCACCCGAGAAAGCCGCTGGCGCCAGCGAGCGCACCGGCCTTGTCGAAGATCTCGGGAGCGTAGGCTTCGTAGTGATACCACCAGCCGAACAGCGCCCACGGGCGATAGACCGGCATGTCGCCGATCCGCAGCCAAGGGGCGCCGAGTTCGGGCTGGTAGGCGAGCATCGTTGCCGCCCATTGGGTCGCAGCCCACACACCCGCGATCACGATCGCAAAGACGATCAGTATCTGTCCGAGTAGCAATTTGGTCGGTGTCACGGTCCAGCTCCCGCCGGCCGGAATCAGCTTGGCCGGGCGGGATCAAACTCGGCGAACGCTGGCGGAATCGGAATGGACGTGATGGGCCGAGATAGGCCGGGAAGAGGCGTTTCCGGAGTGACTGACCCTGCATCATCCAGTTTGGGAACATCGGTTACATGTGGCGGACTTCACCCTCGCAGGCGGTAGCGATGCGACCGCAACGCGCCGAACGGATTCAACCAACTGACGACTTGAGGTGGTCGTCATTCAGGATCTTATGCAGTCAAATGGCGTATCGTCCAGCTTCGCTCCTGGTTCACGCTTTACACGCACGCGCGACGCGATACCCTAGATGTCTGTGGATTGCCCCTATCTGTCGTGATTACTTGCAAAGGCGACAAACATTTGCTCGACGAGCAGTCGGTCGGCGTCGGACTCTCGCTCTCGTAAGCTGAAATCAGGTCGGCCAAGCGGGGGATCAAATTCTGCGCGCGAGGTAATCGGAACCGCCGCTATGGTTCAAATTGGCCGAAAAACAGCAAATGTAGAATGAACGGACCTTGTTTTGTTCTCAACCGCATTCGGCATCTAGCAGGCTCCTATGCCCTATCAGAATAAGCCCTTGTGTCAGTATTGGGCGACTGCGCCCGGAGCCTGATACCCGATTAAAATTCACCGATATCGCACCGCGATACTTTCGATCACATTGCAGGTTGCCGCGACACCGCCGTCGCAGGATTCGGCGATCTTGGTCAACTCAGCGCGAAGCAACTCGAGCCGCGCAATTCGGTCCTGAACATCGTGAAGATGACGGCGAGCCAAAGCTGCCGCGTCCGCGCAATCCCTGTCCGGTTGGTCCGACAGGTCCATCAGCGACCGGATTTCGTCGATCGAGAAGCCGAGTGCGCGTCCATTTCGAATAAATACCAATCGGCTCACATCGGACTGACCATAGGTGCGTCTTCCGGATGACGTGCGAACCGCCGGAGGCATGAGCCCGATATATTCGTAGAAGCGGATCGTGTTGATTTTGATCCCAGTTGCAGCAGCCAGCCCGCCGATCATCAACGTTTCCATTATGCGCTTGCTCCTCCAGTCACTGGAGGATGTAGAGTCCCGAATCAGGATTGAACAGCCGGAAACTTGGCCGATGCCTGACGCCGCATTCACCCCTGCCCTCGGTCGAGCCGATCTGGACGATTATGATCGCGCAATACGCCTTTGGACGCGTGAAAGCGTCTGGCGCGGCGCCCTCCTTCGGCAGGTCGTACCTCGGTCCGGGGAAACCATTCTCGACGTCGGTTGCGGGACGGGCTCCTTCGCCGTGATGCTGAAGCAAGCGGCAACGGGTGCACGGATAGTCGGGCTCGATCCTGACGCCCGTGTTCTGGAGCTTGCCGCCGCCAAGGCCGCAGCCGCAGGAATCGAGGTCGAGTGGCGACAAGGCTTCGCCAGAGACGCTGCGTCTCACGGACCCGAGTTCGACAAGGTGATCTCGAGCCTGGTCCTCCATCAAATGCCGCTTATCGAGAAACCCATCGGGATTGCAGCAATGCTAGCGGCGGTTCGGCCCGGTGGAGAAGTTCACATCGCCGACTACGCTCGTCAGCGAAGCTGGCTTATGCGCACCTTATTCCGGCTGACGGTGCAGCGCCTCGACGGTGTGGCGGACACCCAGCCCAACGCGGACGGCGCCTTAGAAGCGATCCTCGCCGAAACCAACGCGGCAGCCGCGCATCCTACCCGCGTTGTCCGGACGGTGACGGGCGCGATCAGTCTGTTCCTTGTGCGTAGAGAACGTTGATGCTGCGGCTTGGCGAGAAAGCGCTTGCTCCTCCAGTGGCTGGAGGTTCTATGGAGCCGGCTCTAAACTTTGCGATGAGGGCTTGATGAGCGACGATTGCGGTTGCACCGGCGATGAGACCCGCGCGCGCACGGACCCGGCTTACCGGCGCGCGCTTTGGATCGTCGTGATCCTCAATATCGGCTTCGGTTTGATCGAAATCGTGGCCGGCTTTCTTTCCGGCAGCCAGGCGCTGAAGGCCGATGCGCTCGATTTCCTCGGAGACGGATCGATCACCTTTGTCGGTCTCCTTGCTCTTGGATGGGCGGCGGCGACCCGCGCGCGAGTGGCGCTGACGCAGGGGCTCTTTCTGGCCGTTCTGGGTGTCAGCGTAATAGCGATGGCTGTTTGGCGGGCGCTGAACGCCGTCCCACCCGAGGCCGAAATCATGGGCGGCGTCGGGGTTGTCGCCCTCGCGGTCAATATAACGGCGGCACTGGTCCTGGCGCGGTTCCGTGAAGGGGGCGACGCCCAAGCACGAGCGATCTGGCTCTTTTCACGTAACGATGCGCTGGCCAACATCGCCGTCATTGCCGCCGCCGGGCTGGTGTATTGGCTCAACAGCGCATGGCCCGATCTTATTGTGGCGGGCGCCATCGCGCTGCTCTTCATCCACTCCGCTTGGGAAATCATCCGCGACGCGCGGGGCGAACTGCGCGAGGAGCGAACTGCGTGACGCGCTTACTGTCCCGCACGCTGCTCGGCCTGCTCGTTCTTTCCATTCTCGTGATTGGCCGTCCTGCCTTCGCGAGCGACGCTGGGACCATCTGGCGGCTTCTCGACTATATGGCTGTCGATTATGGCGCCGCTGTTGAGCAGGGCCGCGTTGTCAACGAGTTTGAATATGCGGAGATGGTGGAGTTCGCCTCCACCGCCCGCTCAGGCATCGCGGCTCTTCCGCCGACCGCCGCTCGAGGTGAGCTTCTGGCTGATGCCGCGCAGCTCCAGAAAATGGTTGCCGAGAAGGCGGCTGCCGAGGTCGTTGCAGCCGAAGCGCGACAGTTGGCGAGTGATCTGCTCGCCGCCTATCCAATGACCTTAGCGCCTTCCACCGCCCCCGATCTCGCACGCGGGGCTGCCCTCTATGCGGAGAATTGCGCAAGCTGTCATGGTGCGACGGGGGATGGCCGTGGGCCAGCCGCTGCCAATCTCGATCCGCCGCCGATAGCGTTCACCGACATCGAGCGGGCGCGCCAGCGCAGTCTGTTCGGGCTTTACCAAGTGATCGACCAAGGCATCGAGGGCACCTCCATGCCGAGCTTCGCGCACTTGCCAACGGCCGACCGCTGGGCGCTCGCATTCCATTCCGGCAGTCTGGCGTTCGACAGGGCGGAAGAAGGCGAGCGGTTGTGGAAGAGCGATCCAGCGCTTCGGGAGCGCTTTCCCGACCTCGCCGCGCTCACCGGCATCACGCCCGCCGCGCTGGCGGGGGAAATCGGGCAAGACAAGGCCGACGCCCTTACGGTTTATTTGAGGACTAACCCGTCCGTCGTGACCGACACGGCAGGCTCTCTCGTTGTCGCGCGCCAGAAGTTGGCCGATGCTTCACGGGCCTATGCAGCCGGCGATCGGGACCGTGCGGAAAGTCTGGCTCTATCGGCTTATCTCGACGGCTTCGAGCCGGTCGAACCCATTCTGGCGGCGCGGGACGCGGGACTTATGTCGCGGATCGAGCGAGCGATGGGCGAGCTTAGGGCGGCGATCAGCCGGGGTGAACCGGCAGGAGTCGTGGATGAGCGTCTGACGGCGCTCGACACGCTGTTCGATGAAGCTGAGACGGCCTTGTCGCCGGAAGCGGCTAGCGATTGGTCGACGTTCCTCGGAGCGTTCACGATTCTTCTCCGGGAAGGGCTGGAGGCTCTTCTAATCGTAATCGCGATGATCGCCTTCCTTCGTAAAGCGGAGCGGACTGAAGTGCTGCCCTATGTCCACGGCGGCTGGGTAGCGGCGCTCGTTGCTGGTGGGCTCACCTGGGTGATCGCCACCTATCTGATCGGTGTCAGCGGCGCGAGCCGTGAACTCACCGAAGGCTTCGGGTCTCTCCTTGCGGCCGTGGTGCTTCTCTCGGTTGGAATCTGGATGCATGGCAAATCTCAGGCTGACCAGTGGCAGCGCTATATTCGGGAGAAGCTAGGGAAAGCCCTCTCACGCGGGTCGGCCTGGTTCCTCTTTGGACTGGCTTTCATCGTGGTCTATCGAGAGGTGTTCGAGACGATCTTGTTCTACGCGGCCCTGTCAACCCAAGGGAATGGCGGGGTCATGTTGGCTGGCGGAGCTACGGCCATAGGCGTCCTCGCCGTCACAGCCTGGATTATGCTTCGTTACAGTCGGCGCCTGCCGATCGGGAAGTTCTTCGCGTACAGCTCGGTTCTGATTGCGGTCCTCGCCGTCGTGCTCGTTGGCAAGGGCGTCGCGGCATTGCAGGAGGCCGGCTTGCTGGAAATCCAGCCGCTCAGCGCGGTCCCGCGCATTGAGATTCTCGGTATCTTTCCGTCTGTCCAAGTAATCGCGGCCCAAGCGATCGCGATCGCAGCGGTGGTGATCGGATTCTGGTATAATGTTCGTATAGCTGCGGCCTATTCAGCGAACGTCAAATAGCCTCATGTGCCGATTGTGCCTATGTGGCCACTCTACACCGAACCGGCCGGAAACTGCCCATCGAGCCTCTTCCCTTAGCAGGCGCTCAGGTGTTCGAGCCCGGGCATGTCGTCCCCGCGGCGCTGTTCTCGCTAGCGAAGACGCCCGAAAGGTCGAGAAGGCGGTCGCGCGGCCACGCATCGATCAGGCGCGGCGCGTTGCCTTCGGCACCTGTCATTTCGCAAGAATCGGAGTGCATGCCGAAACAGCGAAGTCGGTTGTGCAAGCACTTGACCCTGTAGCAGCTATAGGCTGCATAAGCCGTGTCGAAAGGATCGGTCATGGGTGCAATTCGATCACAGCGGCTCGGAGCGGCGTTTCGGGACGAACTCGATCGGAGCATGTCCGCGCGGCGCGCGGGCGATTTCGACGGAGCCTGGCATGCGCTCGAACGCGCGCACATCGTCTCCCAGCCTGTTCTTCGAATACATCTCGCCGCGCATGTCGCAATGCTGCGACTGGCAATGGAGGCCCGCGATGCACGAGAGATCGCGGGCCAGCTTTGGAGACTGGTTCTGGCGCCACTCGGCGCGCTGAGCGGGCGCATTCCGCACGGGAATACCGGCCGGTCCAATGTGAGCGCGTTCAGGGAAATGCCCATACCGCCAGACCTGCGCGGTCTCCTCGATACGCGTCGCCAATAGATCCTCGTTTCACCCGCTCAGGCTTGCGAAGATCAACTCTGCGCCGGGGCCAGGGCCTCGAGAATGCGGCATTCGGCGATCGAGCCGCCGCGGCAGGAGTCGACGACCTCCGCCAGTTCGCGGCGGAGGGCGGTCAGATCGGCGATCTTGCGATCGATCTCCTCGAGATGCCCGCCGGCGAGCGCATCGACCGTGCCGCAGTCGCGGTCGCGCTGATCCGAAATCTCGATGAGCGCGCGCACCTGGTCGAGCGAGAAGCCGAGATTGCGCGCCCGGCGGATGAAGCTCAACCGGGCAAGGTCGCGGTCGGAATAGACGCGGTAATTTGCATCGGTTCTGCCCGGAGGGTCGATCAGGCCGACCTTCTCGTACCAGCGGACCGTCTCCACCTTGGTGCCGGTCGCCTTCGCCAGCCTACCGATCGTCAGTTGTTCGACCATGGTCTTGACCCTGTAGTTGCCACAGGGTGCATATGGGGAAGGCAATCGATTCGGTCGAGGGATGAAAACGCGATGGCCTGCACCAGCTGCGCCGCCGATACGACACCTGCCAATGCGCCACGCTGGCGGCTTGCCTTGTGGATCGCGCTCGCGGTCAACCTGGGCATGTTCACCGTCGAGATCGTGGCGGGCGTCGCCGCGGGATCGCAGGCGCTGCTTGCCGACGCACTCGATTTCCTCGGCGATGCGGCAAACTATGCGATCAGCCTCGGTGTCGCGGGCATGGCGCTTGCCTGGCGTGCGCGCGCGGCTCTGCTCAAGGGCTGGACGCTCGCGCTGCTGGGCCTGTGGGTTCTCGGCAGCACCATCTGGTCGATCTGGAACGGCGCGCCGCCCGAGGCCCATCTCATGGGCGCAGTGGGGGTTGCGGCGTTGGTCGCCAATGCCGGCGTGGCGGTGATGCTGTACCGCTTCCGCAGCGGTGACGCCAATATGCGTTCGGTCTGGATCTGCTCGCGCAACGATGCGATCGGCAATGTCGCGGTCGTCGCTGCCGCTGCGGGGGTGTTCGGGACGGGCTCCGCCTGGCCCGATCTTGTCGTCGCAGGGATCATGGCGGGACTGGGAATCTGGGGTGGATGGCAGATCATGAACCAAGCGCGTAAGGAGCTCGCTCTATCTCCCGCAGATGATCCCTACCCCGCAATGTCACGAACTTCGACCGAATAAAGGAAGAAGGACGTGACGCGACGTAATATTGTATCCTTTTATCAGCGAATATTTGGGGCTGACAAAATCAGTCTTGGCATATAAGGGCCCAGTTGTGCGGTCATCACCACTCCCTAGCGCGGCTCCTTCGCTTCGGTATGTCCTCATTGGGCTACTGCTGGCGATTGCAGTTCTTTTTGGGAGTGCCGTTGAAGCCAGCGCATGTGCTTCGGAGCCGGTCGCTGCGGCCGCTGTAGAAGCTTCCATAACCGATGACGGCAACGCTCCTCTGCAAAACGATGCAGACCCTACCGGGGAGCATAAGGCCTGCGCCCATGGCCATTGCCATCATGGACAATATGCGCCGCCCGAGCGGGGTGCTGCGCCTATAACGCTGGTGGCTGAGCAGCGTGCCTTATTTCCCGTCGAGATTCGTCGGCCGGGAGCCGAACCTGCTCGGCTGAAGCGGCCTCCTCGCATCTGACATTTCCACGTTGCGCTGCCGTTTGCAGCGCGTCGCAAATGTCAGTCGAGGATTACCAGCAACATGACCGTCATAGGTTGGCGAGGCCGCGCGCTCTTGAGCGTGTCGCTCGCCCTCATTTCCACGCCGTCGGTGGCGCAGGATGTCTTAACGCTTGACGAGGCGCTACGTCGATCTGGAGTCGAAGCTCCAGCTACGCCGCCCGAGCCAAACCCGCGCATAGTGGGACCGGTCGCGGAAGCCGAGGCTGCTCGCGCCCTCGTTGACCAAGCCCGTCTGCGCCCGAACCCGGAACTCAGTTTCGAGGCCGAGAACATCGCCGGGACCGGCGCATTCAGCGGCCTGAGTGCAACCGAATACACGCTGTCTGTGGGTCAACGGATCGAGCTGGGCGGCAAGCGTTCGGCGCGCATCCGTTCGGCGCAGGCCGAAGTGGCCGTGGCCGATATCCGAGCGACTTTGGCAGTCGCGGATCTCGCCCTCAACGTCCGCGAACGTTACGTCGCGGCTGTCGCCGCCCAAGCGCGTGTCGAACTGGCTCAAGATGTCGTCCAGCGCAGTCGCGAACTGGCCCGCATTGCCGGGGAGCTTGTGAAGGCCGGCCGCGAACCGCCGCTTCGGTCATTGCGCGCATCCGCCACCCTTGCTGAGGCGGAAGCGCAACTCGAAGCGGCACAGGCAGCAAGCCTGGCAGCGCGCTCCGCGCTGGGAGCGCTGTGGGGAGCGGACAGTGTGCCGCCCCAGGTTTCCACCAGCTTTCCCGGCATCATCCCCCCTGCTGCGTTGCTCGCGTCTCGTGATGCGCTCGCTTTACGCCTAGCTTCAGCCGAGCGTGAAGCTGCTCGCGCGGACATTGCGCGTCAACGGTCTCTGGCAACACCCGATCCGGTGGTCTCCGCCGGCGTCCGCAGATTTGCGGAGAGCGATGACCAGGCGTTTCTGGTCGGGGTCTCCATTCCCTTGCCTTTCTGGAATCGGAATCAGGGCAACGTTGCCGCCGCGCAATCGCGATTGCGCGCGGCGACCGCGCGGGAGGCGGTCGTGCAGACGGAGTACGAGCAACAGGTTACGAGCGCACGCGCCGAATACCTGGCGGCCGAGACACGCGAACAGACACTTTCCGAATCCTCGCTGCCGCAAGCGGAGGAAGCGTTGCGGCTCGTCCGCATCGGATACCGCGCCGGTCGGTTCCCATTAATCGAGGTTCTCAGCGCCGCCGAAGCCCGCGACGGCATTCGCGAAGCGCTGATCCAGGCGCGCGAAGCTCGGGGGCGCACAGCCGCGCGTCTTCTTCGGCTCGCCGCTCAGGGGGAGTAACTCAATGACACGCAAATCCTATGTAATCATCGCCGGAGCGGTCCTGCTGGCGCTCGTAGCCTGGCTATTCCTTCGGCCGGAAGCGAGCCAAGCACCCCAACCTGAGGAGCAGGAAGAATCGGCCGAAGCTCCCGAAGGGGTTGTGCTTCTCTCCAACGACCAAATTCGCGACGCCGGTATTGCAGTGGAAAGGGCGATGCGTGGCGCGGCCCTTGAGCTTGTGTTTCCTGCGACCGTTGCGGCAGCGCCCACCAGCGTCGCGCGTATCGATGCACGCGCAGCGGGCGTGGTGCGCACCGTCGAAAAGACGCTGGGCGATTATGTCCGGCGCGGGGAAGCAGTCGCTCGCATTGAAAGCGGCGAGGCAGCGGCGCTGGCAGCGCAGCTCTCGGCCGCCCGAGCGCGGGTAACGGAGCTGTCCGCCGCCTATGAGCGCGAGCGCCAACTTTTCGACGCCAATGTGACGGCGCGCCAGGAACTGGAGGCGGCGCGAGCCAATCTTTCGGTCGCGCAATCGGAACTCGAACGCGCCCAAGCCGCGGCTGCCGCCGCGGGCGTTAGCGCGGACGGCCGATCAATAGCCGTTACCAGCCCTCTCGCGGGCCGCGTCACGGCAGCGCCGATCGTGCTGGGCTCCTATGTCAATGCAGGCGATGAACTATACAGCGTCGTGAACCCGAGCGGGTTGCAAATCGAAGTGGCCGTGCCGGCAGCTGACGCCGGCAGCATTGCCCCCGGCGACGAGGCTATCATCACCTTGCCCGGCGGCGGCGAAGCGAACGCCGAAGTTCGTTCCATCACGCCCTCGCTCGATCCGGAGAGCCGCAGCGCCGTGGCGATCCTGTCGCTACCGCGACCTCTGCCCAACCTACAGCCCGGCGCCTTTGTCCAAGTTCGCATCCGCCCCTCCGGGGAAGTGGATGTGAACCAAATCGCCGTTCCCGAAGCTGCCGTCCAGGTGCTCGACGATAATGACGTAGTGTTTGTGCGAACCCAGCGCGGATTTCAGGCGCAGCCGGTCGAGATCGGTACGCGATCGGGAGGCCGGGTCACCATTCTGTCCGGCCTTGAAGCTGGGCAGACGATTGCCACGACCAATGCCTTTCTCCTGAAGGCCGAAATTGAAAAGGAAGAGGCCGAACATGGTCACTGATGTGGAGAAGCCCATCGAAGCCGAGGCAGCACACAAGCACGGCCCGATCGGCGCCATTCTCGATATTGCGGTTCGTTTTCGCTGGGCCGTAATCGTGCTGACCGTGCTGGTGGCGGGCTATGGAGCCTTGAACCTCGTGCGGCTGCCGATCGATGCCGTTCCCGACATCACCAACACGCAGGTGCAGATCAACACCGTCGCGCCGGCGCTTTCGCCGGTGCAGGTGGAGACGCAAGTCACTTTCCCCATCGAGACCGGTCTGGCCGGGATTGAGGGGCTGGAGATGACCCGCTCGATCTCGCGTAACGGCTTCAGCCAGGTGACGGCCATCTTCGAAGAGGGCACCGACATCTACTTCGCGCGCCAGCAGGTCAGCGAAAGACTGGTGCCGATTGGCGCTTCGCTGCCCGAAGGAGCGGAGCCCGGGATGGGTCCGATCTCCACCGGGCTCGGCGAAGTGCTTATGTACATCATTGAGTATGAGTATCCCGGCGGCAAAGGAGCTTCCAAGGGCGGCCGCGTTGGCTGGCAAGCAGACGGCAGCTTCGTCACTGAAAGGGGCGAGCGGCTCGAGACCGAGGTCGCTAAGGCCGCCTATCTGCGCACCGTGCAGGATTGGGTCGTCGCACCGCTGATGCGCTCGGTGGACGGCGTAGCCGGGGTCGATTCAATTGGCGGATATGAAAAGCAGTTTCTCGTCCAGCCTGATCCCTCGCGCCTGACCGGATATGGACTCTCATTCGATGAACTGATCGCCGCCCTGGATGCCGCGAACCTCGCGGAAGGCGCCAACTTTGTGGACCGTGGCGGTGAGGCCCTTCTGGTGCTTATCGATGCCCGTTTGGGCGGCATCGAGGATATCGAAGAGGCGGTCATTACGACCCGCGAAGGCGTGCCCGTGCGGATCGGCGACGTAGCCGAGGTCAGCATTGGCGGCGATCTCAGGACCGGCGCCGCATCGCTAAACGGTGAGGAGGCGGTCGTCGGCACGGTGTTGATGCGTAGCGGCGAGAACAGTCGCGCTGTTGCGGCTGAGGCTGCCGAGCGGCTCGGAGAGGTTCAGGCTTCACTTCCCCAGGGCGTGGTCGCCGAAATCGTCTACAATCGGTCTTCGCTGGTCGATGCCACCATCGCCACGGTGGAGAAGAATCTCACCGAAGGGGCGCTGCTCGTAATCGTCGTCCTGTTCCTGCTGCTCGGGAATTTTCGCGCTGCGATCATCGCTGCCCTTGTCATTCCGCTATCAATGTTGATGGCGGCGATCGGCATGAACCGCCTCGGCGTGTCGGGAAATCTGATGAGCCTCGGCGCCTTGGATTTCGGGCTAATCGTCGACGGCGCGGTCATTATCGTCGAAAACAGCATCGCCAGGCTCGCGGCACGGCAGCATCTTGAAGGTCGTCTTTTGACCCTCGGCGAACGGCTGACCGAGACGCGGCTCGCAGCACAGGAAATGATCAAGCCAACCGTTTACGGACAGGCAATCATCCTTCTCGTTTATGCACCGCTGCTCACCTTTACCGGTGTCGAAGGGAAGACCTTCTCGCCGATGGCGATCACGGTCATGCTCGCGTTGGCGTCTGCCTTCGTGCTTTCGCTGACGTTCGTGCCGGCGATGATTGCCGTGCTTCTGAACAAAAAGATCGCTGAGAAGGAGGTGAAGCCGATCCGCGCCGCCAAGGATCGCTATGGTCCCGCACTGCGTCGGGCCATCGCACGACCCAGGCCGGTGATCGGCGCAGGCGCGGCCATGTTCGCTGTGGCGGCGCTCCTCTTTGGCACGCTGGGAAGTGAATTTACGCCCCAGCTCGATGAGGGTGACATTGCGGTTCAGGCCCTTCGTATCCCATCGACTTCGTTGGAACGGTCCCTCGACATGCAGCGTCGGGTGGAGGACCAGTTGGAAGAGTTCCCGCAGGTCGAGCTGGTGTTTTCCCGTACCGGGACGGCCGAGGTCGCTAGCGATCCCATGCCGCCCAACGCTTCAGATGCCTATGTCATCCTGAAGCCACGGGAGGAATGGCCCGATCCGGATTTGTCGAAGGACGAGCTGGTGGCCAGTATGGGTGAGAGCCTCGAAGGTCTCGTTGGCAACATCTACGAGTTTAGCCAGCCCATCGAGCTGCGTTTTAACGAACTCATCGCGGGCGTACGCGGCGACGTCGCCGTCAAAATTTATGGCGATGATCTCGTGGCCATGAGCGACGCCGCGAACGAGATCGCCGGCGCGCTTCGCGAAACCGAAGGCGCCGCGGATGTTAAGGTTCAGCAAGTTACCGGTTTCCCGACGCTCGACATCGCCTTCAACCGCTCCATGATCGCACGTTATGGCCTCAAGGTCGAAGATGTGGCGCAATCGGTGGCGATCGCGCTGGGTGGCCGGCCCGCCGGACTTGTCTTTCAGGGGGATCGCAGGTTCGAAATTGTCGTCCGTCTGACGGATGTCGCCAGGAACGATTTCGATCAGTTGGGCTCACTCCCGATTCAAATTCCTGGAGGCTCGACGGTTCCGCTGCGCCAGCTTGCGGAGTTCCGGGTGGTCGACGGCCTCGCAGAAGTGCGACGCGAACAGGGTCGGCGGCTTGTCGTGGTATCGGCCAACGTTCGCGAGCGGGATCTCGGCTCATTTGTTCAAGAGGCACAGCAGCGTGTTTCTGAAAGTGTGAGCCTGCCACCGGCGGCGTTCGTCGAGTGGGGCGGACAGTATGAGAACCTCCAGGCGGCGCAAGCACGGTTGGCCATTGTGGTTCCCATCTGCTTCGCCCTCGTCCTCCTGCTACTGTTCATGGCGCTTGGCGGCTGGGTGCCCGCTCTCGCGGTGTTCAGCGCAATTCCGATGGCGTTGGCGGGAGGGATCTTCGCGCTGGCGCTGAGGGGCTTGCCCTTCTCTGTGTCGGCGGCGGTCGGCTTTATCGCCTTGTCGGGCGTGGCCGTTCTGAACGGCCTCGTCATGATGACGGCGATTCGGCAGCGCCTGGAGAGAGGCATGCCCTTAGATGAGGCGATCGTCGATGGTGCGCTGGCGCGTCTGCGGCCAGTGCTAATGACCGCACTGGTTGCCTCCCTCGGCTTTGTTCCGATGGCGATCGCGACGGGAACCGGCGCCGAAGTCCAGCGCCCACTCGCAACCGTCGTGATCGGTGGCCTAATCACTGCGACGGGGCTTACGTTGTTCGTGCTGCCCGCAATCGCCCGACTTGTGCTCGGCGACGGAACAGAGAAGCCGAACTGGCGTCAGCAATGGTGGGATCGCCTCACGCGCAACGCGACACGCGAGGAGCGCCGCGAATTGAGGGACATTACATGAAGGGATCACGAAGGAGAGTTCGATGTTGCGCGCCACGGAAGTAGACCCCGTCCTCCGCACAGTGACGCGCGGAAAGCTCGAGGCAACCGACTATGACAATTTCAAACCGTTATTCGAGCACATCGCTACGCAAAAGACGGGACGGGTTCCGATGCTCATCGAACTCGCACCGGACTTTTCCGGTAGGGATTTCGGCGATTTGTGGCGCGACATAAAGTTTGACGCGAGACGCACGGAGCAATTTGGCCGCATCGCGATCTTAGGCGAGAAGAAGTGGGAGGAGTGGGGCACAAAGCTGTCTGACCCGCTCTTTCCGTCTGCCGACATGCGCTTCTTTGTCCTTGATCAGCTCAGCGAAGCCGAGTCCTGGGTGCGCGGTGAGCGAAATGCCAAATCATGAGCGAGGCCAACCTTGATCTCGGCTCGGCCGACAAACGCCGGACATTGTGGATCGTCCTCTGGCTCAATGTAGCGATCGCCGCCGGCTTCTTCGCCGCCGGCTATTTCGCTGACTCCAGTGCGCTCCTAGCCAATGGCCTAGACAACTCGTCGGACGCGATCGTCTATGCCCTTGGTCTGCTGGCGCTCACACGGTCGCGCAAGTGGAAGCGCGGGGCTGCCCGCTTTTCAGGGATTATGCTGCTGGTCTTCGCCGTTGGAGTGATCCTTGATGCGGTGCGGCGGTTTGTTGAGGGATCCGATCCGGTCGGCGGCCTCATGATGGCGATGGCGGTGATCGCCGGTGCGGTGAATCTCTGGTGTCTCTACTTGCTCAAGCGCCTGCAGAATAAGGACGTTAACCTGCGCGCGGCGACGACGTTCAGCTTAAACGATTTTATGTCCAACGGCGGGATCATTCTCGCTGGTCTGGTGGTGATGCTGACCGGCGCCAACTGGCCCGATCTGGTTGTCGGCATCGCGGTCGCGGGCATCGCCATTTATGGCGGCATCGATATCCTACGCGACGCCCATGAAGATGTGCACGAGGAGCGGGGAGACAGGCATTGAGCGCAGGCCACAATCACGGAACCGGGGAGATGAGCGACCGCCGTCTGGTCGCGGCGGTCTTCCTAAACGTAGCGCTTACCTTCGCGCAGATCATCGGCGGAGTCGTCTCCGGCTCGCTCGCTCTCATTGCGGATGCGCTTCATAATTTCAGCGACGCCGCCTCACTCGGGATTGCGCTGTTCGCCCGTAAGGTCGGGCGACGGTCCGCCGACAAGTTAATGACCTTCGGCTATGCACGCGCGGAGCTGGTCGCGGCGCTGATTAATCTCACCACCTTGCTTCTCATCGGCTTCTATCTTCTGATTGAAGCGATCAACCGGTTCGCCGACCCGCAGCCTATCGAAGGATGGACGGTGATCGGGGTGGCGGGAGTTGCTCTTATCATCGACATTGTCACGGCTGTCATGGTTTACGCCGGAACCAAGGACAGCCTCAATATGAAGGCCGCGTTTTTACACAACGTCTCCGACGCGCTTGCGTCGGTCGGTGTGATCATCGCCGGCGTTCTCATCCTGCTCTACGATTTGTACATTGCTGACCTGATGATTACGATCATCATTGCGGCCTACGTGATCTATCAAGGCATTTTTCTGATGCCGAAGACAGTGCGGCTCCTGATGGGTGCTGTGCCTGACGAAGTTGAATTCGATCGTATCGTTTGGAAATTGCGATCTTCCAGCGGCGTTAAAGCAGTCCATCACGTCCATGTGTGGAGTCTCAGCGAACACCAGAGTGCATTGGAAGCGCATCTTGTGCCGAGCGAGCAGTCACTCGAAAAATTCGAACAGATCAAGGCCTCGGTGCGCGAGATGCTGAAACGAGAGTTCGCGATCGAGCATGCGACATTGGAGGCGTGTTTGGAATACGCGTGCGACAATGATCTTCTTCCTCCTCACGGCGTCGAGCCGTCAGAGAGTCATCGACATGACGACGAACACTGAAAACGATCAGATTTCACCTGCAACGTGAGGCCTGTATGGCTGCCTTCGGCATTCCGCCCGTTAGCAGAACTAAAGGAGCCATGCGGTCCCAAACTCTGCAAACGGTTGTCGAAGCGGGCGAACCCGATGGGCCGGATCGGTCGAGCTTATGCATTCGGCAGCATAGACCGGGCGGGCCGAAATCCGTGCCGAGTTGGAAGGTCGAGCACGTGAGCGCATCGCTTCGCGCTGTTTCATCACCTTTAATGGGATTGGGACCGCTCTGCCTTGGCCGCCACCGTATATCATCGGGCGCGTTCGGCAGCGCTGATTGGCTGGTCTCGTCGGCCGCATGGCCGCATCGACCAGCGCGCGTCCTCAAGCGCGTTTCTCAACTTCTGGGGCCGTCGGACACCATGATCATATGCGTGAGCACCGCGCAGGCTCAACCAACGGTCAGCGGACCCGACAAATCATCGGTTTTCGCCGATGGGTGTTGACCCCGCCCTATTGATCGGTAAAAGACGATGAATGGAATCGGATGAAGCCTTGGCCGCGTTGGCGGCACTGTCGCACCCTACGCGGCTCGACACCTTCCGGCATCTCGTCAAAGCGGAACCGGAGGGCCTCTCTACGGGACAGCTCGTCGCTGCTTCCGCGTTGAGCCAGAGCACGCTGTCGACTCATCTGGCTGTTCTCGTCGCGGCCGAACTGGTCGTCGCGGAAAAGCGCGGGCGGCAGATGATCCAACGGGCCAATATCGACCGGCTGCGGGCGCTGATGCTCTTCCTCGCCAAGGATTGCTGCCAGGGACGCGCCGAGCTGTGCGAGCCGCTCGCGGCCGAACTTGCCTGCTGCTGAAGGAGACGCGGCGTGAATTCGATAGACGTGATCATCTACCACAATCCCGACTGCGGCACCTCGCGCAACACACTGGCGATGATCCGCAACGCCGGCATCGAACCACATGTCGTCGAGTATCTCAAAACGCCGCCGTCGCGCCCCATGCTCGTTCAACTGCTCGAGCGCGGCGGCCTGACGCCCCGCGTCCTGCTTCGCGAGAAGGGAACGCCCTACGCCGATCTGGGGCTTGGCGACGAGAGCCTTTCCGATGAAGCGCTGATCGACGCGATGATGGATCATCCGGTGTTGATCAACCGGCCGCTGGTGGTGACGCCGCTCGGCGTGCGACTGTGCCGCCCGTCCGAAGCCGTGCTCGACATTCTCCCTGCAGCGCAACGTGGCGCATTCGCGAAGGAGGACGGTGAGCAGGTCGTCGATGCCGCCGGGTACCGGGTTTCGTAGGATGGCGAGCAGCGCCCCCGCGCTCGAGGCATCGCGCCCCGGCATCGGCTTCTTCGAACGCTGGCTCACGCTCTGGGTGGCCCTTTGCATCGTAGCTGGGATCGCGCTCGGCGCCTGGCTTCCGGGCATGTTCGCCACGATCGCCGCGGCGGAGGTCGCGCGCGTCAATCTGGTGGTAGCGGTCCTGATCTGGCTGATGATCATCCCGATGCTGCTGAAGATCGACTTCGGCGCTCTCGGGAGCGTCCGCCAGCACTGGAAGGGCGTGGGCGTGACGCTGTTCATCAATTGGGCGGTGAAGCCCTTTTCGATGGCGCTGCTCGGCACGGTCTTCCTCGGCTGGCTCTTCGCGCCGCTGCTGCCCGAGGCGCCGTCTGGCTATATCGCGGGCCTGATCCTGCTGGCCGCGGCGCCCTGCACGGCGATGGTGTTCGTGTGGTCGAACCTGTGCGACGGCGAGCCGAACTACACGCTGTCGCAAGTCGCGCTGAACGACGTGGTGATGATCTTCGCCTTCGCGCCGCTCGTTGGTCTCCTGCTCGGCGTCGCCTCGATCACGGTTCCGTGGGAAACGCTGCTGATCTCGGTCGTGCTTTACATCGTGGTTCCGGTGATCGTCGCGCAACTGATCCGGCGCGCGGTGCTTGCGCAGGGCGGCCAGCCGGCGCTCGACCGTGTGCTGACCCGGCTCGGACCGATCTCGCTCGCATCGTTGCTGACGACGCTGGTGCTGCTGTTCGGATTTCAGGGCGAGCAGATTCTGGCGCGGCCGCTCGTCATCGCGCTCATCGCCGTGCCGATCCTGATCCAGGTCTATTTCAACGCGGGCCTCGCCTATTGGCTGAGCCGCCGCTTCGGCGTCGCCTGGTGCGTCGCCGCGCCTGCGGCGCTGATCGGCGCCTCCAACTTCTTCGAACTCGCCGTCGCCGCCGCCATTTCGCTGTTCGGCCTCGACAGTGCGGCTGCGCTGGCGACGGTCGTCGGCGTGCTGGTGGAGGTGCCGGTCATGCTCTCTGTGGTCGCGATCGTGAAGCGCTCGCGCGGCTGGTACGAGCGGGGAGCCGGCGCATGAGCCGCCTGCGCCCGCTCGCCGAGCCGAACTTTCTTCCGGCGCTGGATCCGTCCTTCGCTCACCGCCGTCCCGCGTCGGGCATCGGTGACGATCAGCCGCCGCCGCGCATCCTCCTGCTGTACGGCTCGTTGCGCGAGCGGTCCTACTCACGCCTCGCGGTCGAGGAAGCGGCCCGCCTTCTTCGCTTCTTCGGCGCCGAAACGCGCATCTTCGATCCGTCGGATCTCCCGCTCCCGGACCAGATCGAGGGTGACGACCATCCGGCCGTTACCGAACTTCGCGAACATTCAATGTGGTCGGAAGGTCAGGTCTGGTGCAGCCCCGAGCGTCACGGCCAGATCAGCGGCATCATGAAGACGCAGATCGATCACCTGCCGCTCAACATGGGCGGCATGCGCCCGACACAGGGGCGAACGCTGGCCGTGATGCAGGTTTCAGGCGGCTCGCAATCGTTCAACGCGGTGAACACGCTGCGCCTGCTTGGGCGCTGGATGCGGATGTTCACCATCCCCAACCAATCCTCGGTTGCCAAGGCTTTCCAGGAGTTCGACGAGACGGGACGCATGAAGCCGTCGAGCTATTACGACCGGATCGCCGACGTGATGGAGGAGCTGGTGCGGTTCACCGTGCTGATGCGGCCTCACGCGGACCAGCTCGTGGACCGCTATTCGGAGCGCAAGCAAGCGGGACGTGCCGTGGATGCAGGGGCCGACCTGTCCAGCATCGCGATCAGCGGCCGGTGACTTCGCTTCGATATTCGCACTTCATTTCGGCGCGGCCAAACTACGAAAGGTGATCGACCAGCGCGTCGCTGGCAGGGCGGCGATGCTGTGTTCCCATGAATGCCGTGCTTCACCGCTCAGATGATAGATTGAGCGCGGCGCGAGGGTAGCCGATGTGCGTTGGAATCCCGCCGTGATACGGCGGCGGAAGCGCACCGCGGCCGGTGTGCCAAGCGAAATGCCGACCACATGCTCGAACACCGGGCGGTCGCGATGCCAGCCGATCCCGACCCCGGCATCGTAGCGGATAAGCAGGGCCTGGACGAGTTCGGCGGCGTTCAGGTCGGCGAACCGCGCCGCCCGCGCCTTCAGCGGCTCCAGCCATTCAGGAATCGGCTCGGCCGGGGCGAACCGGCCGGTCTCGAAATCGTAGCGCCAGCCATATGAGTTGGTCAGCCGCTTGCCGGTCCATTGCTGAAAGCGAAACGGGCTGAGCTGCGCTCCGTCTATCCGAGCGACAAGCTCGCGCTCCTCGGCTTCGGAGATCAGCGCATTACGATATGCCAGCCCCGGCAGGACGGGCGTGCCGAACAGATCGGCCTGGGTTTCGCCGCCAGCAACGCGGACGTGCATGTTCATGTCCGAACGCGCCTTCAGAAGGCCAGCATCGGTTGACGCGCGTCGGCGCCGATCTCTTCAACGCAAAAGGTCCGGGCAGGCGGTGTCTCCAGTAGATCGGTCTCCGGGACCGCCGTGTCGAGCCAGTGCATCACCTGCCGCCGATGGATGATCGCGCCGTGCCGCTCCTGATAGCGTGCGACCTCGGGATTCGCCGCGACGGTGACGATCCGGTAGCAGTGCGGCCATTCGCCCATCGCGGACTCCCATATGGCGGCCAGGTAGAAGAAGTTGCCGCCCTCGAGCGTCACGCGATAGCGCTTATCGCCCACGGTCATCAGGAACTCGGAAGCCGGAACCAGGCAGCGGTGGCTCGGAAAAGACCTTCCTTCCGAGCGGATAAAGCGAAACGATGCGCCGTCGCCGAATCGCGGATTGGAACCCCAGGCCGCCTCGACCATCTCAATCTCTTGAGCGTCGTCCGGATTGCGCCGGATGATGGCGCGGCGGGCCCCAAGCGGCGTATCGGAATCGAAAGGCGTTGGCGTCGAGTCCATGACCGGAACATAATGGGAACGAGAGTGAGTCGCAAGGAGGCGTTGAAGCGTGTGCAATGACTATCGTCTGGAAGTCGATATCGCCTCGATCGTCCAGGACTTCGACGATCTCAAGATCAAGATAACGACGCCCGAGGGCCGGCCGAACGTGCCGGCTCGCGAGGATATCAAGATCAGCGACAGCGCACCGATCGTGCGGAGCGTCGAGGGTGAACGCGGCCTCGGCGAGCTGGTCAACCGGCGCTGGAGCTGGCCCGGTCCGGGTGGAAAGCCAGTGTACAACTTCCGGTCCGAAGGCCGCGAATTCACCTCGGGCCGCTGCCTGATCCTCGCCGACGGCTTCTATGAGTTCACCAGGCCCGAAGAGCCCGGGCAGAAGCGCAAGACCAAATGGCTGTTCACGATGCGCGATCATCCCTGGTTCTGCATCGCAGGTATCTGGCGGGACAGCCCGGCAGGCGAAGCGTTCACCATGCTGACGATGGACGCGGGCGAGGACGTCGCGCCGTACCATCACCGCCAGATCATCCCGCTCGCCCGCGACCGATGGGCCGACTGGCTCGATCCGGGCGTGCCGGCGCAAGAGGTGCTCAAATATCTGCCGAGGGGCAGCCTCCCTGCTACCCCCGTGTTTCCACCGTCGCCCGTTCAGGCGGCGATGCTTTGACGATGGCCGATCCGCATTCGCTCGAACGCTTCGTCGAGGCGCAATCCTCGATCTATGCTACTGTGCTTGGCGAAATCCGCCGCGGCGCGAAGCGATCGCACTGGATGTGGTTCATCTTTCCGCAGCTTGCCGGACTGGGGCAGAGCCCAACGTCGCAATTCTACGCGATCCGCTCGTCCGAGGAGGCGCGGGGCTATCTCGATCATCGGCTGCTCGGGCAACGCTACCGCGAATGCGTCGACGCGCTGCAAGATCTTCGCACGAGCGATGCTGTGGCTGTGTTCGGCTCGATCGACGCAATGAAGCTGCGATCTTCGCTCACTCTGTTCGATACGGTTCGGCCGAGTCCACTGCTGACAGCCGCACTTGAGCGATGGTTCGGCGGCGAGCGCGACCCCACAACGCTGCGGCTCCTCGAGCGGTAGCCGGTGAGGCGACTGGCCGGGGGAAAAGCCGCGCGGATTCCTAACGCTTGACGAATCCTGAGACTCGTCGGAACATAATAGGAACACACGAGTCGATGTTCTCTGATGCCTGCCCTGTCTTCAATCGAGCGGCCCGACGCCGACCAGCTCGCCGCGCTGCGAGCCGAGCTTTCGCGCGTCCAGTCGGTCCGCGGGCCGGTGGGGGCGTTCGGCCTCGGCGCGCTCGACGACAGGCTGGCGGATCATGGCCTTGATGGCGCCGCGCTGCATGAGATCGCCGCAGGCTCCGCCACGCTGAGCGATGACGCCGCAGCGACGTTGTTCGCGGCGGGCATCGCCGCGCGGTTCGCAAACCGGCCGGGATCCACAGTGCTCTGGGCGCTTTCCCGCTTTGATCTCTATGCGCCTGGTCTCGAACAGGTCGGTCTCGGTCCGGATCGCATCCTCTATGCCCAGGGCCGAAAAGACAGCGAAGTGCTCACGCTAGCCGAGGACGGTCTCCGGGACGGCTCGCTTGCTTGCGTTGTTGCCGAGGTGAAGACGGCCGACCAGACCGTTACCCGCCGGCTCCAGCTCGCGGCATCGGATGGGCGCACGCCGATGCTGCTCTATCGGCGGCATCGGTCGCGCGACCGATGCCCGTTCTCTGATCCATCTTCCGCCAAAACACGCTGGCGGATCCGCTGCCTGTCCTCTGCGCCGTTGCCCTTTCTGGGGGTGGGTCGGGCGCGATGGTCGGTCGAACTGGTCCGTCAGCGCGGCGGCAATCCCTTCTCCCTCGAACTTGAAGCCTGCGATGATACGGGTTGCCTCAATCTTCCTGCCGCAATTGCCAATCGAGCGGTTGCGCCGGTTGGAGCGGCCAGTCGGGCCGCCTGAGCCGGACGCGCTTTCGCTCGTTCCGCACTTTGCGCTGCCGGTGGACGATGATCCGGACGCCTGTTCTGTGCCGAGGGGCGGCGGCTGGCGACCTGGGGCGCGCTGGGCGCGTGACGGCGCTGCGGGTCCCAGGCCGAGCCAGGACGAGATCGATGCGATGCCGGCGCATCAGCGGCCATCGATGCGGATGCTGGGGCGCCGCAGCGAGCCTGCCGCTCACCCGTTCAACGCGATGCGGCCGGATGAGGGTGCTCCGGGCGTTTCGGCATCGCGGCAGCCGATAGCCTGGCGGTGGAATCGGCCGATGATCCTGATCGAGCGCGTCGGGCAGCGCGACGTCGTCAGCGCCGCATGCCCCGTCGCATTGGAGCTGGGCTTGCGGCCGGGCATGGCCGCGGCGCACGCACGTGCGCTGGTAACCGATCTCGAAGTTCGTGATGCCGAGGCGGAGGAGGACCGCGCTTTTCTCGACCGGCTTGCGGTGCATGCGGTCGGCCATTGGACGCCGACCGCCAGCGCAGCGGCGCCGGACGGCATCTGGCTCGATCTCACCGGCACCACTCACCTGTTCGGCGGCGAGAACAGGTTCTGCCGACGGGTACTGGCGTTCCTCAAGCGGCTCGGCTTCACCGCGAGTATCGCAATCGCGGGGACGCCGGGCGCCGCGCACGCGTTCGCGCGCTATGGCGGAGCAGCGGTCACGGTCCTGCCGCCGGGCGCCGAAGCCGAGGCGATCGCCAACCTGCCGATCGCGGCGCTCAGGCTGAGCGCCGAAGCATTGGCTGCGGCAAACCGGTTCGGGCTCGAGCGGATCGGCGATCTTTATCTGATGCCGCGCGGCCCGCTCGCGCGGAGGCTGGGGCTTGCCACCGTCGAACGTATCGATCAGGCACGCGGTCTCATTGCCGAACCGATCGTGCCCGTGGTCCCGGTCGAGCTGCCGCGCGCCGAACGCCGGCTGCTCGAACCGATCGCTACGGCGGACGCCATTACGCAGGTGATCGGCGACCTGGTCGATGATCTCGTCGAGCTGCTGTGTACGCACGGGCTGGGCCTGCGCGGCGCTCGGCTGACCGCCTCGCGCGTTGATGGCGGCGAGCAGCACAACGGCCTCGGCACCGCCAAGGCGACGCGTGACGCGCCGCATCTCAAGCGGATGTTCGCGATGCGCGTCGAGCGGATCGATCCCGGCCTCGGCATCGAAGCGATGACGCTTGCTGCGTTACGGGTCGAAGATCTTGCCCCCGCGTCGCTGGGCGCCGCGCTCGCCAGCGACGATCGCCCGCCCGATATCGCGCTTTTGGTCGATCAGCTCGCCGGACGCGTTGGCGAGGACGCACTGTTTCGGGTGACAAGCCAGGAAAGCGACGTGCCCGAACGCGCGGTGCGCCGTACCGATGCGCTGGCGAGCCCCATCGGGTGGCCGGGATGGAAACGCCCGGTCCGATTGCTCCGCCGGCCCGAACCTTTGTCGAATGTCGTGGCGCTGCTCCCCGATCATCCACCGCGACGGTTCGTGTGGCGCGGGCAACATTATCGCGTGGTGGCGGGCGACGGCCCCGAGCGCATCCATGGCGAGTGGTGGCGCTCGGCTCGCGAGCTATGGGCGGTGCGGGATTATTTCCGCGTCGAAGCCGAAGGCGGCGAGCGCTTCTGGCTCTTCCGCCGCGGTGACGGCGTCGACGCGTCGACCGGCGATCGCAGCTGGTACATGCATGGGATGTTCGGCTGATGACCTATTTCGAACTCCAGGTGACGAGCCACTTCTCGTTCCTGCGCGGCGCGTCTTCGCCGGAAGAGCTGTTCGCAGCGGCCGCGGTCCAAGGCCATCACGCACTGGGCCTTGCGGATTGGGGCAGCGTCGCCGGTGTCGTGCGGGGCTGGGATGGCCAGAAGACGACTGGCGTGCGCATGATCCCGGGCGCTCGGGTCGATCTGACCGATGGCCGCGCGCTGCTGCTTTATCCGACCGACCGGCGGGGGTGGTCGCGGCTCACGCGGCTCTTGTCGATCGGCAAGGCGCGAGGCGGAAAAGGGCACTGCATTCTCGACTGGCAAGATGTCTTTGCTCATGCCGACGGACTGGTCGCGATCCTGGTGCCGGATTTGCCCGATGCGGCGACCGAGCGGCAGTTCGCCGAGCTGCGCGATGCGTTCGGGGCGCGCGGCTTTGTCGCGCTGTCGCTTCGCCGCCGTCCTGGCGACGCCGAGCGGCTTTATCGACTCGATGCCCTGGCGCGCCCCGCCGGTATCCGCAGCGTCGCGACAGGCGACATACTCTACCACACCCCCGAGCGCCGACCGCTCCAGGACGTGATGAGCGCGATCCGCGAAAAGACCAGCATCGATGCGCTGGGGTTCAGGCGCGAGCGGTTCATGGACCGCAACCTCAAATCGCCGGCGGAAATGGAACGCCGCTTTGCCGCCTTTCCCGACGCGATCCAGGCGAGCGCCGATATCGCTGATCAATGCCGGTTCGATCTCGGCGAGATCCAGTATCAATACCCTTATGAGGAGGTGATGGCGGGGCGCACCGCCCAGGAGTCACTCGCCGCGCTCACCGAGGAAGCCGCCGCGCGCATGTTTCCGGAGGGGCTTCCGCCCCCATATCGCGATCAGATCGATCACGAGCTGAGGCTGATCGGCCAACTCGGCTACGCGCCTTATTTCCTCACCGTCAATGCGATCGTCGCCGAAAGCCGACGGCGCGGCATCCTGTGCCAAGGGCGCGGCTCGGCCGCCAATAGCTGCGTCTGCTATCTGCTCGGCATCACCTCGATCGATCCGATCCAGCATGAGCTCTTGTTCGAGCGGTTCGTCTCGGGCGAGCGCAAGGAGCCGCCCGACATCGACGTCGACTTCGAGCATGAGCGGCGCGAAGAGATCATCCAGTGGATCTACGAGACCTATGGCCGCCATCGCTCGGCGCTGACCGCGGTCGTGGCGCGCTACCGCACCCGCGGCGCCGTCGCCGAAGTGGGCAAGGCGCTCGGGTTGCCGCGCGATCTCACCAAGATGCTCACCGGCCTCGTCTGGGGCTGGTCGATGGAAGGCATCACCGACGAGCAGATTGCGAGCCTCAACCTCAATGCCGAGGATCATCGGCTCAAGCTGACGCTCGAGCTTGCGCGTCAGCTTATCGGCACGCCGCGGCATCTCTCGCAGCACCCGGGCGGCTTTGTCCTCACCCAAGACCGGCTCGACGATCTCGTCCCGATCGAGCCGGCGCGGATGGAGGATCGTCAAATAATCGAGTGGGACAAGGACGATATCGACGCGCTCAAATTCATGAAGGTCGATGTGCTGGGTCTCGGCATGCTCGGCTGCATGAACCGCGCGTTCAACATCCTCGCGGAGAAGAAGGCCATCAAGGTCACCATGGCCGACCTGCAGGACGATGATCCCGGCGTCTTCGCGATGATCCAGAAAGCCGACACGCTCGGCGTCTTCCAGATCGAAAGCCGCGCGCAGATGTCGATGCTGCCGCGGATCAAGCCGAACCGGTTCTATGATCTCGTCATCGAAGTGGCGATCGTCCGCCCCGGGCCGATTCAAGGCGACATGGTCCATCCCTATCTTCGACGGCGGGAGGGCAAGGAGAAGCCCGAATATCCCAAGCCTGAACTGCGCGCGGTGCTCGAAAAGACATTGGGCGTGCCGCTGTTCCAGGAACAGGCGATGAAAGTGGCGATCGTCGGCGCGGGGTTCACGCCCGCCGAGGCCGACCAGCTGCGCCGTGCGATGGCGACCTTCAAGCTGACCGGCGGCGTCAGCCACTTTTACGACAAGCTGGTGAACGGCATGGTCGCGCGCGGCTATCCTCGCGATTTCGCGGAGCGCACCTTCAAGCAGATCGAGGGGTTCGGCTCCTACGGTTTTCCCGAAAGCCACGCCGCTTCCTTCGCCAAGATCGCCTACGCCTCCTCCTGGATGAAGCACCATCACCCGGATGTGTTCTGCGCGGCATTGCTCAACGCCCAACCGATGGGTTTCTATGCGCCCGCGCAGATCGTTCGCGACGCGCGTCAGCACGGCGTCGAAGTGCGCCCGGTCTCGATCAACGACAGCCATTGGGACTGCACGCTCGAGCCCTCCCCTGGGCGGTATATGGCGGTGCGGCTCGGGTTCCGGCAGGTGAGGGGGCTCGCCAATGTGCACGGCGCGGCGATCGCCGCGGCGCGGGGACCGGCGGCTTATGCCAGCGTCGAGGAAGTATGGCGCCGCGCGGGCGTGCCGCGCAGCGCGATCGAGCGGCTCGCCGAGGCCGACGCATTCCACGTCATCGCCGAGAACCGGCGCCAGGGACTATGGAAGGTCAAGGGTCTGGGTGAAGCGCCATTGCCGCTGTTCGCGGCAGCCGATGCGCGCGAAGCGGCGTTCAGCCCGGAAGGGCAAGAGCCCGACGTAACGTTGCGGCCGATGACCGATGGCCGCGAGGTGGTCGAGGATTACCGCTCGACCCAGCTTTCGCTGCGCGGACATCCGGTTGTCTTTTTGCGGGATCGGCTCGATGCGATGAATATCGTGCGCTGCGGTGATCTCTCAGCCATTCGGGACGGCCGCAACATCGAGGTGGCGGGTGTCATTCTGGTGCGGCAGCGCCCCGGCTCGGCGAAGGGCGTGCTGTTCGTGACGATCGAGGACGAGACCGGCATCGCCAACGGCATCCTCTGGCCCGATCGGTTCGAAATCTACCGCCGCCAAGTAATGTCGTCGTCGATGATCGCGATGCGGGGACGCCTTCAGAAGGAAGGCGAGGTCATTCACATCATCTGCGACCGGATCGCGAATCTCGACGACATGCTGCGTTCGATCGGCAGCATCGATTTCGCACCGGCGAAGGGCCGTGCTGACGGCGCAAAGCATGGCGGCGGACCGGATTCGCGGGAGCCCGGGCGGAGGCGGAACTATCAGCTCGCGCACCCTGCGCTTCACGGCGCGGTTGAGGAAGTGCTGCCGATCCGAAGTCACGACTTCCGCTGAACGCCGAAGCCGCGATTCCCGCCGTCAATGCGACATATTGCTCATATCATGGCCAGCATGGGGGTCAGCGGCGGATTCCTTCGAAGCCTCCGGCGCCTTTGATACGGCTTTCGGCTGCGTTGCGGGCTGCGGAACCTCTGCAGGCGCGGGCGCAGGTCGCGCATCCGGGGAAGATGCAGCGGCCGGTGCCTCTTCGCCGCGCAGCAGCCGTTCCAGATCCTCGGCTTCCTGAAGCTGCTTCTGCCGCGTCATCCTTGCCTTCTCCAGCACTTCCGGATCACCTCCGAGCGCCAGAAGCACATCGGACATCGCCGCACCTCCGCGATGGTGGACGATCATCTTTCGCACCCAGGTCTCTGCCGGCGTGGCGCCGCTGACCGCCATCATCTGCTGGTGCATAGCGCCGACCGCTTGCGCGAACGGGCTTTCCGCCTCGCCGCCCGAACCTCCGACTCCAGCGGGGAGCAGGGCTTCGAGTTCCGAAATCTCCCGGCGCTGCATGTCGGCCGTCATCCGTGCCTTTTCCAGTATCCGAGGATCGCCGCCGCCTTGAGCGAGAAGAAGGTCGGACATCGCAATCGCTCCGCGATGATGTTCGATCATTTTGCGAGTCCAGGTCTCGGACGGATTCGCACCGTACGCGGCCTCGATCCGCTCCATCATTTGCATCTCGGCCTTCGCATACGGGTTCGACGGGTCGGCCATCATCGCGTCGGCGCCCGGTTGCTGCTGATTTTCAGCCGTTTCGGCGTCCTGCGAACAGCCTGCGACAAGAACCAGTGCCGCCGTGGCGGCGAGTGTGCTTCGGAAGAGCTGCATGGTGAGTTCCTTGGCTAGGTGGGCTTCAAACCGTAATGGATGAGGATCGATCCCTTGGACGAACAGCTTTCGCGTCAGCTCGAAGGGCTTTGTCTTGCGTGCCGAATGGCGAGCAGCTTCTGCCGCGCGCGATAAAGCCGCGTTTCAACGGCCTTCTCGCTGATCCGCAGAACCATGGCCGTCTCGCTTTGCGACAGACCTTCGATCGTTCGCAGGATGAGCGGCTCCTTGAGATTGCGCGGGAGGGCGGCGATTGCGTTGGAAAGCCTCTCCAGTTCCTGACGATCGCCAGCGGCGTCCGCGGGGGAAGGAGCCGGATCGGCGATCTCGGCCGCACGCGATTCCGGGCTGGCCGCGAAGAACAGGCGCCGCACGGCGCGTCGGCGGGCCCAGTCCCGGCACTTGTTGATGGCGATGCGGGAAAGCCAAGCCCGGAACGGACGCGCCTGATCGTAGCGGTCGAGCGCCTTGAAAGCGGAGATGAAGCAGTCCTGAAGCAAGTCGACGGCTTCCTCCGGATCCCCGATATGACCTCGAATCAGGCGATAGGTCGGCTCCCTGTGCCGGCGCATCAGTTCGGCGAATGCGTCGTTGCGGCCGGCGATTGTCAGCGCGGCCAGCTCGCCGTCGGAGCACTCCGTGGGGACGCACCTCATTCCGCATCGGCGGTCAGCGCCTTGACCACGGCGCGGTCAAACTTTTCGGCCTGATCGGGCCGGAGGACCGCGCGCATCGCGAAGATGTGCGAAAGCGTCTCCTTCTGCAGCTCGCCCATCGCCTGGTGCGATCTGTCGATCTCGGCCGTTACCCGGGGCCCATAGCCGTGCTCGGCCTCGATAGCGGCCGCAAGCCGGGCATTATCCGCGCGAAGCTCGAGTTCGAGCGCACGCTTCCTGATGGCAAACTGCTTTTCCAGTCCTTCAATCCGGGCGAGTTGCCCCGCGTCGAGATCGAGTTCGTCGTGAAGAAACTCGTGCAATGCGCTGGGCTGTTCGGGCCGCTGGTCCGAAATGCCGCGGCCGATCAGAACGCCCGCGAGGGCGGCCAGAAAAACCACCGCGGCCAAGAGCCAGGTTCGCCGGGCGCCGACGTTCACGAATGCCCGATCAGCAAAGTGGAGGGAGCGAACCTGGCTGCGTCGCTCAGCGGAACCGGAAAGCTCTCGGCATCGCCGGACCGGTTCGGGATAAGCCCGCCGACAATTCCCAGGGCTACCGCAAGCGCCACCGCACAGATGCGGAGCGGCGTGCCGACATGCGGCTGTCCGAAACCGTGACCCTCGACCCGCTCGAAAACCGCCGCCTCAAGCCGATCCAGGTCCGTTGGCGGCGGCGCCTTTGCCAATCGCTGCAATGCTGAATCGATGTCGTTCATGGCCGTTAATCCCCGTCTCTCAATAGCATTACGCAGCTCAGCCGGGCAGCCCTCACCGGCCAAGTTCCAGATTATGGCGAGGACGGAGTTGCGCGGGAAACGATGTCGGCCATCGGCACCGTTCCCCGGTGCAGTCATGATGCAATCAGGCTTTCGGTGCCCGAGGACACCCCGGCCGAGATCGACTCGACGGCCGTGCGGCACGCCTCCTCACAGCGGCGGCATGATTCGGCGCAGATGCGGCAATGCTCGTGCATGGAGGCGTGGCGCTCGCACTCAGCGGCGCATGTCCGGCAGGCCTGGGCGCACGCCTCCAGAGCGGCGACGATCACCTGCTCGTTGCTGCCCGTCCGGCGCGTCGCGAGAGTGCCTGCCGCAAGGCAGAGGTCGGCGCAGTCGAGGTTAAGGCGGATACACTGCCGCAGCTGCTCGATCATCTCCTCGCCGAGACAGGCGTCCGCGCAGGATGTGCAGCTCTGCGCGCATGAGAAACATTCTTCGATGCAGCGGATCAGTGCGTCGTTCGTGTTGCCCTGCACTTGAGGGTGGGCCGAGATCATTTCTTGCATATGGTGCATGGTCGCATCTCCTGGAGTGGTTGGATCGACCCCCGCTCTCTCACTCCTACGCGCCCGCAGCGCCGAACCCTTGGATTTCCTTCTTAACCAGGATCAATCGATGCCGCATTCGAGGGCTAACCGCCGCCACCGCGTATAGCAGTTTGTGGAGGGCGTAGGTTTCTATGCAAAATCGAGTGTTGCTCAAGGTTGCCGCATTGTTCCTGCTGTTCGCTGCGCCGCCCGTGGCAGCGCACGAGAATCATGACCAGCTCGGCGCGGGGCCTGGACCGGCTGTGGAAGCCAATGTCGCCGACGAAGCGCGCGAGCGAAGCGCAGCGGCCCATACCGAGATGGCGGCGGCGCACGGTGAGGCGATGGAGCATCATGCCGAGGCGGCCGAGGCGAACAAGACGTTCGGCCAACGTCTGGTGAGCTGGCTCGGCCGACTCCATAGTCTCGTCATCCACTTCCCGATCGCCATGTTCCTAGGCGCGCTCGGGGTCGAGCTCTACGCGCTGTGGCGCCGCCGGCCAGAGCTGCAGGGCGCCGCGCGGGTGATGCTCATCGTCGGCGCGGTCGGCGCGGTCGCGGCGGCGTCCCTCGGCTGGTTCGCGGGCGGCTTTTATCTCACCGACCGCAATCCCATTCTTATGGCGCATCGGTGGCTGGGAACGGCAATCGCCGTTGCCGGGTTGGTGCTTCTCTATCTTTCGGCAACCGCTCGCAGGATGCCAGAGCGGCCGCGGCGAGCCTATTGGGCGGTGCTCGGCGTGCTGACGATCGCCATTGCGGTCCAGGGCTGGCTCGGCGGCACCTTCATGCATGGCGGTATCGGTCATATGGCTTTTTGACCTTGGAGATTGATTTGGACACTGCACGATCCACTTGCCACGCGCTTTCGAGACGGGACCTCATCTACGGCGGTCTGGCGCTTGGAATCGCTCTCACCGGATGTTCTCGCGCCGAGACGGCTGCGTCAAAGCCGGAACAGTCCTCGACGAACGAGCCGGATGCGGGCGCTCCGAAGGCCATGACCGTTTATCGGGACCCGAGTTGCGGATGCTGTGAGGCCTGGGCCAGCATCGCCGAGCAGAACGGCTACCAGGTCACGCTGCTCGACGATCCGAACATGGCAGCGGTGAAACAGCGGCTCGGCGTTCCGCCAGAGCTTTCTTCCTGTCACACCGCCCTGGTCGGCGAATATGTGGTTGAGGGCCATGTCCCGCTGGACCAGGTGGCACGCATGCTTCGCGAGCGTCCCTCCGGCATGCGCGGGATAGCCGTTCCGGGAATGCCGATCGGCTCCCCGGGAATGGAGGTTCCGGACGGGAGCAAGGAGCCTTTCCAGGTGGTCGCGTTTTACAAGAACGGCCGGACGGAGATTTTCAGGCCTTAGGCAACTGGAGCATTTACCTGCGTAAAAGCGAGGATACAGACATGGAACAGGGCAAGAAGATGGAGAGCATGGGATGGAACCGGTTCGCGGCGATGATCGCGGCATCCACCTTCATCATGTTCTTCCTGATGTATCAGCTGGTCTATTCGTCCGAGCATCTGATGTTCAGCCTCAATCGGCTGATCTCGGCCTTCATCATGGGCAGCGTCATGACCATCGTCATGCTCGGCTTCATGTGGTCGATGTACAAAGGCATGGCGCTCAAGGTCGGCGTCCTTGCCGTCGCGCTCGTCGCCGGAATCGGCCTGCTCGCGGTCAACCGGAGCCAGGCGCTGGTCGGCGATACGCTGTTCATGAAGGCCATGATCCCCCACCACTCGATCGCGATCAACAATGCCCGCCGCGCCGCCATCAGCGATCCGCGCGTCCGCGAACTCGCGGACGAGATCATCGCAAGTCAGGTCCGGGAGATCGCGGAGATGAAGCTCCTGATCGAGGATATCGAGCGTAACGGCGAGCGCGGGACGACGGCGCTGCCAGCACGGCAGGCCGTCGTTACGCCGGACATGCTGCCCGAAATACGCAAAGCGGTGGAGTGAGGGCACCAAGCCCTCACTGGTCTTTGAAGATTCACTCGTCCCGCTCGGCCTAGAACCAGCTTCTGATGCCGACAAGCAGGCTCCAGCCCCCTGCGTCCTCCCCGGCTGCTCGCCTGAAATCGGCCGTATCGCCGAAGGCCCGTTCGTATTCGACGCCGATATAGGGCGCGAACTCCGGCACGAACTCGTAGCGCAGGCGCGCGCCGACTTCGGCGGTCGAGAGGCCGGAACCGATGCCGAGCTCGGGCACGTCCTGGGCCGAGAGGTCGAATTCGAACGCTGGCTGGAGGATCAGCTTCTGGGTGATGCGCTGGTCGTATTCCGCCTCGAAGCGCGCGGTGAGCTCGCCCTTGTCCGAGAGGAACAAGGAGCCGTCGACTTCGAACCAGTAGGGCGCGAGCCCTTGGATGCCGAGCACCAAGTGCGTGCGTTCGGGATCGGGCCGGAAATCGTGGCGGATACCGGCCTGGAGATTGAACCACGGATCGATCGCGCGGCTGTAGAGCGCCTGCACCTCGACCTGTTCGGGACTTTCGCCGAATGCGCCTTCGCCTTCGCTCTTGAGCCAGAGCTTGTCGTAGTCGCCCCCGTACCAGCCCTGGAGATCCCACTTGTAGCCGTCCGCGCCGTCGCGGGCGCGGTATTCGAACTGGTCGGCGAGGAACATCCACGTGACGTAGCCGCCATGCTCCTCGATCAGCTCTTCCTGACGCTTTCGCTCGAACAGCGCGGGATCGTAGATCGTGGCAGCGGCGTGCTCGGGTCCGGAGAAGGCCTCGGGCGGCGGCGGCGCCACGGGTGGCGCGTCCGTCGCAGCCATTCCCGGCATGGCGTGGCCGGCGTGGGGATCGGCCGATTGCTCGAGCATTCCGTGCCCTGCGTGCGGATCACTTGCCTGGGCGGGCGGAGCCGCGGGCATGTCATGGCCGGCGTGCGGGTCGGCCGCCGGCTGCTCAGGAGTCGAAGGCATGACGTGTCCGGTGTGCGGATCGGCATCCTGCGCTTGACCGGCGGGTTCGGCATGGCCGGCATGCGGATATGATTCCGGGGCCGCGGTCGGCATCGTGCAGTGGCCCATCGCGGCGTGCTCGGGCGTGCAGGTCGATTGTGCAGGGGCAGGAGCGGGCGTCGGCGGCGGCTCGCTCTGGTGGCCGGCATGGGCGTCCTGCGCGGATGCCGGCGCGGAATGCCCGGCGTGCTGCGCGAAAGCCGCCCCGGGGAACGCAAGCGCGGAAGCGCTGAGCGCGAGGAGGAAGCGCTTCATGCCGCACCTCCTTCATCGTCCATGGGCCGGACCTTGACGACATTCATCATGCCGGCGTGCATGTGGTAAAGGAGGTGGCAGTGGAACGCCCAGTCGCCGGGCGCATCGGCGGTGAGATCGAAGCTGGCCTTGCCGCCGGGCATCACGTTCACCGTGTGCTTGACGGGATTTCCATGCGGCATCCCGGTCACGACCTCGAAGAAATGGCCGTGGATGTGGATGGGGTGGCTCATCATGGAGTTGTTGATGAGGTTGACGCGGACGCGTTCGTTGCGGGCGAAGCGGATCGGTTCGGCCCCTTCGTTGAGCTTCACGCCGTCGAACGACCACATGAAGCGCTCCATGTTGCCGGTGAGGTGGATATCGACGCTGCGGGTCGGCTCGCGTTTGTCATGGAACGGTATCAGCGGCGCGAGCTGGTGGTAAGTCAGCACCCGGTGCGGCACGTCCTCGAGGCCCAGCGGCTTGTCGCCGGTGCGGTCGACCGGCATCGGCGCGATCATGTCGACGCCCACGCCCACCTTCACGTCGGGGGGCACAAGCGATTCATCGCGCATGTCGTGGCTCATCGACATCGCGCCTTCTTCCATGCCGGCCATCGAGCCGCCGCCGCTGCCGTGATTCATGCCGGGCATCGATCCGTGGTCCATGCCGGGCATCGATCCGTGGTCCATCCCGCCCATGCCCATGTCCTTCATACCGAGCACCGGCTTGGGGCGGAGTGGCGGCACCGGCGCCTGCATGCCCAGGCGCGGCGCCAGCGTCGCGCGGCCGAGGCCTGAACGGTCGATCGACTCCGCAACCAAGGTAAACGCCTTGTCTTCGGTCGGCGTGACGATCGCGTCGTAGGTTTCGGCGACCGATATCTGGAACTCGTCGGTTTCGACCGGCCGGACGTTCTGGCCGTCGGCGCTGACGATCGTCATCGGCAGACCCGGGATACGGATATTGAAGATGGTCATCGCCGAGGCGTTGATGAAGCGCAGTCGCACGCGCTCGCCGGGACGGAAGAGCCCGGTCCAGTTCTCCGCCGGTCCATGGCCGTTGATGAGAAAAGTGTAGGTGGCGCCGGTGACGTCGGCGATGTCGGTCGGGTCCATCCGCATCTTGCCCCACATCAACCGCTCGCTGAGGGGCATGGTGCGGGCGAGATCGTCTTCGCCGCCGATCAGGCCGGCGAGCGTCTGCCGCTCGCGGTTGAAATAGCCGCCCTGCTGCTTGAGCTTCCCGATCACATTGTGCGGATGCATGAAGGTCCAGTCGGACAGGACGATCACATGTTCGCGGTCATAGGCGACCGGATCCGCGCCGGCGGGATCGATCACGATCGGCCCGTAATGGCCGCTCTGTTCCTGCAATCCCGAATGGCTGTGATACCAATAGGTGCCGTTCTGGACGATCGGAAATTCATAGGTGAACGTCGTCCCGGGCAGGATGCCGGGAAAGCTGATGCCCGGCACGCCGTCCATGTGGAACGGCAGGATGAAGCCGTGCCAGTGGATCGACGTGTCCTCGTCGAGCGTGTTCTCGACATGAATGCGGACATTCTGCCCTTCGCGCAGGCGAATGAGAGGCGCGGGCAGCACACCGTTCAGGGTGATGGCATGGCCGGTGCGCCCGCCCACGTTGAAGCGGCTGTGGCCGACGGTGAGGCGGATATCCTCGCCCGAGAGGGTCGGCATCTGCGGCGTGAGCCCCGGCGAGCCGGACTGCGCCCAGGCGGGAAACAGGCCCGCAAAGCCCAGGCCGGCCGCGCCGGCCGCGCCGGCGCGCAGCAGCGATCGGCGGTGGATCATCTGGTTCATGGTTTTTGTCCTCGGCTCCCCGAAGGAGCCCAATGTTCGCTGAACGAGCCGGGAGGCAGATCGGCCGCCTCCCGGTTCGATCATTCTCAGTGCTGGCTCATATCATGGCCGGCATGCGGATCAGCCGCGGGCGCATCCGCCGCCTTCTCGCAGCAGGCCATCTTCTTGCCTTCGGCCTTCATCTTTTCGCAGCAGGCCATCTTTCCGTCTGCGTCCTTTTCGCAGCAGCCTCCGGCCATGTCGTGACCCTCATGTCCGTTTGCGTGGTCCATGTGCGCGGCGTGGTCGGCTGCGCCGGTCTGCGGGGCGTGCTGGGCATGCGCATCGGACGGCGCAGCTGTCTGCGCAAAGGCGGGCGAGGCGATCATCATCGCGATCGCGGCAAGCATCATCTTCATGTGTAATCTCCGAAAGAAGTGAGAAGAACTCAGATCCTCGGAGTCATACGCGGAGGCGGCGTTTCCCCCTCAAGCACGATCGCCGATAGCTGGCGGTGCCCCGCTGCCATATGCTCAATGCGCATTGGCTGCCACGGTTCTCCAACGAGCGGCGGGACCGCCGGGAATGCGGCGCAGGCAACGGCGCAATTCATGCCGGGATCGGGGGCTTCGTGGCCGACCGGCGCATCGTCGCCGGCACAGTGGCCGTCGAGCGCGAGCGTCGTAACCGCATTGCCGTGTGGCATCGCCGCAGCCTTCCCGCTCGCCATTGCAGCAGGCGAGAGAAGCATCGCGAACGCGACCAGGAGCGCGCAAAGCGCCCTTCGTGCGGTCCTGACAGATGCTCCGGCCGTGGCTGACACCGATTCCGCTCCTTTAGCCGCCCTTCTAGAGTTTGACATGGTGATAAGGTCAAGCACGAGAAGCGGCCTGCGGACACGCATCCGCCTTTCGCAGCACGAACGCCTTGAAATCGAGCGCCTGGAACAGCCGTGCTGGCGCGGTGAGCCCGGCCTCTCCGGCCATTCGTGCGAGCGTGGATTCGTCGACCGGGTGAAAATCCCGCGCCATCCGCGTGCTCATCTGCGCGATGACTTCCGCGCTTGCGCTGCTCTGGCGTGCCCAGGCGTCGCGCAGCACAGGCGCGGTCTCCTGTGAATGCTCGGAGCGGAACGGGTCCGCGATCAGGAGCGGCGCATTCGGAGCGAGCGATTCGGCGATCGCCGAGATGAAAGCCTGCTTCTCGGAGTTTCCCGGCAGGAAGCGCGACACCAGCAGGGTGAGCGCGGCGTCATAACGCGCGTCCGCCGCCTCGCGCGGCATCGGAGGCACTGATGCCTCGATCCAGCGCGCCCTCTTCGCGATCCGCCGCCGGCATTCGATCATTGGTCTTCATTGCTGCTCGCTCGCCAGTTCCACGAGGATCGGACAGTCGGGCCGGTTGTCGCCGTGGCATTCACGCGCCAGCGTTTCGAGCGAGCGGCGCATCGCCTGGATTTCGCGTTCCTTGCGCTTCAACTCGTCGGCGCGCGCAATGGCGAGCGCCTTCACGTCAGCGCTAGCGCGAGCCTTGTCCTGCCACAACGCCAGCAACTGGCCGATCTCCTCGATCGGGAAGCCGAGATCGCGCGCGCGCCGGATGAACCGCAGCGTGTGCACGTCCTTGTCGTCATAGTCGCGATACCCGGAGTCCCGCCGTGCCGCCTTCGGAATCAGCCCGATCGCCTCGTAATGGCGGATCATCCGTTGGCTCACGCCCGACTGCTTCGATGCCTGGCCGATGTTCATGGATAGTCTCCTCAGGCTGCCGACGGCCGCCAGCGTCTCAGCGTCAGTGCGTTCGCGACCACGCTGACGCTCGAAAACGCCATCGCCGCGCCCGCGATCACCGGACTGAGCAGGCCGAGCGCCGCCAGCGGGATGCCAACCACGTTGTAGATGAACGCCCAGAACAAGCCCTGGCGAATTTTCGAGTACGTGCGCCGCGAAATGTCGATCGCGTCGGCGACGAGCCGCGGATCGCCGCGCATGAGGGTGATGCCGGCCGCGTGCATCGCCACATCGGTGCCGGTCGACATGGCGATCCCGACATCGGCGGCGGCGAGCGCCGGGGCATCGTTCACGCCGTCGCCGACCATCGCGACCGTTCGGCTCCCGCTGCGAAGCGCCGCCACAGCGTCCGCCTTGCCTTCGGGCAGCACGTTGGCGACGATCTCATCGATCCCAAGTTTGGCTGCGGCGGCGTTCGCGGCGCCCTGATTGTCTCCGGTCAGCATGATGCTGCGGATCGAACGTGCATGAAGGGAAGCGATCGCCTCGCGCGAAGACGGCTTCGCCTCGTCGCCGAAGGCAAGCAATCCGATGAGCCGCTTGGCCGGTGCGACCTCGGCCACCCAGGAAACCGAACGGCCTTCGCGTTCCAACGTCTCGGCTTCCCCGGCCAGCGCGCCGCGGTCGACGCCTTCCTCGTCCATCAACCGTCCGCTTCCAAGCAGCAGCGAGCGGCCGTCGACCTCGGCGGCAATCCCGCGTCCGGGGAGCGCTTTCAGATGCCTGACCGGCGCGCCTCCGACCCGCCGCGCCTCAGCCGCGGCAAGGACCGCGCGGGCGAGCGGATGTTCGCTGCCGCTCTGAAGCCCCGCGGCAAGTTCCATCAGGCGCTGTTCCTCGGTCCCCGCGGCCGGAAAGGCGGCGACCAGCGACGGCTTGCCCTCGGTAAGCGTGCCTGTCTTGTCGAACGCCACCGCGTCGATCCTATGGGCGGTTTCGAGCGCCTCGGCGTCCTTGATGAGCACGCCGGCGCGGGCGGCGACGCCGGTTCCCGCCATGATCGCGGTCGGCGTGGCGAGGCCGAGCGCGCAGGGGCAGGCGATCACCATCACGGCAACCGCGTTGAGGATGGCCGTTTCGACGCCCGCGCCGGCTATCAGCCATCCCGCGAAAGTGAGGACGGCGATGCCGAGCACCACCGGCACGAACACCGCGCTCACCTTGTCGACGAGGCGCTGGATCGGCGCCTTGGCGCCCTGCGCGCTTTCGACCAGCCGTACAATCCGCGCGAGCGTCGTTTCGGCGCCGACCGCGCCGGTCTCGACCAGGATCAGTCCTTCGCCATTGATCGACCCGCCCGTGAGCGGGTCGCCGACGTTCTTGGCTACCGGCATGCTTTCGCCGGTCAGCATCGACTCATCGACGCTCGTCGCGCCTTCGATTAGCCGCCCGTCGACCGGCACGCGCTCGCCTGGACGAATGCGGACGACATCGCCGACCCGCACCTGTTCGACCGCCAGTTCGACCTCTTGCCCATCGTCGCCTACGACGCGCGCGCGCTCGGGCCGGAGCGCCATCAGCGCGCGGATCGCCGCGCCGGTCTGGCGCTTGGCGCGGCCCTCGAGCCATTTGCCGAGCAGAACGAGGGTGATGACGACGGCCGAGGCCTCGAAATAATAATGGCCGCCCCCACCATGATCCATCGGCGGGACAAGCAGCTGGTAGAGGCTCAGGCCGTAGGCGGCGGACGTGCCGATTGCGACCAGCAGGTCCATATTGCCGGTGTGCGCCTTGAGCGCCTTCCATCCGGCCCGGTAGAAGCGCGCCCCAAGCCAGAACTGGACAGGCGTCGCCAGCACGAGCTGCGCCCAACCCGGAATGGCGGCATCGATCCCGAACGGCGCCAGCAGCATCGGGAGCACAAGCGGCAGCGACAGGATCGCAGCGATGAGGACATGTTGGAGCTCGCGCCTTGCGCTCGCGGCGCGGCGCGCCTCCTCCTCCCCGGTCTGACCGGACGCAGGCACGACCCGGGCCGCCGCGGCGTAGCCGGCCCTTTCGACCGCGCGAATAAGGTCGGCCGAGGATGTCGCGGCGACCGCCTCGATCCGGGCAGTCTCGGTCGCGAGATTGACCTCGGCCTTCAGCACGCCGGGGACGGCGTTGAGTGCCTTCTCGACGCGGCCGACACACGATGCGCAGGTCATGCCGCTGATCGACAGTTCGGTGACGCTTCGGCCAGGCGTGTAGCCGGCCTTCGAGACCGCGTCCGCCAACGCGGCGGGATCCGCGCGGCCTTCGTCGAAGCGAACCTCCGCCCTTTCGGTCGCGAGATTGACCGACACGCCGGTAACGCCGGGCACCTGGGCGATCGCGCGCTCAACCCGCCCAACGCAGGAGGCGCAGGTCATCCCCTCGATCGGCAGAACAAGGCTGTCCGCCGTTTCATTTTCGGCTCGCGGCGGCAGCGTGAGCGCATCCATCAGTCGTCTCCTCATCGAGTCGATCCTGTATATGGAGTCTGACATCATGTTAGGGTCAAGCAATTCCCGCCGGCCGATGCCGCTTGACCTTGCCACGATGTCAAACCCCACATTCGCCTTCGACTGAAGGAGAACCAACATGATCGAGTTGAAGGTTTCGGGCATGATCTGCGGCGGATGCGTCCGGTGGGTAACCAATGCCGTGCACGGCGTCGCGCCGGGCGCGCTCGCTACGGTGGATCTCGCGACCAAGCGCGTGTCGGTAGAAACCGACGTGGATGCCGCCACCATCGCGGCCGCGATCGAGAGCGCCGGCTACGAGGTCGAGCGCCAGGACGCCTGACCGGAACGGAACCCGCGGCCGCGCGGTTCTGCCCGCGCGGCCGCCAGCCCTCGACGGGGAAAGCCCATATGGACCACGACCACTCCGCGCATGCCCATCACGACACAGCATGCACGCAGGCGCATGCCGCGGGCGCGTCGCTCCACCGGCGCGCCATTTGGCACGATCGGAACTTCGCCCGCCGCCGCACCGTTGGACTCACGACACGTACGGCAGGTCAATTTCGGCGCGCTGGTGGAACGAGGAACTCGACATGGGTGAATTCACCGACAAGGCAAAAGGCAAGGTCAACCAAGCGGTAGGCGATGCCAAGCAAGAGAGCGACGACGAGAGCGTCCGGCGCGAAGGCGAAAAGCAGGAAGCCAAAGGCGAAGGCCAGGAGCTGAAGGGGAAAGCGAAGGGCGTGATCAACGACCTTTGATCCCGCTCAACAAGATGTTGCCGCCGCCGCTGGGAAACCGGCGGCGGTTTCTCTTTGTAGCAAGAGCCTGCTGTCAGGCCTGCGCAACCCCTTCCAGCTCAGTAAGCCGATCGCGCGAAACCTGGGCAACGATGTCGCGCAGGGAGCGGACCGACGCCAGCACCGCATCGAGATCGTCGGGGTCGATCCGGTAGTTCGACGAATAGCGTGCCTCGACATAGGCGCGCTTGAGCAGCTCGAACCGGCGACGGTCGATACGCGCGTCGCGCGGCCAGGCTGCGATCAGCTTCGGCTCGCTGTCCTCGGACAAGGAACGCAGGAACTTGATGTTGTGCGAGCGCGGGAAATAGAGGGTTCGGACCAGCAGGAAGCAGATGTATGCGCGTTCGGTCGCCTGATGGAGGGTGAAAGCCGCATCCTTCCACTTCGCCTTCTCCAAGCAGAATTCGGCGATCTCGATCGCATCATCGACCTTAGTTAGCCAATCTTGGAAATACTCCTCCGCCATCCGATGCGCATCGGATGCCGTCAAAGGCTGTGGGGTGGCGAGTGGATGACACGGCAGGTCGTAGAGCACGATTCCGTCGCGGGCGATGTCGACCCAGAAATATTCACCGCGCGTGAGCCCCTGGTTCACCTCTTCGAGCGAGTGGACGATGATGTTGACCGGCCGGTCGATCGCGGCGTCGCGCAGGATTTTGTCCTCGGCGACATACCAGTAATGCGCGATGTCGGTGAGGTCGCCGTGGCTGACGATCACCAGCAGGTCGTAATCCGACTGGTAGCCATTCTCGGGCTCATCGACCCAGTCGTCGCGTGCATAGCTGCCGAACAGGATGATCTTGTAAATCTTGCCGTTCCGGCGATGCGCCGAGGTGGCGCGCGACGTGGCCTCGGCGAACTCCGCCATGAGCACGTCCTGCACCCGTTCCAGCTCGGCGCGCTGCGCCTCCGGCAAATGATCGATATCCGTCCGCATCGTTCCTGATTCTCGCAGGTAAATCCGCGAAGGCAAGGGCGGCAGGGATTTGTCTCCCGCCGCGCGGTATCGAGGTCCGACCTTGTCGCACTACCGGTCTTTGACTTATCCATGTGCTGTCCGGCGAACCGGGTTGCCGATGCGCATATGAGCCCTTGTGGCGTAAGGCACCGGCGCGTGCCCTCAAGCACGTTCTCAAGGCTCGGCTCGTCGGACACCGTGACTGCCGCCGACCGCCTGCCCCAGCGTCATATTTCGCCGAGGGGTAGGCCACGCTGACGCGTATAGTGAACGGGAAGCGGCACTTCGTGTGCGATCAGCAAGTTATCGCAGCGGCCGCCCGTACGCAAAGCAGGGGAATCTCATGACAGAGGAAGCTGCTACTCCGGGCGCCGCGAGCGACAACAAAGCCGGCGTCGTTCTCGTTACCGGAGCGAGCGGCTTCATCGGCTCCGCCGTCGTCGAAAGGCTCGGCAAAAAATATAAGATTATCGGCCTCGACCGCGCCGGCCCGCCCGATCCTCCGTCACCGGCAGTGGCGATCGATTTCGATCTTGGCTCGGATGAGACTGTCCGCAAGGCACTGGAAGAGGTCAGGGATCGGTTCGGCAGCCGGATCGTGTCGGTCATTCACCTCGCCGCCTATTACGACGTATCGGGGGAGCCTAACCCGCTCTACGAAAAGATCACGGTCGAGGGCACCAGGCGTCTGCTCGACGCCTTGCAGAGCTTCGAAGTCGAGCAGTTCGTCTATGCGAGCACGATGCTCGTCCACCGGGCGACGGACAGCCCCGAGGAGCGCATCGACGAGAATTCGCCGATCGATCCGAGTTGGGCATACCCGGAATCCAAGGCCCGAACCGAGGCCGTTCTTCGGGACCGGCACGGCGACATTCCCGTGGTCTTTTTGCGCATCGCCGGCGTCTATGAGGATGAGGGGCATCAGCCCTTCATCGCTGAGCAGATCGCCCGCATCTACGAGCATCGGCTGATCGGGCATGTCTATCCGGGCATGCTCTGCGCGGGTCAGTCCTTCGTGCATCTCGACGACCTCACCAATGCGATCGAAAAAGCGGTGCAGCGGCGCCGGGATTTGCCTGCCGAAACCCCGCTGCTCGTCGGCGAGCCGGAGGCGCTCGGCTATGCCGAGGTGCAGGACATCATCGGCTGCACCCTTCACGGCGAAGGATGGGACACATTCCGGATTCCGCAGCCGATCGCAAAGGCTGGCGCCTGGGTGCAAAATGAAGTGCTCGGCGAGGATAGCTCGATCAAGTCGTGGATGGTCGAGGCGAGCAACGACCATTATGTCCTCGACATCGACCGGGCGCGGCAGCTTCTCGACTGGAAGCCGAAGCATCGCTTGCGCGATGTGCTTCCGAAGATGGTCGCGGCGCTCAAGCGGGACCCGCAAGGCTGGTACAAGGCCAACAAGCTCAATCCGGCCCTGGTCGCCTGGTACGGGCAGCGGCCCGTCGCGTCCGACCATGCCGAGCATAATGCCGACGCCAAGCCTGGCATGGATCACATGGCGATGGATCACGCCAAGGGCGGCGGCAAATCTGAAGATGCGAGCCGCAAGCATGATGCCGAGCCCGCGCATGAAGGCGGCCACGATCATATGGCCATGATGGATGCCGACGCACGCCGCACGCGCTGGGTGCATTTTGCGATGATCGGTCTGGGCGCCTGGCTTGCCGCAAGTCCGCTGGTCTACGACGCCGTGACGAGTGGGACCGTGGACGACGCCGTTCGTGCCGTCACCGTCGATCGCGGGCTGCCGTCCGTCGAATGGCGGACGGGCGTGTTGATGGCCAGCGATGTGATCAGCGGCATGCTGCTGATGCTGTTCGGAGCGATGTCGCTTTCGAAGCGGACCGCGTGGTTCGGCCAGTGGGCGGCCTGTTTTGTCGGCATATGGTTGCTGCTCGCGCCGCTGGTCTTCTGGAGTCCGAGCGCGGCCCAATATCAGAACGACATGCTCGTCGGCGCGCTGGCGATCGCCTTGTCGGTGCTCGTGCCGATGATGCCGGGGATGAGCATGGCCGGCATGATGGATCCCAAGTCCATTCCGCCGGGCTGGACCTATGGCCCGTCCACCGCTGCCCAGCGCTTTCCGATCGTCGCGCTCGGCCTGGTCGGCCTCCTTATCTCGCGCATGCTGACCGCATATCAGCTCGGGCACATCGATTCCGCCTGGGAGCCGTTCTTCATGGGCTCGCCCGCCGATCCCCGGAACGGCACCGAGGAGATCATCACCTCCGATGTTTCCAAGGCCTGGCCGATCCCCGACGCGGGGCTCGGGGCGGTGAGCTACATGTTCGAGATCCTGATGGCGGTTATGGGCACCCGCGACCGCTGGCGGACGATGCCCTGGATGGTCACCTTCTTCGGCATATTGGTGATCCCGCTTGGGGTCATCTCGATCTACTTCATCATCATCCAGCCGATCATGATCGGCACGTGGAGCACGCCCGCATTGATTGCCGGGCTAGCCATGGTCGTCATGATACCCTTCGCACTGGACGAGGTCATCGCCATGGGACAGTTCCTCTACTGGGCCCATCGCCGCGGCAAACCACTGATCCGGACGTTCTTCAAAGGCGACGCGGTGGACAGGGGTGAAGAAGATACCGCCGATGCGCTGTCCGCGTCTCCCACAGCCGCCTGGGCCGAAGCCAGACGGGGCGTGACGCTTCCCTGGACGCTGGCCGTCAGCACGGTGATCGGCGCGTTTCTGATGCTGACGAGGCTGGTATTCGGCACCGAGGGCGCGATGGCGAATAGCGACCATCTGGTTGGTGCGCTCGTCATTACGATCGCCATTATCGCCACGGCCGAGGTCGCGAGAATCCTGCGCTTCATCAATGTCGCGCTCGGCGCCTGGCTCGTCGCCGCGCCGTTCCTGCTCGAGGGCGCCGACGGCTCCGCGACAGCCGCCAGTGTGGTGATCGGCCTCGCATTGATGGCGTTGAGCCTGCCGAGAGGAAAGCGGAGCCGCGAGCATTACGCGGGATGGGACAAATATGTCATCTAGTCGGTCAGGATTTGACATGAAGCGACGCCGGCGTAGGCTTGAAGAGTGACAAGGTTCATCTTGGCCATACTGATCGCGCTGTCGCTGATCGGCAGCTCTGGTCCGGCGTTCGCCGCGCCAGCGCCTGACTGCGCGATGGCCGGAGCCGCGATGGGAAGCCCTGCCGACCACGACGACATGGGTTGCTGCACACCCGACTGCGCGGTCTCCTGTCCTGCCGCGCTGGTTCCTCCCGATAGCTTGCCTGAGCCGTCTGTTCTGCTCACCAGCGCCCGCGCCTGGATGCCGACGGCCAGCGCCCTTCACTCCGTGAACCCGACCGCGATCGACCCTCCTCCAAAACCCACGCTCGGCTGATTTTGAGCACGGCTCCCGCGCGGCAGCCGTGCAGGTGCGATGGGCGCTGAGCCCATTCGCAAGTCAGTTTTGGCGATCCAAGCGCCGGCCTCTCACCAGGCATTGCCTGTGACGCGCTGCTGATGAGCAGCGGCATTGGGCGGATCGGCGTCGACGAGGGTAATTCGATGAACAAGATTTATTTGGCCGGCGCGGTGGCGCTATTTTCGAGCGTTGCGGCCTGTAGCGAACAACCAAGCGCATCGCGCGAAGAGACGACTGTTCCAGCAGAACGGCCGGAGGCCGCGTCGCAGGACGCGGATTATTCGGCAAGTGGCGAAGTGACGGCTGTTGCCAGTGAGACGGTGACGATCTCGCATGGTCCGGTGCCGGACCTGCAATGGCCCGCCATGACGATGACGTTCCAGGCCGACGGCCCGGACATCCTCGCCGGTGTTGCGGCCGGGGACCGGGTGTCGTTCGCCTTCCGTCAGGCGGACGGCGGCTATGTTCTGACCTCGCTGACCAGGAACTGAGCACGGGGCGGAGGGAGGCTTACCGGCCTTTCGTCCCCCGCTGGCAGGAACAAACACTCATGAAATCTTTCGCCTCTCCTTGGCGTGGATCGGTGGCAGTGGCGCTCGCCTTCGCTGTCGCCCAGCCGCAGCCCATCTTCGCCCAAGCCCAGGCCAAGCTCAGTCTCGATGAGGCGCTCGCGCTGTCTGTCGAGCGACAGCCTGCGCTCAACGCTTTCGCGCGGACCGCCCGAGCGGCCGAGGAGGCCGCGGTCGCCGCGCGACAGCTTCCCGATCCACAGCTGACGATCGGCATTCAGAACCTGCCGGTCACCGGGTCCGAAGCATTCGACCTCGGCGCCGATTTCATGACCATGAAATCGATCGGCATCATGCGCACCCAGGTCAGGGAAGCAAAGCGAGACGCCGCGTCGGCGCGTTATCTGGCAGAAGCCGCCGTTTCGCTCGCCGAGCAGGATGTGCTCGCGCGCCGCATCCAACGCGAGGTGATGCTCGGCTGGATCGCGATCATCGAGGCCCAGCAGAAGCGTGAGGTGCTCGGACTCCTCGTCGAAAAGCTGGAGGCACGTCAGTCACTCGTCGAGGGCGGCATTCTCGACGGAAGTGCCACGCCGGCGGATGTCATCGCCATCGAAGCCGATATATCGGCCGCTCGCGGCGAGATGCTCGCGGCCAAGGACGCCGAAACCGCGGGCCGCGCGATGCTCGCGAGGTGGATCGGCGATGCTGCCCAGCGGCCGCTCTCGACGAAACAGCTCCCCATCTGCCGGCCCTCAAACAAGCAGCTGGCCCTAGCGGCGGTGGCGGAGCATCCGCTGATCGAGGTAGCGCGGCGCCGTGAGACGGTGGCGGAGCGTAGCATCGATATTGCACGCGCGGAGCGCAAGCCCGACTGGGGTTGGTCGGCGATGTACGGCCAGCGCGGCGGCGGGCGATCGGACATGGTGACGCTCCAGGTCACCATCGATCTGCCGTTCAACAAATCGCGTCTGCAGAATCGCCGGATCGCCGAGGCTTCGGAGTTGGCCGCCGCGGCTCGCGATCGGGCGGAGGATACGCGCCGCGAAGTGGTATCGGATTTCGAGCAGGCTTGGGCGCAATGGAGCGAGGCCAACGCACGGCTCACGACCGCCCTTAGTGACACCTTGCCGGCCTTGGAGGCGGTCGAGCGCGCTTTGGAGGCAAGGGTCGCCGGCGGCCAGCCTGCGGTGACGGACGTCCAGGCCGCCAGCGAACGCACGACCCGAACCGTGCTCGACGCCATCGAGCAGCGTGCCGCGCTCGCCCGCGCAAGCGCCGACCTGAGCTTCTATGCCGAGGAGTGCGCATGATGGTGGCTGATCGCATTATCGGACCGCTCCGTTCCATGGACCGCCAGAAGCGCACGATGATCGGCGCCGGGCTCGCGCTGGCGATTGCGACCGCCGGTGCCGGCTATTGGGCCGGTTCATCCGGGCTGTTCACCGAGAATGGATCGTCCGCCGGTGCGCAAGGCGAAACCATCGATGGTGTCGTTCAGGACGGCTCCGGCCAGCGCGTGCTCTACTGGTACGATCCGATGATTCCGATGGAGCGATACGACGCCCCCGGCAAGTCGTCGATGAACATGGCGCTCATCCCCAAATATGCGGATGGGGCCACCGACGGCGGGGTGAGAGTGTCGCCGGCGATGGCGCAGAGCCTTGGCGTGCGTATCGGCGAGGCTCAGGTGCGCGATCTCGCGCCGACTGTGCGAGGCGTGGGCCGGGTGCAGATCGATGAACGTATGATCGAGGAGGTGCAGACCTTCGCTCCCGGCTTTGTCGAAAGTCTGACGGTGCGGGCCGAAGGCGAGCCGGTGCAAGCGGGGTCGAGGATCGCGAGCGTCTATTCGCCCGAGCTGCTCACTGCCCAGCATGAATATAAATCGCTGCTTGGCATGTCGCGCGATGTGGCGCCCGCAAGCCTCAGGCAGGCGGCGCGCGACCGTCTGCGGCTGCTCGGACTTTCCGGCGGCGCTATCCAGCGGCTCGAAAGCGGCGGCGCGCCGCAGCGCACCTACGCCGTCTTCGCGCCTGCCTCCGGGATCGTGACGGAGATCGGCGCCCGCCCCGGCGCCAGGGTCGAGCCAGGCCAGTCGATCGTCACCATCGCCGGCCTGTCGCGGGTCTGGGTGGTGGCCGAAATCCCCGAAGCGGCTCTCGCTGCGGTGAAGGTCGGTCAACCGGTCGACGTGAGCTTCGCGGCCTATCCCCGCGAGGTGCGCGAGGGGAGCGTCGATTACATCTATCCCTCGCTCAATCCCGAGACCCGCACCGCGCGCGTCCGTGTCACGCTCGCCAATCCGGGCCTTCGATTGAAGGAAGGCATGTTCGCCAATGTGATCGTGCAGGGAACGGGCGGGATGACGCTGACGGTGCCGAGCGAGGCGGTCATCGCAACCGGAGAGCGGACTGTCGTCGTCACCAGGCGGGACGGCGCCTTCGTGCCGGTCGAGGTACAAACCGGCACGGTGGCGAACGGCTTCACCGAAATCCTGAGCGGCCTCGAGCCCGGCGACGAGGTCGTGCTCTCGGGGCAGTTCCTGATCGACTCCGAAGCATCGCTGTCCGGCGTGATCAATCGTCTCGAAGCGGCGACTCCTGCAGGTGAAGAGTCGACCGCGCAGCTCGCCCGAGGCACGGGCACCATCCAGTCGCTCGACGCGCCGCGGCGGCGCATCACCATCGCGCACGGGCCGATCCCGACGATGAACTGGCCGGCGATGACGATGACCTTCGGCGTGCGGGAGGCCGCGATGCTTCGCGGGTTCAAGCGCGGCGACCGGGTCGATTTCGCCTTTCCCAAGACTCAGCAAGGCGGCGCCTATGTGATCGGGCAATTGTCGCGGGATGCCGGCCAGTGATCGCGCACATCATCCGCTGGTCGGCGGCGAACCGGCTGCTCGTCCTCTTGGGCGCCCTCTTCATCACCCTCGCCGGCGCTTACTCGGTGTCGCGCACGCCGCTCGACGCCATTCCCGACCTGTCGGACGTCCAGGTGATCGTCCGCACGCCCTATCCGGGGCAGGCGCCGGAGATCGTCGAGGCCCAAGTCACCTATCCGCTGACCACGACGATGTTGTCGGTGCCGAAGGTGAAGGCGGTGCGCGGCTATTCCTTCTTCGGCGATTCCTATGTCACCGTCATCTTCGAGGACGGGACCGACCTGTATTGGGCGCGCTCCCGCACGCTCGAATATCTGAGCCAGGCCGGCAATCTCCTTCCCGAAGGCGTTTCGCCGGCGCTCGGGCCCGACGCCACGGGCGTGGGCTGGGCATTTCAGTATGCGCTCGTCGACCGGACCGGGCAGCATGATCTGGGGCAGCTCCGGGCGCTGCAAGACTGGTTCCTGAAGTACCAGTTGAAGGAAATTCCCGGCGTCGCCGAGGTGGCGTCGCTCGGCGGTATGGTCCGGGCCTACCAGATCCAGCTCGATCCGGATCGGATGCAGATTTACGGCGTCTCCGCCCAGGAGGTGATCGAAGCCGTTCAGCAGGCGAACAACGAGGCCGGCGGCGCGGTCATCGAACGTGCCGAAGCCGAGTATATGGTCACCGTCGGCGGCTATCTGGAGGATTTGGACGACTTCCGGAATATCCCGCTGTCGGCGGAAGGCGGGACCGCAGTCACGATCGGCGATGTGGCACGGGTGCAGATCGTTCCCGACTTCCGGCGCGGCATCGCCGAGCTCAACGGCGAGGGCGAGGTCGTCGGCGGGATCATCGTCGTTCGGCAAGGCGCCGACACGCTGTCGGTCATCGAGCGCGTCAAGGAAAAGCTAGCCGAGATCAAGGACGGGCTGCCGCCGGGGGTCGAGGTGGTCACAACTTACGATCGATCTTCGCTGATCGAGCGGGCGGTCGAGAATCTGTGGGAGAAGCTGTTCGAGGAGTTTCTCGTCGTCGCGCTGGTGACCGCCCTGTTCCTCCTTCATCTTCGCTCGGCGCTGGTAGCGATCATCATGTTGCCGCTGGGCGTGCTGGCGGCGTTCACGGTCATGTATTTCCAGGGTGTCAACGCCAACATCATGTCGCTGGGCGGCATCGCCATCGCCATCGGCGCCATGGTCGATGCGGCGGTGGTCATGATCGAGAACGCGCACAAGAAGCTCGAACATGCCAAGGTCGAAGAGGGAACGCTCACCGAGCCGAGGCGCCGACAGGTGCTCACCGAGGCAGCGGTAGAGGTTGGCCCGGCGCTGTTCTTCTCGCTCCTCATCATCACGCTTTCGTTCCTGCCCGTGTTCACGCTGGAGGCGCAGGAAGGGCGGCTGTTCAAGCCGCTGGCCTTCACCAAGACTTATGCGATGGCGGCGGCGGCGGGGCTTTCGATTACGCTCGTTCCGGTATTGATGCTGATGTTCATCAAGGGCCGCATCCGTCCCGAGAGCGACAATCCGGTCAACCGGGCCCTGATCGCCGCTTACCGGCCAGGTCTCGCGTGGGTGCTGCGCCGGCCAAAGCTGACCGTGGGCATTGCCGCCGCCGCGTTGGCGCTGTCCCTCATACCGGCAAGCCAGCTCGGCGGCGAGTTCATGCCGCCGATGAACGAGGGCGACATCCTCTACATGCCGACGGCCTTGCCCGGCCTTTCGGCGTCGAAAGCCTCAGAGTTGCTGCAGGTGACCGACCGGATCATCAAGACCGTGCCGGAGGTGAAGACGGTGTTCGGCAAGGCCGGCCGCGCCGACACCGCCACCGACCCCGCCCCGCTCGAAATGTTCGAGACGATGATCCAGCTCAAGCCCAAGAGCGAGTGGCGGCCCGGCATGACGATGGAGACGATCATCGAGGAGCTGGATTCCAAGCTCAGGATACCGGGGCTCGCCAACGTCTTTGTCCAACCCATCCGCAATCGCATCGACATGCTGGCGACCGGCATCAAGACGCCGGTCGGCGTCAAAATTTCGGGACCCGATCTTGGGACGCTCGACCGTCTCGGCCGGCAGGTTGCGCAGGTGGTCAAGGGGATCGAGGGAACAAGCTCGGCGGTGTCGGACCGCATCTCCGGCGGCCGCTATATCAATATCGAGATCGATCGTCTCGCCGCCGCTCGCTACGGACTGTCGGTCGAGGACATCCAGGCGACCGCCGCGACCGCCGTGGGCGGAGAGCAGATCGGCGAGAAGATCGAGGGCCTCGCCCGTTTCCCGATCGAGGTCCGCTTCCCGCGCGAGACCCGCGACAGCGTCCAGGCGCTTCGCCAGATTCCGATCATCGCGCCTTCCGGAGCGGTCGTGACGCTTGGCACGGTCGCGGAGATCGCGATCGAGGACGGGCCGACGATGATCAAGAGCGAGAATGCCCAGCCGTCGGTCTGGGTCTATGTCGATGTCCGCGACCGCGACGTCGTCGGCTATGTCAACGAAGCACAAGAGCGCGTCGCCGGAGCGATCGATCTCCCGCCTGGCTACTCAGTCGCCTGGTCGGGCCAGTTCGAATATGCGCAGCGGGCCGCTGAGCGAATGATGTGGGTGGTCCCGGCGACGATCGGCATCATCTTTCTGCTGCTCTTTCTCGCCTTCGGCCGGGCGCGCCAGCCGCTGATCATCCTGCTGACCTTGCCGTTTGCGCTCGTTGGGGGCGTATGGCTCATCTATCTCCTCGGCCACGCCGTTTCGATCGCCACGGCGGTGGGCTTCATCGCCCTTGCCGGGCTGGCGGCGGAGTTCGGCGTGGTCATGCTCGTCTATCTCGACCGCGCCATCGAGGAGCGCGTCGACGCGGGGCGCTTCTCGAAACCGGAATATCTCGACGAGGCACTGATGGATGGCGCGGTGCTGCGGGTGCGACCGAAGGCGATGACCGTGGCCGTCATCCTCGCCGGTCTCTTTCCCCTACTGATCGGAACCGGCACCGGCTCGGAGGTGATGCAACGCCTGGCGGCGCCGATGATCGGCGGCATGATCACGGCGCCGCTGCTGTCGCTGTTCGTGCTGCCGGCAATTTACAAGCTGCTCGGCCACCAGCGCTTCGTCAGCGGAGGTCGCGATTAAGAGTCACCATCAGCGGCGTCCGGAGCGCAGCCAGCATAGGCGATTCCGAGCGGAACATCCTGTCGCCGCAACGGTGGACGTTCACCGCTCCTGCATCACGAGATTGTCGGGCCGCCGCGTCCACGGCCGATCGACCAGCTGACGCCCCGTTCGCGCATGATGCCGGAGACGGACTTGCCGACATGTCGATCGAGCACCGGCCGCCACGGCACCAGTGTGAACTCCTTCGCTTTCGCGACCAGCGCATAGCGCCCGCTCGTCAGCTCGACCGGACGGCGCAGCACGCCTTCGACGCGATCGCCGCTACTGCTCTCGGCGAACGTCAGATCAAGCTCGGTGGATAGCTGCCCCGCGACGCGCAGGAGCTCACGGCGCTGGAGCACGGCAATGGCGTCAGGCCGGATGCCGAAGACGCCATCGGCTTCGGTGCCGAGACCTTGCGCTATCAGCCATTGCCGGCGGCGCGCCTGCGCGTTGCGGACCGCCGCGCCGAATCCGCTCTCGCGCAGCGGCTCGGATGTATCGGCGACCAGCTCGCGATCGAGCCAGGTGGCGGCATCGGCGCCGATCAGTTGCTCGATCGGCCGAGGTGACAGCAATTCGACGCGCACCGGCGCCTCGCGCGCGCGCCCTGCCTCGTAGCGCGACACCTGGTCGAGATGGTTCGCCGGGATCGACCAGCTTCCATCTGGTTCGCGGGTCGCCAAGCCTGCGCGCCGCATCGCTTCGAGGCGGCGAACATGAGTCTCGGCGAACGCCTCGCTTGCCGACGGATCTTGGGCCAAATGCGCGTCGACCGAATAGCGCCCGGCGTTGGCCTCGGCGACCGCGGCGATCGTGCGATCCGCCGGCCTTGGCCCGCTCACAATCGGCGCGATCCTGACCACCGCATCGGTGGCCAGCGGCGCGACCGCATCGCCGCGCCCGATGTCGACATAATGCGTGCGGCCGTCGGTCGCGTCGACGATCAGATAATGCCGATCGCGCAGTTCGTCCGACAGGCCGCGCTCGACGACACGGCCGACCAGCCCCCGCGGGCCGGAAGCGGCCGGATCATAGATCGCCTGGTCAGCAAGCGCGGGCGCGGCCCCACGCTCGGCAAAGGCGCGCTGCATCGTGCGGATGATGTCGCCGCGCTCGCCCATCCGCCGCAGCGTCTCCTCCAAGCCATCGGCGAGCCGCCACGCGCCGCGTCCGATGTCCTCCGCCAGGCCCATGCGCGCGAGCCGCGCCAGCCGCCCCGCCCTCAGGCTTTGCTCGAACGGACGGCTGGTGGCCGAAGACACGATCCTGTCGGCATCCATCCCGGCGAGCAGCCGGCGGTCGATTCCGGTCAGCCGCTCCTGATCGATCTCGGCGCGCAGCCGCGCCTCGATCGCGCGGTCGTCGCGCGGTCCCAGATCAAGGTCAACCAGCTCGGCGGCGCGCTCGCGCATGCCGGCGGTCAGATAGTCGCGGGCGATGACGAGGTCGCGGCCTCGATCGTCGCGGCCGCGCACCATGATGTGCGTGTGCGGATGGCCGGTGTTGAAATGGTCGACCGCGACCCAGTCGAGCCGCGTTCCGAGATCGGCTTCGACCCGCGCCATAAGCCGCCGGGCGAGCGGTTTCAGATCGTCATATTGATCGCCGTCCTCGGCCGAGACGATGAAGCGGAACTGGTGGCGATCGCCTTGGCCGCGGTCGAGGAACGCCTTGCCGTCGACGCCCTCTCCGCCGGCGTCATAGAGCTGTCCCGGCGCGCCCTCGCGCGTGGTCCCGTCGCGCTGGATATAGCGCAGATGCGCGGCGGCTCCGGCAGCGCCCTTTCCGGCGAGCTTGACGATGCGCGATTTGATGATGACCCGGCGTGCGCGATACGCGGCATAGGCGTCGCGGCTGGCGAGCATCCGTCCGACCCCGCCGCCGCGCCCGATCCGGCTTCCGGAATAGCTGCGCCGGCCGCCCGCTGAGAAGGCACCGCCCCGGGCGAGATTGGCGGCGGCGAGCACGCGGTGGAGATATTTGCGGCCACGCTTGCCGCCCTTGGCGCGCATCCGCCCAAGATGCGGCTCGAAATCATCGTCGTCAGCCATCGCACGTTCCTGTTCGGCTTCCTTCCATCCGAAATGGCGCGCGCTGCCCTCCAAGAAAACCGGTGCCGCCAAAGCCCGCGGAAATGCTGAACTTTTGCTCTGACCGGCACCGGTCCAGCGTCGGCGGTGCCGCCGGACAGGCGAGAAAAAGATGTGCAGACAACAGGTTACGGTGCCAGGGGTGCCGTTCCTTTATCTTGCCTTACGCCGCTCAAGTCCTGAATTCGCCCCCTTCAGACCGTTCCAGTCCCACAACCCCGGCAAGCCGAGGCACGAGAAAGCCGGGACGCGATGCTGTCCCGCACCGCGCCCCGGCCCCGCGATCGACGCCGAAATCAGTGCGCCATCGCCAGCGTCATTCTCGCGTCATCGCGGGTCTCGAATAGCCGGCAACCAAGCATTCCCTGCGCATTGCCGTCGCCATCGACGATCATCGTCGCCACGAACCATTCGCCGTCGAGCCGGCCGCAGATCGCGATCCGATCGAGGTCATATTCGTCGTCGTCGAGACATTCATAGGCGCCGAGCCAGCGTTCCCAGACGCGCGCATCCCAGCGGAAATCGGCTTCCTCCGCGCTTAGAAACTGCCGCGCCAGCGCCTCGCCCGCGTCGCGTCCGAACTCGATCTCGAGCCCCGCGACGAGCGTCGCCATCACGCGATCCGACGCCGCTCCGATGGGTTGATACATGGTCATTGAAGCCTCCTGTCAGCACCGTCCTCCTCATCGAGGACAGTCCCCGCCCGGCGGTTGGCGAGGCGTCTGTCAGGGCTGCCGGCGCGTTAGCGCCGGCACCGCGAAGCGGCGGCGGAGGAACCGATTTTGTCGTGCGGCAACGAACAAAAGCGCGCGCGAAGCGCGCTCCATCTGCACGGCAAAATTGGAGGGGCCGCCGGCCTTGCACAGGCGGCTCGGCAGCCGCCATGCTCGGCAGACCCGAGACGAGCCCTTACCCCCTCCCAGGCCAGTCGAACCTGCTCGATTCCTTGCGCCGCGTGCGATCACTGGCCTGAAAGCGGGACGAACAAACCGCCGTCCGAGCGCTCCGGCGAGGCCGCGTTCGGACGCCTTCCGGCTGTCCGATCGACGACGAACAGCGTCTCGGGAGGTGCCGGTGAGGCCGGACCCGCGCCGATCGCATCCGTCTTCGCCACGGCCGCGAGATAGCCGCGCGTCTCGGCCGGCAATGTCGCCCGGCCCGCCAGATAGGCCGCATAGCGCGCCGGTCCGGCATTGTAGGCGGCGAACAGGCCCGGATAGCCGAAGCGGTCGTACATCGCGCGCAGATAGGCGGTCCCGGCGAGGATGTTGTCGCGCGGATCGTGCGGATCGGCGCCGAGCGCGTGCGCCGAGCGCATCTCCGCCCAGGTGCCGGGCATCAGTTGCATCAGCCCCATCGCGCCGGCGTGACTGGTGATCGGGCGTCCGGCGAGCATCGTGCGGCCGCCGCTTTCGGCGCGCATCACCCGCTCGATCCAGGCTACCGGAACCCCGAAGCGCATCGACGCCTCGGCGACATAAGGCGCCCATCGCGCCACCGGATCGGCGCGCGCGGATGCCGGCGGCGCCACCAGGCTCGCGGCCGCTGCGACCAGAACCACGAAGCCGATGCGCGATGCCGCCCACCCGCGCCAATGCCTCGTCGGCGTCACGACGCCGGCCACAGCAGGCGCGCGCGGCCGAGCACATCTTGCGCGCCGGTCGGCCCGAAGTAGCGCCCGTCGAACGAATCGGCGGCGTCCGCCATCAGCAGGAACAGTTCGCCAGCGCGAAGCGTCACGCATCCTTCCCACCAGGGCAGGACGCGGCCGTGCCCGTCGAACCGGCGGCGTTCGGCGATGGGGCTGCCGTTGATGCTGACCACCGGGCCGATCGCGCAGACCGTATCGCCCGACGCGGCGGCGACGCGCTTCACCAGCGGCACATTGGCGGGAAGATAGCGGCGCCGGGCGGCGAGCATTCGCGCGCCGTCCGGAACCCAGGCGATGACCATATCGCCGCTGCGAACCGGCGCGTCGGGCGTCACCCGGTAGAGCCCGAGCGGCGCGCTGGCGCTCGCATTCCAGACAAGGCGGGGAACCGGCATGGCGGCGATCGTCACCAGCAGCGGAACCGAAGCGACGGCTGCGACGATGATGGTCGCGCGGGCTCGCGCACGGGTGCGGAGCGTTCGCTGGCGACTGAGCGCGTCGCCCCAGGCGAACAGCGGCAAGTCGCGGCGCTCAGTCATGCCGGCCGCCTCTGGCGCGAGCGGTCGACCAGGCTTCGATGTCGTCGATATGGTAGCGCCAGGTGCGGCCGTGGAGGCGGCACAAGGGTCCGGTGCCGCGCGCGCGCATCTCCTTCAATGCGGTGAGCGAGAGGCCGAGGTGGAAGGCGGCCTGCTTGGCGGTGAGGAAGGGGCAGGTTTCGCGCGCCGCCTGCGCGCGCTTGGCGGTGTCGTCCATGAATCTGTGTCCGGCTGGCGGCCACGGGATTGCGCCGCTCGGGACGGGTCTGGCGACCATGGGCCGGCTCGGGCAGGGTCGAAAAACGGCCCCCCCGGAAATCGACCCCCTTCCCCCGGGGCCGAGAACCTTCGCCGTTCGGCTCCCGCGCCGGGGGGAGGCGCGGGAGCCGGTTCGCGATCAATCGGCGGGGTTCCAGATGATCGCGAAAGCGTCGTCGTCGTCCTGGCCGGCGGCGCGGCCGAGATTGGCGTAGAGCCGGCGCGGCCCGAACTCGGGGGCGGCGAGCGACAGCGACACATAATCGTTGCCGGTGGTCTCGCTGCGGCGGTTCCAGCCGGCGCCGACCTCGACGCCGTTCGCCATCACCCGATAGTCGGGCTGACGGTCGTTGGCCTTGCGGACGTTGGGCACGATCTCGACGTCGGTGCGGATCGAAAGCGTTTTGAGCTGGCCCTTGAAGCCTTCGCCGCTGCGGGTGACATAACCGATTGCAGACATGATGCGTCTCCTTGAGTTCTCGCCCCGAACCGTTTCCGGGCGATGGGCGGACCTTGAGGGACGGTCGATGCGGGGTCCGCGAACCGGCAGGCCGGAGCGCCAGCGGAGGACCGGAGCCGCAGGGTTATTTGAGAGCGAAGCGGCCGCGAGGAGCCCGTGGCACACGGGCGGGGAAATAACCCGTCAGGCGATGGTTTTGCGGGCGTCGCGACCGTTCCAGGTCAGCGCCCCACGAGCCGATGACGGGGCGGGCGGACGTGCCGGAGACGCCTGCCTGGACTCGTTGACGCCGCGCGCGGGGGCTCGGGCAGCCGACGAAAAGGCGAGCCTCACGCGCCGGATTTTCCGCGGATGCCTAGCGCGTTTCGACCGTAACATGCGCGAGTTCGTGGACGGGGGCGCGAGCCGCGAGCGCACGGTTTCGCCGCTGACGCCGCCGGTCACGCTGACGATGGCGGCGTGCGCGCCGGGTCCGACCCGCCAGACGTGCAGGTCGGTGATCCGGACATCGCCTTGGCCTTCGACATGCTCGCGCACCTCGTTCTCCAGATGCGGATCGGCGGTGTCGAGCAGAACCGCAGCGGTGTCACGCAACAGGTTCCACGCCCACACCGCGATCACCGCCGCGCCGACGATCCCCATCACCGGATCGAGCCATACCCATCCGAGATAGGCGCCCGACAGCAGGGCCGCGATCGCAAGCACGGAGGTCAGCGCATCGGCGAGAACATGGACGAAGGCGGAGCGCAGATTGTTGTCGTGGTGCCGCGCGGAGTGGTCGTGATGGCGATGCTCGTGCTCATGTCCGTGCGCATGGCCATGCCCGTGCCCATGATCGTGACCGTCGTGATGGCCGCCCGCCAGCAGCAGCGCGCTGACGATGTTCACGATGAGGCCGATGACGGCGACGACCGTCGCCTCGGTGAATGCGACGGGACGGGGATCGAACAACCGCCCCACCGATTCGACGCCGATGCCGATCGCGACGAGCGCCAGCGCCAGCGCGGAGGCGAAGCCGGCGAGATCGCCGACCTTGCCCGTCCCGAAGGTGAAGCGGCGGGTGCGGGCATGGCGTTTGGCGAATGCGTAAGCGCCCGCCGCGACGGCGAGCGCGCCGGCATGGGTGGCCATGTGGAAGCCGTCGGCGAGCAGCGCCATGGAGTTGAAGATCGTGCCGGCGATGATCTCGCCGACCATCATCACCGCCGTCAGCGCGACGACCCATAAAGTGCGCCGCGCGTTGTCGTCGTGGCGCTCGCCGAGAAAGACGTGATCGTGGGTAAGGTCCGCGACCTGTTCGTCGAATTGCATGGAATCCGTCCTCATTTGGCGTAGCGCCGCACCGCCGCGATCAGCTCCTCGGCACCCGCCGCGCGCTGGGCGTCGCTGAGATCGGGCCGCGCGACATGCTCGCGGACATGGTCCTCGACGAGCTCGTCCATGAGCCCGTTGATCGCGCCGCGCGCACCCGCGACCTGATGAAGAACGGACGCGCAGCCCGCCTCCTCTTCGATCGCGCGCTCGATCGCGGCGATCTGCCCGGCGATCCGCCGGACGCGCGCGATCAGCTGAGTCTGGTTGGAAGAAGTGTGCGCCATAGGGTAGCCCCCTATACCATATGGGCTAGTTGGCAACGGCGAGTTTGGCCAGCAGCGTCATCGAAGGAATGCCGTCGACGATGACTTGGATGCGATGATCGGGCAGTCGGCGCTGCTCCGAAGGCGGTATGCCGACCTTCCATCGCGCGGTTCGGCTGGTTCAGCGAACCGCGATGCCGCGTCCCCCGTCCCTATCGGGACCGGGGCGCGGCCGATTTTTCAGGTGCCGATGCGAAGCGGCGGGATCGCAAAATCCGCGGCATCGAAATTGGCGATGATCGCTTCGTAGGAACCGAGCGCTTCGGCGGTATGACGGCCGATCATAACGTAATCGTCCTCGCTCGCGCCGAAGGATCGCGGCTCGCCGTCGCCCGTGAACACGACGCGCTCCGGATCCCACAGGCCGGGATAGCTCCCCGACCAGCGCGCGAACGGCAACTTATGCGCGACGCAGAAGGCCTCGAGATGATCGACGCGGCCCCAGGCGACCTCGTGCGCATGAAGCGTAAGCGGTGCCGCATCGGGGAACTGGCTCGCGTCGAACGGCGGGCCGTCCCATTCGAGCGACAGGCCTTCGTCGGCGATCAGATCGGCGAGCGTTTCCCGCCGGCTGGCGGCAAGCGTGCCGCCGATGGCGATGGTGACGGACACACGGTCGGCCATGATAGTTCTCCTTTTTCCCGCGCCCCGAGGCCGAACGGCCGAGGCGCGCGGCCGGATTTTGAGGGTCGAGAAAGCGGGGAGCGGCGACTAACCGCTCCCCGACAGGCTCACGCCGCGAGCGGCACGGTGTCGGCCCCGTCGTCAGAGTCCGGCGGCGCGACCGCCGCGCCCGGCGCGGTCGGGTCGGGCTCGTCGTCGCCGCCCGATTGCGCTTCGATCTCGCGCGCGGCCTCGGCCTTGGCGTGGGCCGCGACCGTGCCGACGCCGCCGCGCGCGGTGTAGGCGGCGGGCGGGAACGCCATCCAGCGCGGCACCCACCCCTCGACCTTGGCGCGGCCATTCTCGCCCGCCAGATGATCGCGGATGATGCGCTTCATGGTCTTGGTCTTCTCCTGGGCGTTGGCGGCGGCGACATTTTCGCCCGCGACCTCGGCGACGATCCGGGTCAGCACCTCCTTGTCGCGGAGAAGCGCGAAGAAGGCGTCGTCCGCCTGCCAGTATCGGGTCATATCGACCCCGATCTCGACGCCGACCGCCTCGACGGCGGCGCTTCCCGCCGCCAGCGTCTCGCCGATAAGACAGGCGATCACCTCCAGAACGACGTTGTCGGGCAGGTCGAGCAGCCGCTGGAACACGCCGACCAGACCGTAATCGTCGCCGTTGCCGCCGGTGACGGTGGGTTCCTCGGGCGAGAAGCCGAGCACCAACAGCACCGCGCGGCGGCGCTCGTCGAACGCGGTTTCGGCGACGCAGGTCTCGACGCTCTCGCGCACATCGTCGTTGCGCGTCGATTGCGGCTCGGGGGCGACGCGCCACAGGTGCGAGCCGACGATCGCATGGGCGACCATCAAGCGCAGCGCGACGCCGCTGTGCGTCGTGAGCGCGGCGCGCACGGCGGCGTGACGATGCAGGTCGATATAGGTCTGCATCGTGCTGGTCAGCTCGGGGCGAGCGGGCTTGTGGCCGGTGCCGGTAGCCTCGGCCTTGGCGAGCCGGGCGGCTTCGCGGCGGCTGACATAGCCTTCGTGGACGATCACCTCGCCGCTCGACCGCACGTCGAGATAGACGCGCCCGCCCTTCCTTTTGCCCGCCTTCTCATACTCCCACGTCGCGAAATGCTCGTCGGGCGGGACCACCACCGCATCGGCCCAGCCCGCCTCGATCGCGGCGGCGCGGCGCGCCTCGACGGCTTCGTTCTGCGCGGCCCAGAAGGCATCGGCGTCGGCGAAATAGCGGTCCTCGCCGAACAGGTCGGCGATGGTGGCAAGGCCACTCGCCTCGACGTCGAACAGGGCGTGGGCCGCGCAGACCGACGCGCCGCCGAACAGCCAGCCCTTCAATTGATGGCCGGTCGGCAGATAGGCTTCCGGGTCGTCGGCGAGCGCCAGCCACGCCTTTTGCTGGCTCTTGCTGGCGAGCGTCAGATGGCGGACGGTCGCGGCGTCGATCTCCTCGCGCCGGTAGAGGTCGCGGATGCGCGGCAGCAGATTGCCGAGCGCGAGCACACGGCGGACGGTCAGGTCGGGCAATCCGAAGGTGGCGGCGATCTCGTCCACCTTGCGGCCTTCCTTGACCAGCCGGGTGAAGCTCTCCCACTGGCTTACCTCGTCGGCGTCGAGCCGCGCCATATTCTCGATCATCGAGGCTTCGATCGCGGCGGCGTCGTCGCCGTCGTCGAGGATGGCGCAGGGCATCGGCTCGGCGTCGGGGTCGCCCCCCGAACGGCGCTCGTCGGCGACGATCTTGGCGGCGTGGAAGCGGCGGCTCCCGGCAACGATCTCGAACTGGCCGGGTCCGCAATTGGGGCGGACGATGACCGGCTGGATGACGCCCCGCGCGCGGATGGTCGGCAATATGTCCGACACGTCGGGGGCCTTTTTGCCGTAGCGCATATTGGCCTTGCTGATCGACAGCTTGTCCAAGGGGATAAAATCGAGTTTCATGGGTCTGCTCCTTCGTGAGCGCCGGTCCCGTGACTGATGAAGCGGACGCGGGACCGGCTTTCGGGTGAGCGGCGGACGGCCGCCCGCGTCAGCCGCCGCCTTCCTCGGGCGGCGGAAGCTCGGTGGATGGGCGGGCGCGCTCGGCGGCGCGCAGCGTGGGTTCGGCGGCGCTGATCGACCCGGCCCGGCGCGCGGCGTCGGCCCAGACCGACAGCGGCAGGGCCGTCTCGAAACACAGGTCACGCTCGACCGCGAGGCCGAAGGGTAGCCGCAGCGCCTCGATCTCCGTAAGGCTGAAACCGCCAAGCTCGGGACAGCCGAAGCCGAGGTCGGCCAACCCGAACAAGGTGTCGCCGTCGGCGTCGAGTTCGGTCGCGAGCCATGTCGCCGCGCCTACCGGGTTGAACAGCTTGACCACCGGGGCGGGGTCGGGTTCGCTCCCGCCGTGCTGCATGGCGTCGCGATGCGCGATGGCGTTGGCGCGGAGCGCCGCGCGTTGGTCGGGGGTCAACAGCATCATGGGGCATCCTTTCGGGCGGCGAACAGATCGAGCTGGTTGCGGGCGTTCGTGTCGAACAGCCCAAGGTCGCAGGGGCGCTGCGGCTTTTTCGGCTCAAGCGGAGCGGCGGCGCGCCATTCGAGCCGGTCGCGCGGGGTGATCGGCTGGACGCCGGGAACGAGGGTCTGCGCGCCGATTGGCGTCGCCTCGACCGCGAAACCCGCTTGGGGTGGGGTCGTGCGGGTCACGCCGCGCACCGTTCGGATGCGGCAACCGCCATCGCGCCGTCCTCGTCCTGTGCGCCGCTCGCCCCGCGACTCTGCTCGGGACAGGCATGGCGCGCGAGCAACCAGTCGGCGGCTTTTGAGGCGGCGCTGGCGGCGCGGAAGATCGCGCGATTGTCCTCGCGCAGCACCTCAAGCCAAGCGCCGAGATAGTCGGCGTGGCGGACGGTGGGCGTGATGCCGAGCGCGGCGCAGAGGAACGCCGATCCCATTTCGGCGATCAGCTCCTCGCGGGCGTAATCCTTGCTGCCGAAGCTGGTCGCAAGCTTGCGCGCGAGCCGCGACGGGTGGCCGGTGGCATGGGTAAGTTCGTGAAGGCAGGTCCGGTAGTAGTTCACCTGCTCGAAGAAAGCGGGCTGCGGCGGCACTTGGACGAAGTCTTGGGCGGGAACATAGAACGCGCGGTTGCCGCCGATACGAAAATCGACGCCCGAGGCGGCGATCACGCTTTCCGCGACCGGCACGATTTCGCGCTCGGGCAAGGGGACGGGGTCGGGCGCGAGGCCGGGGCGCAGCCCTTCGCATTGCGCGACGTTGAACACGGTGAAGCGTTTGAGGAAGGGAATGGCCTTGGCGTCGCCGCCCTCGCGCTCGGCGCGGCGTTTCTCGGTCGCGGGGGTGAAGCGGTCGGCATAAACGACGGTGGTGCCGCGCTCGCCCTTGCGGACGCTGCCGCCCGCCTCCAACGCCTGCTTGAAGGTCAGCCAGCTTTGCGACGGATAGCCGTGCTCGATCACCGCGCCCCACAGGATGAGGATATTGACCCCCGAATAGGTCCGCGCGGTGAGCGCATTGCGCGGGAGGCCCGCCGCGACGCCGCCCGCGTCGGGCGATGCCGCCCAGGGCTGGACCCACGGGAAGCGCCCGGCCTCAAGCTCGGCAAGGATGCGGGCGGTTACTTCGTCATAGAGGCTGGCGCGCGCCGGTTCGGCATTGGTCGCGGTGTCGCGCTTCGCGCCGCCTTGGGCGGCGCGGGTCCGGCGCTGGCCGCGCGCGCTTGGGGTTGAGGTCTGGCGCATCGCTCGTCTCCCGCCCCGCCCAAAATCCGCATGGCCGCCCCGGAAAAGCGGGGGTGGGCGGCACCCAGGCGACCGGAGAGGCCCGCCGCGAGCGGCGGCGGCACCCGCAGGGCCGCAGCGAAGCGAAGGAGCCGGTCCGGAGCGAAGTCGAAGGGCCGGCTTGCCGCCGACGCGGGCGGGCCTAACCGGGAGCGCCGCCCACGCCCGCTTGACGGGAAGGCCTCAAACAGCGCCGCCGCGCGTGCGCGGCGTCGACTGGCAAGCGGCCGCACGCGGCCGCCCGAACAAGGAGGGGCGCCCCGGCGGCGCGGCCGGATCGGCCGAAGTCGACCGGGCTTCGAGGACGGAGGGGACCTGTCGTCCGTCCCGAAACCGGGCGCGAGGCCCGGACGCAAAGCCGGAGCGCCCGCGGGGCCGCGATCAAGCGCCGCGCCCCGGCAAGCTTCGCGCCGCCGGAGCGCGTCCATAGCCCCGCGCCGCTAGGGGCCAGCTCCGCTGGCCGCGCCAGCGATCGTCACCGTCAGGCCGAGAGCCGCGAAGCGGGGCTCGGGGGCGACGGGCGAAGCCCGAGCCATAGAGCGCGGTCGCGCCGACCTCAGGCGCGAGGCGCCGGAAGAACGGGGAACAGTGTGGCGAGCTGGATTTTGAAGAAGCGCAAGCCGACAAGTGGCCGAGCTATCGATCAGGGCGCGCAGCAGCCCGGCCGTTCGCCGCTGTCGCCGGCCTCCTGGATCGGCGGGCACGGCACGTCGCCATAGGAGCAGAAGACGCAGCAATCGCCTTTGTTCGGGCGCAACAGTGTTTCGCAGTGTGGACAGTCGTAGAAGAACTGGCACGCGTTGGTGGGCATCGTCTCTGTCGAGGACTGGCCGCAGCTCGGACAGGTGAGCGTCGAGACAAGCTGCATCATGCGCCTCCAAGCATCCGCATCAAAGGCTGCTCGATGAAGCCCCAGATCGACGAGATGCCTACAATGACCGTGGCCACACAGAGCATGGCGAACGTAGCTCGGGCGGGTGGAGAGACCGTACATGCAGCAGCGGCACATGCGCGTCGCTTGCGCGCGTAAAGAAACCAGCCCGCTGCTACCGCGACCATGGCCGCTACGGTCAGCGGCCAGTGGAACGGAACCACTGCGGCGAGACCGCCAGCGCCAACGCCGACGGCTCCGAGCGCGAGCGGCAAAATGCAGCAAGCGGTCGCGGAGAAGAGCGCCCCGATGCTGGCCAGGGCGCCAAGGCTCGCCACGCCCCGATCAGCATCGCTCAGGCGCCGCGCGGGCGTCGAAATTCCGTCAATCAACCGTCGTCTCCATCTAGATTCGCTGTTATGTGCCACCTGTAGTCACTACAGGTTCAAGCAGTTTCTTCATGGCGCGGATCACCATCGGCGAGCTTTCACGGCGAACGGGCGTCAACATCGAGACGATCCGCTACTTCGAGAAGGTCGGCATTGTCGCCGCTCCGCCGCGCACGGACGGTGGGCACCGAATCTACGAGGACCATCATGTTCGGGCGCTCGGCTTCATCAAGCGCGCACGCGAACTCGGTTTCACGCCCAACGAGGTCCGGGCATTCCTCAACCTCGGTGGACCCGGTACTGCGTGCTGCGGCGAGGTGCGTGAGATCGCCACGCGCCACCTCGAACAAGTTCGCGCAAAGATAGGCGATCTCGCGAAGCTCGAAAGGCTGCTCTCACAGACGATCGACCATTGCTCGGGTGAGGCAGTCCCCGAATGCGCGGTAATCGACCTCCTCGACGTGGCCCCGCCGGCGGACAACAACGCGTGTCGCAAAAGGCGAAACTAGAGCATGGATCCGATGTCCGATGCGCCCGTCGGATAAGCGAACATGGTGCTCTTGAGGTCATCCGCCGTTAGTCCGTGCCGGATCGCCAGGCCGAAGAGGTTGATTACCTCGTCGGCATGCGGTCCAACGATATGCGCGCCGACGATCCGACCGGTTCCTTCCTCGACGAGCGTCTTGTAGCCATAAACCGGTTCGGCCACTCGGCGGGCAGTATACCAGTCTGAGGCTCGCTCTGACTTCGCCTGGAAGCGCAATCCGGCATTTGTTGCTTCGTCCTCTCCCATGCCGACGGCTGCGATCGGCGGCAGCGTGAAAGCCACGCTCGGCACCCCGCGATAGTCCGGCTTCCGATGATTGCCATCGATCAGGTTCGCCGCGACCACTTTGGCGTCATGACTGGAAACCGGAGTCAAGGGAGGCCCCATCTGTGCCGCGTCGCCGGCGGCATAAACGGCAGGGTTCGATACGCTTTGAAGAAAGTCGTTCAGTCGCAGGCGGCCTCGCTCGACCGCGACATTTGCCGCCGCGAGGTTGAGCCGGTCCAACGCGGGAGCGCGGCCAGCCGCGTGGACGACCAGATCGGCGTGAACGGTGACCGTCTCGCCGTTCGTTTCTGCGCATATCGCGAAGGCATCGCCGCTCTTCTCAATCGCCGTGACGGCGGTTTTGGTGAGCACCCGGACGCCGATCGTGTTGAAGGCGTCCATGAGCCAGCCGACCAGCTCCGGTTCAAACTGAGGCAGCATGCGCGGGCCACGCTGGAGGACAGTCACCTGGGCTCCCGCGCGAGCCGCGATGTGCGAAAACTCCGCTGCTATATAGCCACCGCCGACCAGCGCGATCCGGCGCGGCAGGCTCTCCATGGCGAGGAACGCCTCGTTGTCCACGAGATGCTCCGCGCCAGGAATGTCGAGTCGTATCGGTTCTGCGCCAGACGCTATCAGGATGTGGCGGCCTCGCAATTCCGTGCCGGCTACCGAGAGGCTGTTTACCCCGGTAAACCGGGCATGGCCGCGAAAGGTCGCGATGCCTTTCTCGTGGTAGCGGCGCCCATGCTTTTCCGGCACGGGATCGGTGAACCCACGCTTGAACGCAATCAGGTCGGCCCAATCGACGTGCACATCGCCGGCAATGCCCTTGCCCTGCATTCGCCGCTCTGCGTCGATGACCTCGGCTCCGGCGACGAGCATCTTCTTGGGATCACAGCCACGAAGAGCGCATGTTCCGCCGAACGGCTTCTCGTCTATGACTGCCACACTCCAGCCCGCGCCGCGAACGCGCATCGCCGCAACCATCGCTGCCGTGCCGGTGCCGATTACAACAAGATCGAAGTCCATGGCGGATACCTCCAGCTCAGTCCAATGTAGCTGGAGCAACTACAGGTTTCATGTAATTGGGTGGGATACGCCCGACCGTGGCGCGACACCCTATCATGACGGAAACTCCAACTTGCCAAATGGCAACAATATCCGTATATGCTGCCATATGGCAGGAGACGATCAATGGCCGTTCTGACCCGTGTGGCGACCGATGCGCCGCCGTTCGTACCCGTCCCGGTGACCGAAGAGGAAGCCGCGGCGATGTTCCGCGCCGCCGTCCGGCTGTTCGCGCATTGGGACATCACCGACGAGCAGGCGGCGACGTTGCTCGACATGCCGGTGCGCAGCTATGGCCGTTGGAAAGCGGGCGATCTTGGCCGGATCGACCGCGACGGCAGGGCGCGGCTGTCGAACCTCCTTGGCATCCACAAGGCGCTTAGGATCATCTTCGAGGATGCGGCGCGCGGCTATCGCTGGATCAAGGCGCCCAACGATGCCTTCGGCGGCCGTTCGGCGCTCGAGGTCATGTTGGGCGGCGAGCTCACCGACCTGATGCGCGTGCGGCGCTATCTCGACGCAGAGCGCGGCGGCTGGTGATCGATCCGGCCAAGGTTCCGACCAGTTCCGTCAGCTGGCTGGGCGCGCGCCGGATCATCCGCAGCGTCCATCCGCCGATCGACCTGTTCGAGGACATCGCCGACCCCGCCGACTGGCCGCTACTGATCTCGGCCGAACAGAAGAGCAATCCGCGGTTGATGGAGACGCTGGGCAATATCGACCTGGTCCCGCCCAACCGGCGCGTCGGCGGTCCGGGCGCGAGCTATCTTATGGGGCCGTTCACCCATGTCAGCACCGACCGGCCGAGCCGGTTCACCAAGGGCGACTATGGGGTGCTCTACGCCGGAAACGCCTTCGAGACCGCGCTTGCCGAGACCGTGCATCACCATGCGCGGTTCATGGCGCGAACCGCCGAGCCCGAGGGCTGGACCTCGCAATTCCGCGAGATCGTGCTCGACATCGACCTGACGGCACATGACTTGCGGAAAGGTGCCGGCGCCTTCGACGCCGCGCTCGACCCGGACAGCCACGCCGCGGGCCAGGCGCTCGGCGCGGCGCTCCGCGCCGCCGGGAGCGACGGCATCGCCTATCCGAGCTGCCGTCACCGCGGTGGTGAATGCGTCGGCCTTTTCTATCCCGACCTTGCCTCGGGACCGATCCAGGGCCGCCATCTCGACTATCACTGGAACGGCGCGCGCGTCGATTTCTATCGCGACGCCAGCAATGGCGAGGTCTTCCGCATCGACGACGACCCCGTCTGACGATCACCGGCGGCCGCGCATCAGCGTGCGCCAGCCGCCGCTTGCCAACCGCCGCGATTCGCGCGCCAAGCGCCGGACGCGCGACCGCAGCGAGTCGGCGCGGTCGTTCGCTTCGGCAACGCTGCCAAACAGGACATCGGCGATTTCGCGCTGGCTAGCACCGGCGGCGAGCGCGTCATGGACGCGAAGCGCGAGCAGGTGGCGCGTCATCCGGACGTCGGGAGCGATCAGCGTCCGCAGGAACCGGCGGTGGCGCACCAGCTCGATCAGCCGGCGCAGCGGTAGCAGCTTGGGCTCGGCATCGGCGAGCCCGGCGAGGCGATAGTGGAGGGTTACGGGCACACCGGCTAGCAGGCTACCGACTTCGATATCGATACGGATATGCTGCCAGCCGTCGGAGAGCACAATGTGCTCGACACCGTCGTCATCGACCGCCGCCGACAGCCAGGGCGCCAGCCGCCCCGAGTCAATCGTGTTCGGACCCGATTCCGTAGCGGCGACGGCGACCGCAGCGATCGCGCTCGGATCGAGATCGGCATGCCAGATGATCCGGGCATCCGGGGCCGCGAGACCCGGATCCTCGGCGAAAGTGGAGCCCCCACCGGCGCGCATCGGCGCGCCTCAGCGGTCCTGCGCCCTGCGTTGCCGCGCTCGCGCGGACCTGCCACGCCACATACGCCTCGTCGCGGCGGAGCCACTCCCACATCAGGCCGGCGCGGTCGATCGCGCGAAGCCGGCGATAATTCTGTTCGTCGCGCCAATCGCTGACGCCGCCGCGCCCCATCAGCCGCTGCCACACGCGGTGGAGCGATAACGGATCAAACGGGCTGTGGCGCTGAATCGGAAGCTGTAATATGGGTGTTGCGATGCAGTCGCGTGTCGACGGCGTGAGGCCCCGACGGTGCGCTCAACCAAAGAAAGGCCGATCGCGGGACTTCGGGCGACTTGAGGCGTCGCCCGTGATCGAGACGACGCCCAATGGGCATGTTGGCGAGAGCCGAAGCCTTCTGCCGCGCGATCGATGAGACCGAAACGTCCGACGACCTGCACAGCGCGATCACCGAGATCACGGCCGAACTCGGGTTCGACTATTTCGCGCTGACCCATCATGTCGATGCCGAGCGGCCACCCGGCGCGGCGATGCGGCTGCACAATTATCCCGACAACTGGGTCGACTATTTCGACGACAACCGGCTCGCAGTTTCCGATCCGGTTCATCGCGCGAGCCATGTGACCAGCGTCGGTTTCACCTGGCGCGAGCTGCCGCGCCTGATCGCGATGACGCCTTCCGACCGGCTGATCCTGGCGCTCGCGCGCGAGGAGGGTTTGGGCGACGGCTTCACGGTGCCGGCGCATGTGCCGGGCGAAGCGCGCGGATCGTGCTCGTTTGCGTGCCCGACCGGCCAGCCGCTGCCGATGCGGATTCTTCCGCTCGCGCAGCTTGCGGGCGCGTTCGCGTTCGAGGGCGCGCGGCGGATGTGGCGGTCGAAAGCGCTGGGGCCGATGCCGCACCCGATCATCACCGACCGGCAGCGCGACTGCCTGATCTGGGCGGCGCGCGGCAAGTCCGACTGGGAGATCAGCCGGATCATCGGCATCAGTCCGGAAACGGTCGTGCGCCATATCAAGCAGGCGCGCGAGCGCTACGGGGTGGAAAAACGAACATCGCTCATCGTCCGGGCCTTGTTCGACGGAACGATCAGCTTCACCGATATCTTCCGCCGCTGATATGCCCATTTCTGGGCATATCGCTCCCGCGCATACCGTCCGATCCTTCGCGCGCAATCGACGCGATCGGAGGTTCGGAACATGCTTCACCTATTCGAAGATGGCGGGGATCCCGCCGCGGACGCGGTGCTCGCCGCGATGTTCGAGGCGCGAAAGCGCGTGTTCGTCGATCTGCTCGGCTGGGATGTGCCGGTGCTCGCCGGCCGCTTCGAGGTCGACCAGTTCGACGATCCCCACGCCCGCTATCTGGTGCTGACCGACTCCAACGGCCGGCATCTCGGATCGGCGCGACTGCTCGACACGACGCGCCCGCACATCCTCGGCGAGCTCTATCCCGAGCTGTGCGAAGACGAGGTGCCGAGCGGTCCCGGCATCGCCGAGATCACGCGCTTCTGCCTCGATCGCCGCCTGCGCGCGCGCGAACGGCTCATGGTGCGCAATCAGCTGGTGAGCGCGCTGGTCGATCATGCACTCGCCGCAGGCATCCAGCGCTACACCGGGGTCGCCGAGATGGGCTGGCTGCAGCAGATATTGAGCTTCGGCTGGATCTGCCGCCCGCTCGGCCTCCCGCAAACCATCGACGGCACGCTGCTCGGCGCGCTCGCCATAGAGATCGGCCCCGACACGCCGTCGCTGCTTGCGCGTGCCGGCATCTATCAGCCGGTCGCGACCGTGATCGGAGAGCGCCGCCATGCTGCCTGAACCGATCGAGAGAACAGCCGCCGCTCCGGTTTCGGATGCGATCGATCGCTATGCCGATCTGCTCGGCGAACAGGGCTGGTGCATCATTCACGATGCCATGCCGGTCGAGACCGTGGCCGCACTCGAAGCCGATTTCGCCCAGGCGTTCGACGAGACGCCCTTTTGCGAGGGCGGCTTTTACGGCCGCCGGACCAAGCGGTTCGGGCGACTGCTCGCACGCTCACCGCTCGCTGCCTCGTTCGTCCAGCACAAGACGATCCTCGGCGTCACCGAACGGATGCTGTCGCCGTGGTGCGATACGATCCAGCTCAACCTGACCCAGGCGATCGCGCTTCATCCCGGCGCGTTGCCGCAGTTGCCGCACCGCGACCAGGACATGTGGCGCGGCGAGATCGGCCGTACCGAATATCTGGTCAACGTGATGTGGCCGTTCACCGATTATATGGCGGATAACGGCGCGACGTTGATCTGGCCCGGCAGTCATGGCGCGCGCGCGCTCGATCCCGAGCCGAAGAGCGATCCGATCGTCGCCGCGATGCCGCCCGGCGCCGCGCTTGTGTTCCTGGGTTCGACCCTGCACGGCGCGGGCGGAAACGAGACCGCCGCAGTGCGCCGCGGGATGATCGTCAGCTACTGCCTCGGATGGCTCAAGCCCTACGAGAACCAGTGGCTCGCCTATCCGCCGCCGGTCGCGCGCGGGTTCGCGCCCGAGCTGGCGGCGCTGGTCGGCTACCGCCAGCACCGCCCCAATCTTGGCAATTACGAAGGCCGGTGCCCGTCAATCCTGCTTGGCGACGGGGACGAGGGTCCGCTCGGCGCGGTCGATGCACTGCGACCCGATCAGGCCGAGTTGGTCAAAGCCTTCGTCGACCGGCAGCGGCGGGAGGGATGAATTCGGGTCCGACCTCGGAGCGCGTCTATGGCGCGCTCAGGGAACGGATCCTGGCCAACGTCTTCGCCCCTGGCGCGCGACTCGATCCTGCGGTCCTGGCGAGCGAACTGGCGAGCAGCGTGACGCCCGTGCGCGATGCGCTGCATCTTCTTGCTGGCGAGCAGCTGGTCGAGGTCCGCCCCGGCGACGGCTTTCATCTCCCGCACCTCACCGGACCCGGCCTCGAGGACCTCTACGCGCTCAATGCCGAGATGCTGCTCCTCGCCTTGCGTCGGCGCCTGTCGTCCGCAGCCGATCTCGCTTCGCCTCCGGACGTGGAGCAAAGCGACCTCGCGTCCTGGACCGCCATCCTCTTCGGATGGCTGGCCCGGCACTCGGTCAATGCCGAGCACGGCTATGTCGTGCGGGCGATGAACGACCGCCTCCACGCGGTTCGGACTGTCGAACCGAATGTCCTGCCGGGCATTCAAGATGAGCTGGAAGCGATCACAGACGCGACCGGCAGCACTGCCGCGCTTCGAAAGGAAATCGCGGCCTACCATCGGCGGCGGCGCCGCCAGGCCTTCGAAATCGTGCGCGCCTTCTACCGGTACGACCGGCCGTCAAATAATGACGATATAGAATCCGTATAAAGTTCGGATACCGCCCGCGGCTTTTTAGACTCCGGGGACCGCCGCACTGGCGCGGCGGCAAAGGAGTGCATCATGGAACGCGAAGACACCGTAATCGAGCTCGGCGCGGCAAGCGTCGAGACGCAAGGCGGCGGTCCGCTGATCGGCGACGAGGCGCTCGGCCTCGTCCCCTTTGGTCTGACCGACGACTGAGGGAAGGCGCGCAGGCGCTTCGCCTGCGCGCCGCTTCCACGGCGGATCCTCGCGGATGGCATTTGCGCTCGCTCCCGGGATCACCTTCTGCGACGCTGGGGGACGCTTCGTCTTCCTTGACGTGCCCAAAGATCGTTACTTCTGTCTTGGCGCTGACCCGGAGGAAGGTTTCCGTCGCTTTGTCGCTGGCGCGCCCCTTGCCGAAGCGGACGAAGCGCGATTGAGGACGCTCGCCGTCCAGGGCTTGCTCGTGCCTGCACCGGCGGATGTTCGACCCGAGCCTTGTCGTCCTCCCGCGTCCATCCGGATGCCATTGTTTCAGGAAAATCTGCCTGTTTCGAGGCGCAGGGTTCTTGCCGCCGCGGCATCGCTGATCCGCGCGAGGATCATGCTTCGATATCGATCGCTTCACAGCCAGATTACGTCGATCCAAGCGATGAAGGACGGCAGTCGCGGCGTGAATCAAGCGGCCGACGAGCGCCTCGTCGAGATTTCCGTCGCCTTCCGGCGCGCGGCATTGATCACCGGCTCGCTCAACCAATGTCTGGCGAACTCAATTGCCATCGTTCGTCACGCGCGATCGGCTGATCTGCGCGCGGAACTGGTGCTTGGGGTCAAGCTCCGCCCGTTTCGAGCGCATGCCTGGGTGCTAGCGAATGATGTACTGATCAGCGACGCGGCAGACACGGTGTCGCCGTTTACGCCGATCCTCGTCGTCTGATGGAAAGGCGCTACATCATCATCCTGCCAGCGCGAACAGAGAGTGAGCGATATTGGCAATCCCGCATCGCTGATCTTGCGCCATATCCCTCAGCCCTTCGCAGCATCGTCAATTCTCCCCGTCTGATCGTCCTTTCATCGGCAGACGCCTATCGCTTGGCCGGTGCGGAAGGCGTCATCCTAGGAGAGCTCATTCGCAAGGGCGGCCGTGCACCGATCCCGACGCTCGATACTGCCGAGACTGAATTGATCGCGCGCTTCGGAGCGGAAAGGCTGATCACCGGCTATTGGGGCGCCTATCTCGCAGTGATTGTATGCCAAGACGAAGTGACCGTACTTCGCGCGCCGCTCGGTGACCTTCCCGCTTATGTCTGGCATTCGCCGCACGGAATGGTGATCGGATCTGACGTAGCGCTGATAAGCGCGATCGGCGGTTTCGTGCCGAGCATCGATTGGACCGCCGTTGCCGAGCATCTGGTTGCACCCGATCTCAGGCGCGCCCGCACGTGCCTTGCTGATCTCGAGGAACTCGCGGGAGGCGCCGCCGGCACATGGCGCAATGATCGGTGGGCAGTACGTCATCTTTGGTCGCCATGGCAGTTTGTGTCTCCCGACCCCGACGCAGTCGATCCGATCGCATCGCCCGAGCAAGTCGCGCAGGCAGTTCGCCAGTCGATCGCTGCCCGGACGGCTCGGCTCGAACGCTTGATCTTGTTGCTGTCGGGCGGCCTCGACTCCTCGATCGTCGCCGCCTGCTTGGCGGATGCCGGCAGGGAGACGAACGCGCTTACCATGGTGACGCGCGACCGCGGCGGCGACGAGCGCGCCTATGCGAGAGCCATCGCTTCCCACCTGGCAATTCCGCTGACGGAGGTGACCCGTGCGGTGACCGATGTCGATATATATCGGTCGGCAGCGGCAGGATTGCCGCGGCCGTCCGAACACAGCTTCGCTCAGGCGACGAGCCGCGCCGCCGAGCTGCTATCTAACCGAACAGGCGCACAGGCAATCGTTCACGGCGGCGGCGGCGACAACGTCTTTTGTTCGGTGCAATCCGCGGCACCAGTGGCCGATCGGTTGTTGACCGCCGGACCCGACCGCCGGTTCCGAGAGATTGCGGCCGATTTGGCCACGCTATCGCAGACGAGCATCCCTCATGTTATTCAGGCGGCAGTGCGAAGAGCCTTCCGCCGGCGCCAGCATTACCGTTTTCCCGCGGATCGCTCGCTGCTTTCCCGTGAGGCGATTGCAGCCGCCCGTAATGCTTGCGAGCACCCATGGCTGGATTCGCCACGGCGGGCACTTCCGGGCTCGGCAAGCCATATTGGCCTCGTGGCTGCGGCGCAGAGCCTTGTCGAAAGCCCCGATCCGCGACCGTCGCTTGCCCGCGTTGCGCCATTGGTCACGCAACCGGTCATCGAGACTTGCGTCGCGATACCGAGCTGGAACTGGTATCTGAACGGCTGCAATCGCGCTGTTGCCCGTCAAGGCTTTCAGCGGTCGCTGCCCGCTGAGATCGCCTGGCGGCGATCGAAAGGGGCGATGGACAGCTTTGTCATCGAGATCATGGATGCGAACCGCCGTCGTTTGAACGCGATGCTCGGCGACGGGTTGCTGGTGGCGCACGGCCTGCTCGACAGGGATGCTGTGCGCGGTGTCCTCGCTGACGGGATATCGACGAGCGCTCAAGATTGCGGGCGAGTGATGCTCTTTGCCGATGTGGAAGCGTGGCTGCGCTCCTGGTCGGATAATTGATGAAGCTGTCGCCGCGCTCCCTGTCCCAACGCCCGCCAGCGTCGATATTGCGCGGCCTTTGCCGGTGCCGGATCGGTCTTGCCGTTGAGCCAGAAGTCGAACCAGTCGAGGCTGGTTTCGAACACCGCCGCGCGGTGGACCGGCTGCCATTTGATGTGGAACTCGTCGGGGAAGACCCGAACCTCGACCGGCTGCCGATGTTGGCGCAGCGCCGTGACGCTTGGAAGTGCGTAGAGGCTTTCGCTGTCGGCGAGTTGCATGAGGAGCGGCGTGTCGATCTTGCTCGCATTGAGGACGAACGACACAGGCTGCCAGAATGCCTCATCCACAGGGAATGCGGGAGGATAGCCGACCGACTGACTATAGCGTTCCCACGCCGGACCGACGAGCACTGCGCTCGATTCATCGATACAGCAGCTGCTGATAGCCGCCGCGGCGAACAGGTCGGCGTTGATCAGCGCGAAGCGCGCCGAAGTCGCGCCATCGCTGAGCCCGGTGATACCGAGCCGCGTCGGATCAGCAATGCCGCGGGCGACGAGCAGTTCGACCCCGGCTTCGATCGCCGAATGCATGTTGCGGCGTTCCGACCAGTCCTCAATATTGGCGGCCTCGATATCCCGATAGCTATCGAGATCGGGTCTGCGTGCGCCGAAAAAGTCCGGTCGTTCGATGCTCAGGACCGCGAAGCCGCGCTGGGCGAAGAGGTAGATCGGGTACTCGTTGCCCGTCCCGCCGTGGAGAAACCCGCGCGATCGATAGAGGACGACGATGGTCGGAAGCGGCACGCCCGGCTGGAAGTCGGGCGGGAGCACCAGATCGCCATAAACCTCAAAGCCGTTGGCGTTGCGCCATGTGACGCGCTCGACCGATCCTAACCGGATCGAGGCGAAAGCCGGGTTGGGCTCGAAATGGGTGGCGATCCTCCCGCGGCCTGGATCGATCGACACGATGTGCGCGGGTTTCGCCGCCGTTTCTCGGATGCAGAGCAGCCTGTAGTCAATCGGGGTACATCGTTCGAGCTGCGCATCGGTTCGCAGCACGCGCTCGGGCGCACCCCGACCGGGCGACCAACGATAGAGCGCCGTGTAGCGCTCGTTCCAGCCTTCACGCTTGAGAAACACAAGGTGGTGCCCATCACGAAGCCACCACAAGCCGACGAAGTGACCCGTGCAGGCCGACCAGGTGCAGGCTTGGGACTGGCCCGCCCGGTCAATCACATGAAGTCGCTTCGGCCCGAGCGGCGACGATCCGCTCAACATGGTCCAAGCCTTGGCAGCGCGGAGCGTTGCTGCTTGAGCCGTCGCGCCGAGCGATGCCGATGCGATCCATTTCGCTTCGCCCGCACTCGCCGCCTGCACTTGGCCGGATTTCAAGTCGATCGTCTTATAGAGTACCGGCAGCGCCGCCTTTGCGTTCGGCCGAAACCCGGTGTTCGGGGTGACCCGCTCGTCATAGAGCCAGCCGCTCGAACCTTCCGCCGTGATGGCATCTTCGACGTGGTTGCGGTCGGGCTGTATCCCAAAGCCGATGCGACCGCCGCCGGGCATCCAACGCCACGCGAGGATGTCCGCTTTCTCGTCGGTGAGCGGCCGCGCCCGACCGCCTGCCGCCGCCACCGTCCACAGTCGGGTCACGCCGTCCTCCCGCCGCAGGTAGGCGATCAATCGCCCGTCCGGCGACCAGGCTGGGACGGTCTGCTGGGGCAATCCATTGGGAATGGAGAGCCCGCGCATCACTACCTCGCTCATGATGAAATCTCCGCCCTGGTCCAGAACGCGCGGCGGGCTGGCCCCATCGAGATCGATGCGGAGCAGTGCCTGGCAATAACGGTTTGCCGCGAGATCAGCGCGCTGAACGACGAATGCGATCCGTCTCCCGTCGGGAGAAACCGAGATCGGGCTCGGCCCACCCATGGCTGGGGCTGGAGCTCTTCCGATCCCGGTGAGTTCAATCAAGTCGGCCGCGCTGAGCGAACGCGCTTCGCCCGGGGCGCCGCCGAGCGGATCCCAATGATTGCACGCTGCATGCGCCGGCGGCGCGATCAGGGCCGCCAGCGGGACCATCACCCACCAGCGCCGACGCGCGAGATGAGGCGCGCAGCTGCAGATCACCATGACTTGGCGATCCCGAAGCTGATAACGCGGCCGAGTGGCGAGTAATTGGTCGAATCATAAGGGGCATGGGTCACCGAGGTGGTGAAAATCGGAGGCGGTTCCGCGTTGAACGCGTTCGTGACCGCGAAAAGCAGGTCAAGGCCCTGAAGGCCGCGTGGCGCGGTGTCGCCGGTTCGGTAGCGGACCGTGAAATCGAACCGCCATTGGCTCGGTAAGATCGCGGCGGGTGAGACGCGCGGGTCGGCCAGTTCGCCGCTATAATTCGCGACGCCGGTCACCGCGAGACCATCGAGGCTCCACGTCGCACTGGCCCGCCCACGCCAGCGCGGCGGGTTGAAGAGGATGCCGGCGAGCGATTGATCGGCCTGGTCTTCGCTGATCTGCTGATGACTGACCAGATAGCTGGCATTGCCGCTGACCCTGATCTCGCCGTCGCCGGCGCCCAATGCCTGACGATACGAGGCAAGCAGATCAATGCCATGCGCCCATTGGCGGCCGGCGTTGACATTGCTGTTGTCGATGAACGCGATCACATTCGCGGGGTCGAACGGTGCGCCGGTGCCATTTTGAAAAAACACCCCGCTCGACAGGATGCTGTCGATCAGTTCGCGAGATGGCGATCGCGTCACTTGCGCTGCGTAGGTGGGATCGCTGAGCGACTGCGAGAGGAAGCCGATCGGGGTGACGATGCGATCGACGTAGCGGATGTCGAAATAGCTGATCTCCGCTTCGAAGCCGGGCATCACAGATGGTTGGAGGGCGGCCGTTACCGACCATGTCGTTGCCCGTTCGGGCCGTAAATCCGGATTGCCGCCCTGAATATAAAGCGCCGTCGATCCTGGTGGCGCATCGGTTTGCCCGAACGACGGCGCGCCGAGCAGGGTGAGGATCGGCGGCTGAAAGCGCTGATACAGCGTCGGTGCCCGAAAGGCGCGGCCCCAGCTCGCTTTCAAGTCGACGCCGGGGGTAGGCGTGTAGACGATCCCGAACTTGGGCGTCGCGACCGACCCGGCATCATCATAATGCTCGTAACGCACGGCCGCGCTCACATTGAGACGGTGCACGGCAGGGATAGCCATGTGGGGGGCGGCAAGCGGTACGCTGAGTTCGCCATAGGCGTAGCGGTTTGCCTGCGAACGCTCGAAGTTCAACGGGTGTCCGGCACCCCTGTCGTTTGCGAAGCGAATGTCGCGGTAGCCGATGCCAAACGCGACTTCCGCGCTTCCCGCCGGCAAAGTGAGGAGAGGGCCATCCGCAGCAAGCTCAACCGATTGAGCGCCATTGTCGTAGAAGCCCGCGGCAAGGCGCCTTGCTTGGTCGTCGGTATAACCATCGATGCTGTAGTCGACGCGGTCCTCGGCATAGCTGCCCGAAAACGCCGCATTCCAGCCGGCACCGACCTGAACCGATAGACTTGGAGCAATGGCAAAGGCGCGAGACTGGGTGATTTGCTGATTGCGGCCGAGCGCAAGATCACCGGCGGGATTGGTCGCGTATCCAGTCGTGGTCCGGCGCTTGTTGAACAGCGCATCGACCGAAAAAGTGACCGGCTCGCTGATCTGCTGATGGGCACTCAGCAGTGCATTATGATTGCGCATGGCAGGATAGAGCGTGAGACCCGGCGAGCGTAGCCTGGCATACTCGCGATCGCCCGCATCGACGGCGGTGTTCCGATTATGCTCATAGGCGGCGATGAACCCGCCGCTCGCCCAACGCGCGCCACCGGCCGCGCTATACTGCTGCTCGAAATTGCCGCCTTCGGTCGAGGTGCCGAGCCGGGCGCGGGTCTCGACGCCTTCCATGTCGCGCTTGAGGATGATGTTCGCGACGCCGCCGACGGCGTCGGAGCCGTAAATTGCCGACGCGCCGTCGGCAACGATCTCGATTCGGTCCAGCGCGCCCAGGGGAATGGTCGACACTTCCACGCTCTGGCGGGAGCTGCTATACGAGAGTCGCCTGCCGTTGAGCAGCGTAAGGGTGGCGTCGCTTCCAAGACCGCGCAGGTTGAGCGACGAACCGCCGCCCATGTCGACGCCATTGAGCGCGGGGACATTGGACCCAATACCTGGATTCTGTCCGCCAGCGAAGCTCTGCGGGATACTCCGAACCACCCCGCCGAGCGTTGTCTGACCGGCATTCCGAATATCATTCTCGTCGATGGTAATCACTGGGGACGCGATCGGTGCTCCGCGGATTCGTGATCCGGTGACGATGATCGCAGTGGCGTCATCTCCGCTCGACCAATTCTCTTGTGTGAAGTCAGCATCACGCTCCACCACAAGAGCGCGCTGAACTCGGCGATACCGTAGTCCGGATTTTTCAAGCAGCGCCGCGACGGCCTCCTCGGCGGTAAACTCGCCGATGAGTTGAGGCGCGGTGATTCCCCTCACTAGTTCAGCGGGGGCCGCGATACTGCGTTTGGAAGCGACGGCCACCGCTTGCAGAGACGTTGACAATGGTTGCGCCGGCAAATTGTAGTGGCGCCTATCGGTTTCCTGTGCCGCCACGGCGATTGGGCACAGAGCCGAAGTCAGACAAAGTGTCGAAAATGAAGCGGCCATAGCCGCACTGCGAAGAATTCCCATTCAAGCCTCCCCGGCGATGCTCTGGCGCGGCATCGCTTGGGGGGCTTGGACAACCGGGGTGCGCTCTACCCTGAAACTTTTACGTCGAAGGTTCTCGGCGCTTGGCGAGAATGATGTTGCCGGCGGGATCGCGAGAATGCGAAAGGCCGAACATGGCAGCGATCATCTGGGCGAGCTCATCGGAATCGCCGGCCCGAACCGTGCCGGTAAACCGTAACTGCCCGAGTCCGGGCTGCGCGAGCAGAATACGAATGGAACTGTAGCGGTTGGCGGTCTCGACGACCTCGCGCAGCGGCGTGTCCTCGAACGACAGCATGCCCGAAGGCCAACGCTCTTGGGCGGGTTGGAAGGGCGACGGCTGAGGAGCGGGCTCGTGCGGCGCAAGCGTCACGCGCTGTCCGGCCGCCAAAAGGGTTCCTCTTGCACTGGACGACTGCTTCGCGGTGGGCGTGTCGCGAATCTCAACCTCCCCTTCCAGCAGCGACACGGTCACACGGTCGCCAATCAGACTGACATCGAACAAGGTGCCATGGGCGACGACAGATCGACCGCGCGCATCCACGATGAACGGCCGATCCGCCTCATGCGCGACAGCGAAGCGGGCACGCCCCCGCTCGAGTGACATCCGACGCGCGTCGTCCGTGAAGGCTATCCGGAGGGAACTGCCGCTGTCGAGCGTGACTTGCGACCCGTCGGCGAGAGCGACCGTACGAATTTCACCTGCCCGTGCGACGACCGTGTAGGATCCCGAACGCTCGTCCGGCCCGAACTGCCGGTAAAAGGTAAGAGATGCCACGACGACGAGGATGATCGCAGCGGCGGCTGCGAGCGCGTAACCATATCGGGAGCGAGGACGCTGCCGATGCCGCATCGCCGCCGCCGGGGTCTGCTCGGCGAGGGCAGTCTTCTCCCAAGTAGCGAGCACGTCGTCATAGATGTCGGCATGCAGCGGCTCGGCAGAATACCAGCGCTCGAATTCAGCATGATGCTCCTCGCTGCCTGAAGAGCGGAGGCGATTTAGCCATCCGAGTGCTTCCTCGCGCACGCGGTCAGTCTCGCGGGCGCCTCGGTGAGGATCAGACATCAGCGCGTTCTCAGTGCGCGGTCGAGAAATGCGATCGCCTTGCTCATGTGCCACTCGACGCTCTTTAACCGCAAACCCGTTCGATTGGCGATTTCCTTGTAACTGAGACCGTCGACACGATGGGCGAGGAAGATTTCGCGCGTTTTCGGGCTCAGCCGCATCAGCGCTTGCTGCAGCCGGTTCAGAGTATCACGCGCCTCGAGAGCGGCAACCGTATCGCTGCCCGCGAGCGGGACATCGTCAATCGGCACTTGCCGCGCCAGCGATCGCTGCAACGCGGACTTGGCGCGATTGCGCAGCAGGTTGGCCGCGATCTGATTGAGATAGGCTTCGGGTTGCTCGATCGGTTTGGAACTCATCAAGTCGGCTTTGGCGAGGCGGGCGAAGCTTTCCTGCACCAGATCGTTTGCATCTTGGCTGTCGCTCCTTCGGGCAAAAAAACGATGAAGCCTCGATGCCTGCGCCCGGTATAGATCGTCGAGCGCCACCGTAGTGGGCCGATCCTCGGGAGGCAGCGGATCGTCATCGCGGATCGGCGCTGCAAAGGATGCGGTGCGGATCAAACGCACGGCATGGCCAAGGGCGGCGTCATCCACCTCAAAGACTTTCGTTGCTGGGTACGCCATTCCCGCATGCTCGGCTCACCTCAGATCAGTCGAGGCGTCCGGCGTAAGCCGGGTGTTGAGAACATGCTTGAGGGCATGCGCCGACGCCTTTAGCCGCAAGCGGCCTGGACAGACGCGCCGGCCACCCGGCCGATCGGCGGTGTTTCAGTCTCAAGCGAGGTTCTCAAGCCTCGGCGCCGCAGCCGCGGCGCACAGCCCAGACTAGAGCCCGGGTCGTGATTATCAAGTCTGCGGATCCCGGTCGCAACAATGACTCGGTTGAACCGATCTTTGTTCGCCTTCGCGCAATCTCCTCCGGCGAGTACTATGTCCGCAATGCGCCCCAAAATCGGTCGTTCCGGCCGGCTCGACGTGGCTCCGACACCTGCCATTCGCACTGCTCGACCAAAAACGTCCACTAGTGTTCGCGATCGCCCGGCGCCCAGGACGTGGCAGTGAGCGGCGATTTCCTCGAGGGCGACCGGCGCCTTGTCGGTAAGTTACGAACCGTCAAGTGTCATTGCGACGATAACCGAACACCACAAGGATCCGGACCCCGGCGCAAGCCCGTCCCGGGAGCGGCGACGGTGGCGAAGTCAGCGTTCGACGACGAGGAGCGGTACACGCTAACCGCGCTTGGAAAGCAGTTCATGCACTACGCAATGACCGAATTGACGCTGAAGCTTCAGTATCATCCAGACGTCGACTTCAGCGACCGCGAAGGCGAGCCGCCAAGTCCGACGCCTTTCCAACCGACGCTCGGCGACGCTGGATAGCCGCAGCCGCGACGCCCGGAAGCTGGGCGTTGTGTTCGTCGATTTGCCCTTGCTGCCGTTCGATATGCTCCTGAACGCGGGCGATCGTTTGCTCGATATATTGAACGGCGGAGTCGCTTTCGGATTCCCTGACCTCCATGCCGACGATGAGCTTCTGACCTCGCACCTCGCCACGCGGCGGATTCATATCCCAGGTGTTCGGCTGCAGCTGAAAGAACTGCGCTTCTCCGTCAAAGGGAATGACCTTGGTCACCCGTAGCCCCGGGATCGTGGCCGTATCGCCGAAGATGTCCTGCACCGTGACGGATTTCTCGGTGACGTCGCCCACGGCTTCATCTAGCCGTAGCGTCAACGGTTCCGCCTTCGCCAGCTCGACAATCGCGGACGTGAGTTCATCATCGGACTTGGATTCGAAATCCGATGCTGGAATGCGGTTGACCTTAGCCGGCACGTCCTTTTCGAGGTTGTGCCGAAGAACGTCCGACAAGCCCGGACCTCGACCCGAATAAAATAAAAGATTGCCGATTACTGACATTCCCGTTCCTCCTGTTGCGGCTGGAGATAACAACGGCAGTAACAGACTGCCAGAGTTATCAGCGGGCGCGGCACGCGACCAAAGCCTTCGTCCTTCATACAGCCGCCGCCGTTCCAAAGATAACCAGATCCGTTTTGTTGCATTCGACAAGGCTGCGATGGTGTGGGGCTCGCAAGTCCAGATTGAGGACTGTTGGCCTTCGTCCATCGACGACCAGGCGGATCGTTTGTGCGAGCAACACGGCAGCGGCAGTTGCGCCGACATAGGGCGCGCCTACCGCAACCTCGGCAAGCCGCGTCAGCCCACATTCGTCGAGGGTGCCGCTCGATCTGAGCTGGTCGTAGGCCGTGAGGGCCGTTTTCTTGACGGTGGCGGTTGCCGCTTCAGTAGGATCCTGGACTTCGTCCTCGTTCCAGATTTGAGAGGCGGAAATTGGAGCCGGGAAGCTGTGCGTGCGAATGAGCCTGAAGTCTTCAACGCCAGCGCCCAAGCCCGCTTCGAATACGGTGTGAAACCCCGCTCCCTCGAGCACGGTTCGTGCTTGCGGATTGTCGACTCCGCACAGCGCCAGCAGGGGCTCGTTGTTAGCGACCCGTAGGTCCGGGCCAAACCGCCGCTCGATCAACTGCGTGCGAAAGCCGCGTCGCTCGGCCCACTCGGCGCAGATGCGGGTCTTTCGCCGGCGGTCGCCGGCGCCAGTGAGGATCGACGTGCTCTCAGTCGAGCCGCCGGCCTCGTCGACGTCCTGGAGGAACAACCGGACCGCGCTGGGGTCGGCGAACGCCAGCAGGCCGATCGTCCAGAGGAACGCCTGGCCGAGATGTCCAAGCCCGATCACCCAGAAATCGGCCGGCAGCATCGCCGGTGAGGGCCCGTCTGCCGACGGCGAAGTCCAATCGGCTTCGGCCCTCTGATCCCAGAGCGACATCCCGACTGGGCGCCATCCCGCGAGTGCATCGTCGTCGAAGTGGGCGAACAGTTCAGACACCGCCAAGGCTCCGGCGAACACGCCCGCCGGCGCGAAGTCCCCCCCTTCGGGCAGGGCAGGCGATCCAAGCGGCACCACACCGCCGCGCCAACCGTCGAACGTGGCGCGCATCGCGAACGCACGCGGCTCGAGCGTGGCCGGCGGCTCGCCGAAACAGACCAGGGGAACCTCCTCCGGGATATCCTCGACGACTGCTCCGCCGAGGTACGCAACGGCTTCCCTCAGCGTCGCGCCAGGAGTCACCGCACGTTTCAGAGGCACGTCGAGCGAACCCGAGACAGTCACACCGCCGAGAAAAGTACGGCGGCCGCAGTTCAGGGCCGTGAGGAGCGCGGCCTGATGCACCGGACCGCTCGCTGCCGAACCATCGACATGCAGGTGCATCCGGAAGTCTCCCAGCCGCTCCAGCGCCTCGTCGACGCTTGCAACGGACGCCCGGTCGATGAACAGCTTGGCCGAGCGATTGAGGTCATCGATAACGTTCGTGCTCATTGGTCAGCCTCCGATCGCCAGAGTCGGGCGCAGCAGCGACGACCGCGGGCTGGTCCAGCGGAAGCCTCCGAGGTACCGGTAGAAGCCGACTTCGCGGAGCCGGAGTGGTTCGGCCGCGAAGTTGGGCAGGATCAGCGCAATGTGCCCGGGCTCGGCGATGATCGGGTGGCGCCGGTCGGAATCGCTCTGCATCGCGCTGCCCGGGTGGGTGTGAACGTCGGCGACGACGGCGAGCTGGCGCTCGCGACAGATGCGCCACAGTTCGGCCATCAGCCCGCCGTCGATCTCGATGATCCCCGTGTCGAATGCGGCTGGATCGATCTCGTCGTAGAACACCACCGCGCTCACCTGACGAGGTTCGACGTCCGGGCCGAGCAGGAACGCCCCGCTCTCGCGGTAGCCGCCACCGCGCACGGCGAGGCCGCGGAGGAGCTGACGCCAGAGGTCGATGGGGATGGCGAGCTCAGGCGGCCGTCCGAACAGCCGGGTGATGAGCGTACGAATTGAGAAGGTCATGGAGAATCTCCAGGTAGTGGATGATGCCGCGCGCAGGCGGCCAAAGCAGTTCGGGTAGCTCTATGCGCCAGTTGTCGTGACCGGGCAGCGCGAGGCGATCGCACGGCAGATAGAGGGCCGCGGCATTCCACCCCGGGTTGAACACCGCCGCGAACCGGCCCGTGCCCTTGGGCCACTGGGCCGGCGGCAGCGGCGCCCCGTTCCTCAGATTGCAGGGCCGGGCGTTGGGCAGCCGCGCGGGATAGCCGTCCAGCAAGAACGTGAAGCCCCACTCGGTTCCGTCGCGGGCCCGCACCGCGATGTCCGCGGCCGGCCAATCGATCCGCAGCGAGCGCCACTGCCCGCGCGCCTCGCCAAGCTGGAAATCAGGGCGTTCCACGTGCTCGCGGAACGCCCTCTCGTCGGCGCCGGGCTGCGCCTGCATCAGCCCTGCACCAGCTTCTTGCGGACCAGGTCGAACTCGACCGAGCAGGTCTTGTCGGCGAGGCTCCCGACGTGCGCGCTGAGCGGGGGCTGGATCTTGGTCCCGTGGACCTGCAGCACGTGCTCCTGCGCTTCCTCGGGGCCGAGCTTGGCCTCGTGGATGGCCCAGCGGGTGACCTTGGCGATCGTGGCCGAGGGGGCGAACCGCCGCTTGAAGGTCTCGCGCCCGTAGTGAACCTCGGTTTCGACGTGGCGGCAGCGGTGGGCGTGGAGCACCGGGTTGCCCTTGCCGTGCACGGGGGCCCGCGGTTCGAGCGGCTCGTCCTCGTCCTCGCCGAACACCAGGAGGTCGGTGACGTCGATACCGCGCTCGTCCTCAAGGTGGCGGAGCAGGTCGGCCACAACCGCCTTCACGTCGAGTTCGACGCGCTCAATGGGTCCGGTTTCGACGGACAGAAAGATGAAGTTCTTCACTGGCTTGATCCCATATTGTGGGCTGGCGGAATGCCGCCCTCAGTCAAGGGATCGGGTGAGCGCGAGAAATCCGGAAAAGCCGCTGACGAGATTCTGTTGGGGTCCCCGAGGCCTCTTGGACGGGAGCGTCAACGGCTCAAGGCGCGGCGCAGATGAAGAGGAAGGCGCATCGCGGGCACTGGAAATCGTTCTCGATGGGCGAATATTCCCCCCGGCGGATCGCCGCGACCGCCCCTTCGCAATCGGCGACGCGCTTGTTGTACTTCGGCCTGGTCTGGGTGATCGGCAGCGGGTCGCTGCCGAGAAGGTAGTGGTTCTCGATACGCGCCGCCGGGCCGAACGTTTCCTCGACTGCCTTGATAAGCATAGTCGCCGAGAGCTTGTCCGCGTCGGTGCTGCCCTGGCGCCCGGAGCGGATCGTCCGGACCACTTCGGCCCCGCCCACGTTAAAGATACGATCCGCCGCTACGCTGATGCGCTCGCCGCCGATCACGGTCGAGAGTTCGCCGACTTGCGCCGCGGCACCGGCGGCCGAGGCGTGCAGACGATCGAGCATGGACTGGGCGAGACGGCGATAAGCCGGGCCATAGAGATGCTGATCGAGCTCCGTCGCAGCCCAGGCCTGGTCGAACACCGCGCTCGCCTGCGCCCGGTCGTAGGCCATGCCCGGATCGAGTCCGCGCATGTACGCGATCACGCGTTGCAGGCAGCCATGCGCATCGAGATAGGCGCTGCCCCGCCCGCGTCGGGATAACTGGAGAACGCTCTCGTAGAAGAAACGGCGGGGACAGCCGGCATAGCGCTCGATGTCCCGGGCACTGAGCTTTTCTGGCGCGGGAGGTGCCGTGACCGGCGGATAGGCGCGGGGTTGGCGGGTCCGAGTTCGTTTCACAACCTCATGGCCGGCAGCGACCCGCAGCCCGTCGAGAAACGGCGAAGGATTGGAGTTGCGCCCTCCGCGGGTTCGCGGCCGGTAAAGGCGAAGGTGCCGCTTGGCGCGCGACATCGCGACGAAGAAGATGCATTCCTCTTCCGCTTCGTGTGCGTGGGCGTCCTCGGGGCCAAGCATTCCCGCAGGTGGCGGACAAGCGGGCTTGCGGTTCGCCGCCGGGATTGCACCCTTGTAGAGCCCAGGCAGATGCACGGCTTCGAACTCGAGACCCTTGGCGGCATGGATGGTCATCAGCCTGACACCGTCGAGCCCTTCGAGCTCAGGCGGCAGGCGCCGCAGTTCGCGCTCGTCTGCGAGCAGGATCATGTGACGGACGCGATCGAGCGCACGGCGAATGGGGGTGCCCGAACCGCTCAGGGGCATCGCGCGCATGGTGTCGATGAGTTGACGGACAGCTACACGGCGCAGAACATCGGCGGCGGCAGAACCGCCGAGAACGGTTCCCACATAGTCGCTCGCGTCGAACAGGTATCGGCTCAACGCGAGCCAAGGCGTCGTTCCCGGACCGGTTCCGTCGAGATGCAGTGACAAAAGCAACAGCCCCGCGCGTCCCTCTGGTGAAAGTCCGGGTAGGCTTTCCGCGTCTGCCAAGCGCTCGACAACCCGCACGCCGTCTGCGCGAGCGCCCGCGATGACGGTGAGCGTATCCGCGAGGGGAACCCTGTACTCGGGGAACCCGGCGACCCGGACCAGACCCGTGCCAGCATCGTCGACGACCAGCGAAAGCAGTGCCAGCAGGTCGCGGACCTCCGGTCGATCGAACAGCGGGCCGAGGTAGAGGACCGGGACGTCGCGGTCCGATAACTCATCGGCCACTTTGGCGAGCGCGCCGTTGCTGCGGCACAACACCGTTTGCGAGCGGAGTGGGACGCCGGCGGATTCAAGCTCCCGAATGGAGCCGGCGAGGACATCCATTTCCTCGTCGGAGTCGGCACATGCGAAGAGAGCGGGCGGTGCGCCGCCCGCTCCCTTCACCGCGTCGAGGCCGGCAGGGCCGGCGTAGCTGCTCACGCGCATCCGCGAGCCGAACGTGGTGTACAGATCGACGATTTCCTCGCTCGAGCGGTAATTTTCCTCGAGTCCGTCGCGGCGCCCGCGCGGATAGTCCTGCTCGAAGCGAGCGACGTTTGCGGCAGATGCCCCGCGAAAGCGATAGATCGATTGCCGGGCGTCGCCGACGGCCCAGAGGTTGTCGCCGTCGCCGACGAGCTCTCGGACGAGCATCGCGCTGGCCCGGTTCACGTCCTGGTATTCGTCCACTAGGACATGGTCGAAACGGCCGCGCATGAGAGCGCCAAAGTCGCGATCCTCCCGCATCTTGAAGATCGGAAGCATGATCAGGTCGCCGTAATCGAGTGCGCCCAGCTGGGTCAGCTCGTCCTGATAGTGGCGGTAGACGACGGCTACCTCCCGCGCCCTCGCCGCAGCTTCGAGTTCCTCGGCCGTCGTCGCCGCGATCCGCATGGCTTCGGCCGCCGCTAGGTATTGATCCGGCGCCCAGAGTTCATCCTTGGCGCGCGATATGCCGCGCAGGAGATCGCGAAGTGCGATCGCCGGTTCGAAGAGGTTCAGATAATGGGTGAGATCGAGCGCCGGAAGAGCCTCCTCGAGCATCGCCACGCTGGCGGTCGGATCGATCACCCTCGGATCGGAGGACACGCCGAACAGCGCGTGGTGCTTGCGAATTGTGTCGAGACCAAAAGCGTGGAACGTGCCCGCCCAGATGTTGATGGCGCCGTCCCCTACGGAGCGTTGAACCCGCTCGGACAGCTCTCGCGCAGCTCGGTTCGAGAAAGTCAGCGCGAGGATGCGATCGGCCGGAACCCCTTCGGCAAGAAGGGACAGGACCCGGGCAGTGAGGGTTTTTGTCTTGCCGGTTCCAGGACCCGCACCGGTCAGAAACGGCGAGCCGCGGTGATCGACCGCGCGCTGTTGCGCAGGGTTGCATGGCGTGTCGCCCGCCGCCGCCCCGCCTTCTGCTGCCGCGAGCTTGGGCAGCAAGACGCCGTCGGCGAGTTGCTGGAGGACTGTCTCGTAGCGGACCTCCAGGCTGTTCGCGATGTCGTGTGCCGAACACCCTTCCTCGAACAGACGGCGAGCGAGCGATCGTGGCAGGACGAGCTCGCGGGCGAAACTGTTCGCCTGACCTTCGCGGCGCTCCTTGATGCCGTACGTCTCGATCCGCTGGCTCGGATCCGAGCCGCCGTCCTCAGTGCGCGGATAGACACCGCGCTCTGCCCCCTCGTGCACGGCGAAATGGCCGATCTCGTGGGCGATTATCTCGCTCAGCTCGTTCGCTGGGAGGTCGTTGCGGAGCAGGATCTGCGCGAACTCCCGGCACAGCAGGCCGTGTGAGCCCTCGAGCTCATCGTCATCGGGCGGAAGCGGCCGTATCTCGAGACCGCGTTCCGCCGCCACGGCCCGCACAACCTCCGCTGCTGTTTGAGTATCGGCGACGCCGGCCGCTTCCCTCAGCTCTCGGGCTCGTGCGCGGATGAGCGCGAACGCGTCCACTCAGGTCTCCAATCCGGACAGCCAGAAGTCCCGATCCTCAGCAGAAAGGCTCGAATTGCGAACCACGTCGGCAAAGCTCGAGCGCCCCGGAGCCGTTCTGCCCGACGGGGCAAAGTAATCGGTTCCAGGGGCGGTTGCTAACGCCGGCGAGGTCAGATACGCCCAGACTTGTGCCTTGGCCGCTCCACTCGCCTCGGCGAGCAGCACCACGAGCTTGCCGGGTATAGTGGTCGTATCTACCAGGCCTTTGAGCAACTTGCGCAGGATCGCGGTATCGATGCGTGCACGTGACGCCATTGCCTTGAGTTCCTTTGGTGGGCGATGAAACGGGGATGCGCCCTCGGGACGCGCCGCCCAGAACCGTTCGAGAAGCTCAGCGTGGCCGGAGACGGTCTGCCCGACGACGGACATGTCGTCGGGCAGGTCGCTCCCGTCACTTGCGAGCCATTCCGCGACGAAAGCGAGGATCGCCTTGCGGTGAGCGGGGTAACGGTCGGCCAGTCGACGCACGGCGTCGCCATTCGCTCCGCCCTCGAGCTCCTCGTGCACCAGCGCCAAAACGTCGTCGAGTGCTTCGACTGCTGTATTTTCCTTGGTCATGGCTTCACACTGTCTACGCGCGACGGCTTGCGCGCGCCCTTTCCTTCCGCGAGCGCTTTGCGGCGCGCGCTTGCTAACAAATAGCGTACGTTGCGATCCGTGCAGCCCATCTGCTCGGCGGCATCAAGTTCGCTGAGCCCCAAGGCGTGCACGTAGGTCACTGCTTCACGCTCCCTTTCGGTGAGCAGCCCGAGGATCTCGGACAGCATGGCCCTGGCCTCGGCGAGCGGCAGAGAGGGATTGGCGAAGCCCACGGCGTCCGCAACTTCCTCTCCGGTCAGATCTGATCCGGGCTTGACCAGATCCTCGCGCGCAACCTCGGTCGCGGTGCGAAGGCGGACCTTGGCCAGCGCCGTCAGGTACAGGCGCTCGGCTCCGGTTTTGAAGCTCATTTCGAATATATCGAGGCGGTCTTGCGCAAGCAGCTCGAGGGCGCGGTCCTTGACCAACTCGTCAATCCGCTCGCGATCGACCTCGGAGAGATTGCGGATCAACCGTTGCCCGGCTCGCTGGAGGCGCGAGAAAAACGCAACGACAAGCCGGTCGTAGGCCGGCGTCGACCTGCTGGGGCGGAAGTTCCGCACGAAGTAGACCAGAGTCTGCGGCTTGAGATGTCCTTCGGCAGCAAGCGCGAGAACCTTGTCCAAGGGCCAATCCAGCGCTGCGCTGATCTCCTCTTCGACCCCCTTGGGCCGAACATAAGGCTCTCCCTTGGCATTTGCACCAGCGAGCGGCTTCACTGAAATCCCTCCTGTTTCACTACAGTCTGGTCCACCAATCGGCCAAAGTAAGCAAATAAGGAAAGAGGAAAAGTTTGATTCTAACATTAACCGTCGTGCAGAGAATCTTGTCCAGGGGGCAATGTACCGCTCGCCCGCATCAGACCAGAAAAAATGCCGCGTATAACGGTCACTGAGGATAAAAAGCCTCGCCTTGAAGCCAAGGTCCGCTTTGGCCCGTGCCGCCCCCAAAGGCGGTCAGTCGGCTAGCGGCCCAGCTTCGGACGCGACAGAAGCCTCGGTTAATGCCCATCAACAGCATGGATCGGCCACGGCTCATCCGTCTCGCCAAGCCATATGCAACTCGATTCTGTTGAATTGAACCGCGGACCTTCGTACTGGTTCACCTCAAGCCGCAGGGATTTTATGACTGGTTTTATGACGAGTTCATGAAACAGCAAAAAAGTCGTTATTTTTCAACTGGTGCAGGCGGACTCCGTCTCCGCCAGCGAGCCATGCATCGCTTTTACTCGGTGATGTGCTGGTGCACGGCGGTGTAGGGTAGCTGGAAGTAGTCGAGCACTTCGCCTGCCACGCGGCCTGCCGGGCTTTTGGCATCCTTGAACAGCAGTTCGCGCAAATTCAGCCCGATGCCGACGAAGACGTGCCGCTTGGGCCTGATCCCGGCGGCTCTGTCTTCTAGGCGGAAATCGTCCCCGTGATAGCCGAGGTGCAGCTCGGCGAATCGCAGCGGGCTGCGCTCGAAGGCTTCGAAGCCCGACAACTTGAGCGCGAAGAAATAGCGCTGTTGCTCAAAATGCTCCTTGCCCCGGACGGTATATATGTCCTCGTTGGGTTCGACCATCAGGCGATAGTCCAGCTTCTTGTCGAGGCCGGGGACCGAGTTGCGCAGGATGGAAAAGCCGGCGCCCGCAGTGTTCATCGCGACGTCTTCCCACGACCAGCCGCCGTCCGGTTCGATACTGTCGAAGGCTTCGGACCAGAGCATGACGCCCGAGCCCAGCGCCGCGGCGGTGTACTGGATACCCGGCGCGCCGCCGGTCTTGCGCTTGAGCCTGCCATAGAACAGTTCGCTGATGACATAGGCGGAATAGGCATGGGCCAGTTTGTCGACGCCGACGTTGTTCGTGGAGACTCCGAACCAGCCTTCGCTCTTGAAGCGCGGCAGTCGCGGATTCTTGAACAGCTTCGGCGCGTTGGTGGCAGTGTAGTAGGCTGTCACCGCCGCAAGCTCCCATTTGATCGCGGCGACGTCTTCGCCGAAGGAAGCATACGAGCGCGCGGAGCGTTCGCCCGCTACGACGGGCCCCTCGAGATCCTCGGGACCATACACGCCCTCCGCCACCCCAACCTCCGCCTGGTGCGTTTCCGGGTCCACGGCCAAGGGCGGCGAAGCACCCGGTGAAGGCAGCTCTTCGGCGGAAGCGAGCGGTTCGGGGGCGAAAGCCTCGTCGAGTACCAAAAGGCCGGCCGGGGAAAGTTCCTCGACGCTCTGCTGCTCTTCCCGAGCGGAGCCGGGAACGCTGGCGAATCCGACAAGGCCTGAAATCGTAATCGCTGCCGTGCGGGCGAAACGAAGCCGACCGATCCGGCCGCGCCACGACAATTGGTAGAGCATTGCGCCCCTTTCCTGTTGAACGCCGACGGTGCTGTGAAGTGCACCTGCAAGCGAGGTGCCGGGCCTTGTATGCTGAATTGTAAGTCTTTTGTCACTACACCATCGGGCAACCGGGCGCTCCGGCGGTTTTTGCGGCGGTCATTCGTCTCTTGCGCTGGACCGGCCACGGCGGATATTCGTCGGCCACCCGAACGGCTACACCGCTTTCCCGCAAAGGCTCGCAATCAAACCGTTGAGACGAGCGCTTCGACGGCAGCGCGGCGCGATGGGAAACTTTGATCTGAACCGCAATCTCGCCATGTTGGATTTCCAGACCCGGTCCCTTCCTTCCCGCCGATGGCCATTCGGCTCCGAAGCGATCATGCCTTCACCGCCGGGCGATCTTGCTCGCTGACGAGCCCGCGAGCGGCCTCGAGAGGGCCTTTCTCGACAGCCGGGACCGGCTGCTGCGATTCTTCGTTGCGCGCGGCGCGGACGATGCGGCCGAGGATTTGCTGCAGGAACTGTGGCTGAAGATTTCGACCGGCAGCACGGGGCCGGTGGCTTCTCCCGTCGCCTATCTGTTCCGCGCGGCCAACACGCTGATGATCGATCGATACCGCTCGCAGGTCCAGGCGGCGCAGCGCGACCGCGACTGGAGCGAGGTACAGGCGGGAGTGGCTCCGGGCGTCGCCGACAACCCCTCCGCCGAGCGCGTGATCGCGGGGCGGCAGTTCGCGAACCTTGTCGAGCGGACGCTCGACGGGCTCGATCCGCGCGCAGCTGCGATTTTCCGTCGCCACCGGATCGACAACGTCGCTCAGCGACAGGTCGCCGATGAATTCGGGGTCAGCCTGAGCACGGTCGAAAGCGACCTGCGGCGCGCCTACCGCGCGCTCGCCGAATTGAAGGAGCGGCTGGATGAGGCTTGACCCGATCGACTCCGTCTTCCTCGCAGGAGGTTCGGCCCATGCCGCATGACGATTCCATCCTCGAAGAAGCCGCGGCCTGGGCCGTGCGAACCGGCGATCCTGCCTTCGACGACTGGGACGGCTTCGCCGCGTGGCTCGAACGAAGCCCGGCCCACGCGCAAGCCTACGACCGGATCAGCATGGCCGCGATCGAGGCGGCCGAAGCGCTCGCGGCCGCACCGGTTCCTGCGAACGACATCGAAGAGGTCGGCACCGCGGGAAATCGGCGCTGGTTCGGCGCGGCGCTGGCGGCGGGCCTTGTCGGGCTGGCTGCGTTCGGCGTGTGGCAGATGGGCGGCGATGGCCGTGTCTACGAAACCGCCCCGGGCGAGACGCGCACCATCGCGCTCGCCGACGGCAGCACGATCGAGCTCGGCGGCGGTTCGCGGATCGCACTCGACGAGGACCAGCCGCGGTTTGCCCGCCTCGAAGCCGGGCAGGCGCTGTTCGACGTTCGCCACGATGACGCGCACCCGTTCCGGGTCGAGGCCGGCGACGATACGCTGGTCGATGCCGGCACAACGTTCGATGTTCGGCTCGACGTCGATGATCTCACCGTCGGCGTTTCGGAGGGCGTGGTGCTGTTCAACCCGGCCGAACAGAACGTCCGGCTCGAACCGGGCGACCGGCTGGTCAGCGCGCGCGGCTCGGCCGACTACACGCTGTCCGAAGTCCCGGTCGCGCAAGTCGGCGAGTGGCGCGAGGGCCGGCTGACGTTCGCGCAGGCGAGCCTCGCCGATGTGGTCGGCGATCTCGCCAGGGCGACCGGGGTGCGCTATCGGGTCGCCGGCGGAAGTGCCGCCAGCCCGGTCAGCGGAAGCGTGATGATCGCACCCTTGCGCGAAAACCCGGCGGCGCTCGGTCCGCTGCTCGGCGTCTCGGTGCGCAAGGCCGGAGAAGATTGGATGGTCGAAACGCCGTAAACATGCGCCCGCGCCCCCTCGCCTGCCTCGCGATCGCCGCTGTCGCCGCGGCCCCCGCCGCCGCGCACGCCCAGCGTGTCGCGGTCGACGCGCCTGCGGGCAGCGCGGCCCAGGCGGCGATCGCGATCGCGCGCCAGACCGGCAGCAGCATAGTGATTGCCGATCCGGCGATCGCGCGAAAAACGATCCGCCGCATTCGGGGCAGGATGGACGCGAACGAAGCCGTGCGACGGCTCGCGAGCGCGACCGATGCGCGCGCAGTCGCAGTCGGGCCATCGGCCTGGCGGCTCGTTCCCCGGCCGCAGAGCGGGCAGCGCACTGCGCGATCTCCAGCCCGCGCCGCGCCTCCGCCCCCCGCCCTGCCCAGGCCCGCGCCGCCCGCGCCGCCAATCGTCGTGATCGCGAGCAAGCGCGACACGCCGCGCAGCGAGTTCCCCGGGCAGGTCTCGATGCTCGACGGCGACGCGCTCGAACTCGGCGGGATCGGGGGCACCGAGAAGATCACCCAGCGCGTTGCCACCGTTTCCTCGACCTATCTGGGCAGCGGGCGCAACAAGCTCTTCATCCGCGGGATCGCCGATTCGAGCTTTACCGGCCCGACTCAGGCGACCGTGGGCCAATACCTCGGCGACTTGCGGCTGAGCTACAACGCGCCCGATCCCGACTTGCGCCTGTCAGACCTCGAGCGGGTCGAGGTGCTCGAAGGCCCGCAGGGCACGCTCTATGGCGCGGGTTCGCTCGGCGGGATCATTCGCATCGTGCCCAACATGCCCGAGATGGACGTGACGAGCGGCTCGGCCATGATCGGCGGGGAGCTCGTCCAGCACGGCGAGCCGGGCGCCGACGCCAACGCGACGCTGAACCTGCCGCTCGCGCCCGACCGCGCCGCGCTGCGCGTCACGCTCGATGCCGCGACCCGGGGCGGCTATATCGACAAGCCCGCACTCGACCGCACCGACGTCAACCGCACCGATATTCTCGGCGGGCGCGCGATCGTGCGCGTCGAGATCGCGCCCAAGTGGACGATCGATCTGATCGGGCTCGGCCAGTCGACCCGCTCGGACGACAGCCAGTACGCGGACCGCGACGGCGATCCGCTGACCAGCTCGGCGAAGGTGCGCGAAGGCTCGCGCGCCGACTACCTCCACGGCCAGTTCGTGATTTCGGGGCGGATCGGCGAGGGGCGGCTCCGCTCGACCACCGGCATCGCGTCGCAGGACTTGCAGGAACGCTACGACGCGACCCCGCCCGGCGGCCCCGAGCGCCTGTTCGTGCAGGACAACGACACGCGGATGATCGCCAACGAGACCCGCCTGTGGCAGCCGCTCGGCGAGCGGTTCGGCTGGCTGGCGGGCCTCAGCTTCACCGACAACCGCACCCGGCTGACCCGCTCGCTCGGCGCGCCCGACGAACAGATGAGCGCGACCGGGGTGCTCAACACCGTCACCGAGGCGACCGCCTATGGCGAAGCGAGCCTGCGCGTCGCCGAGAACCTTATCGCCACCGCGGGCGCACGCTACACCCATTCGCGGCTCGGCGGCGCGGGCGAGGACGTGCCGTTCGCGCTTGCCGCCGCACGCGCCGAAGTGACCGCGAGCCGCACCGAGACCGCGTTCCTCCCCTCCGCCTCACTGCTCGCGACCGTGGGGCCCGAGACCGCGCTCTACTTGCGTTATCAGGAGGGGTTCCGCCCCGGCGGGCTGGCGATCGAGGGCGAGTTCGTGCGCCGCTTCCGCAGCGATCATGCGACCACGTTCGAGTTCGGCGCGCGCCACGGCGCGCCGGGGCTCGGCCCGTTCGATTTCTCCGCCAGCCTGTCGCACACACGCTGGAGCGACATCCAGGCGGACTTCATCGACGACCTCGGCCTGCCGAGCACCGCCAATATCGGCGACGGGCGCGTGTGGACTGCGAGCGTCTCGGGCGGCGTCGAGCTAACTCCCGAGCTGCGCGTCAGCGGCGGGATGACCTACAACGACAGCCGGGTGGACGAGCCGAACTTCATCACCCTCGCGCGCGCCACCCACGTGCCGAACATCGCCGGTTTCGCCGCGCGGCTCGGGGCCGACTACCGCACCTGGCTCGATAACGGGCTAGAGCTCAAGGCGCACGGCTGGGCGAGCTACGTCGGCAAGTCGCGGCTCGGCATCGGGCCCGAGCTCGGCGACCTGCAGGGCGACTATCTCGACAGCGGGCTGACGGTGCGGGTCGGCCGCGAGCGCTTCGGCGTCTCGCTCTCGCTGACCAACCTCGCCGACGTGAAGGGCAACCGCTTCGCGCTCGGCACGCCGTTCGCGATGGGCCGCGATCAGGTCACGCCGCTCCAACCGCGCACGATTCGGCTCGGCCTCGACGCCCGGTTCTGATCCGCCCAGAATTTTTTCACATCTGCGGCAAGGCTGCGCGCCGAGGTCTCCGTCCTCCGTCTCGAAAAGGACAAGGAGGACCCATGCTTCGTTACCTGTACGCCGGCACCGCGCTCGCGGCGCTGGCCGCCCCGCTCGCCGCCCAGACAGTGATCGAGGACGACCGCACCGCTCCGGTGCGCACCTCGACCGTCAAGAACGGCGCGCCCGACGCGATCCGGGTGAGCGAGGACGGTTCGATCAAGCTGACCAGCGGCGCCGCGGTGACGATCGATTCGAACCACGACGTGACCAACGAAGGCGCGATCACCGTCACCAACGCCGATGGCGGAAGCGGCATCCTCGTTAGTGGCGACCGCACCGCCGACGTCGTCAACTCGGGCACGATCACGATCGACGAGACCTACACCGCAGCCGACGCGGACAACGACGGCGACCTCGACGGTCCGTTCGCGGTCGGCAGCGGCCGCGCGGGAATCCGTGTGAGCGGCCAGCTCACCGGCAACATCGACCATTCGGGCACGATCGCGGTCGAAGGCAACGATTCGGCTGGCATCGTGGACGAGGACCGGCTGACGGGCGACTTCACGCACGACGGCGACACCACGGTCAAGGGCGACGGCAGCGTCGGCGTCGCGCTCGACGAGGTAAGCGGCGACGTCCGCCTCGCGGGCAAGATCGGGGCGCAAGGCGAGGACGCGGCCGGTGCAAGGCTGTCGGGCGCCATCGGCGGCACGCTGACCGTACAGGGCGAGATCGGCGCGACCGGCTATCGCAACACCGCGGCACCCTCCGATACGTCCAAGCTCGACGCCGACGATCTGCTTCAGGGCGGCAGCGCGCTGGTGATCGAGGGAGACGTCGCCGAGGGCATCGTCTTCGCCGCCGCGCCCAAGGACGCCGACAAGGACAACGCCGACGAGGACAGCGACGGCCTGCCCGATGCCGAGGAAGGCACCGCCAAGGTCGCTTCCTACGGCGCGGCCCCTGCGGTCGTGATCGGCGGCGCGGGCGACATCGCGATCGGCGCGGTGCCCTCGACCGGGACCGGCTTCGGAGTGATCGTCGAAGGCTCGATCGCGGGCAGCGGCGTCTACGCCGGGGTCGATGGCAACGGGCTGGTCGTCGGCGGCCACGGCGGCGCGGTCACGGTCGCGAACGGGATGGCCGTGTCGGGCACCGTGTCCGCCTCGTCGAAAAATGCGGCTGCGACAGCGGTGCGGCTCGGCGCCGGCGCCGACGTGCCCGAGCTGCGCAACTCGGGCATCATCGGCGCAACGACCGGCAACGACGACGACGCGGTCGCGACCGCAGTCGCGGTCGATGCGGGCGCGGATATGCCGCTGCTTCGCAACACCGGCAAGATCGAGGCGAAGGCCGGCGCGGATGGCACCGCGGTGGCGATCGTCGACCGCAGCGGCACGCTCACCACGGTCGAGAACGGAGGCAAGATCGTCGCTTCGGGCGCAACCGCCGGTTCCGGCCGCAATGTCGCGATCGATCTCACCGCGGTGACCTCGGGCGCGGCGGTCAAGCAGATCGCGGTCGGCTCGGGCATCGACGCACCCTCGATCGAGGGCGACATCCGCTTCGGTTCGGGCGCCGACCTGTTCGACCTCGGCGACGGGACCGCCAAGGGCGACGTGACCTTCGGCGCGGGGGTCGATCGCTTCGCACTGTCGGGCGACGGCGCCTACACAGGCGACGTGACCTTCGGCGGTGAGGCCGACGAGCTCTCGCTCGCTGGCACCTCACGCTTTTCGGGCGACGCGGACTTCGGCGGCGGCAGCGGCACACTCTCGCTCTCCGATACGGCCGTGTTCGCGGGCACGCTTACCGGGAGCGCGAATCTCGCGGTGGATTTGGGCGACGGCGGCGTGCTCGACCTCCGCTCGCCCACCACGATCGGCTCGCTCGACGTGGGCGCCGACGGCGTGATCATCGCGACACTCGACCAGACCGGCGAGAGCGGCACCGCGATCACCGTGGGCGGCACCGCCAGCTTCGAGGAAGGCGCGAAGCTGCGCCTGCGCGTCACCGACATCGCGAGCGCGGAGGGCAACTTTGTCGTGATCACCGCGAGCGATCTGGTCGGCGCCGACGGACTCGACGCCGACAGCACGCTCGTCCCCTTCCTCTACGACGCGACGCTCGAAATCGACGATGTCGCCGGCGAGATCGCGGTCGACATTTCGCGCAAGGCGACCGAGGAACTCGGCCTCAACCGCTCGCAGGCCGCGGCGTTCGATGCGTTCTACGAGGCGCTCGCCAACGACGACGAGGTCGCGGGCGTGTTCCTCGGCGTGACCGAGGGCGACACGTTCGGTGCCTACGTCGCCCAGGTTCTTCCCGATCACGCGGGCGGTTCGTTCGAGGGCGTGAGCCTCGGCATGCGGACCTTCGCCCGTCGGCTCGCCGATCCGCGCGGGCCGTTCAAGCCCGAGGATGACATGCGCGTCGTGCTGGATTTCGCCGGCTGGGATTCGACCAAGGATACCGGGGAGACCGCCTCGTACGACCTCGACGGGCTCGGCTTCTCGGGCGGGCTCGAGACCACGACCGGCTTCGGCGACTTCGGCGTGACCGGCTCCTGGCTGTGGAACCGCCACGACAGCGGCTACGAGAACACCGTCATTTCCAACACTTACGAGGCAGCCGCCTACTGGCGCGGGACCTGGGGCGGGCTTTCGGGCTTCGCGCGCGGCTCCTACGGCATGGCCGACTTCGAAGGCTCGCGCTTCTTCACCGGGATGAACGGCGAGGAGAAGGTCGAGCGCACGATCGACCGCGAATGGTCGGGCAACGTGGTCTCGTTCATGGGCGGCGCCTCGTTCGAAACCGGCTCGCAATACCTGTTCGTGCGGCCTTCGGTGATCCTCGACTACATCCGGCTGAGCGAAGACGGCTTCACCGAGACCGGCGGCGGCGAGGCGCTCGACCTGACGATCGAGGACCGCACCAGCGACGAGACCGGGCTCAACCTCGCGCTCGCCGCGGGCGCCGACCTGTTCGGCATGGGCAGCCGCGACGACAACTGGCTGCGGGTCGAAGCCGAGGGCGGCTGGCGCGAAATCATTGCCGGCGAGCTCGGCGCGACGACCGCCAGCTTCGAGGGCGGCGACAGCTTCACGCTGATCCCCGAGCAGCGCGCGAGCGGCTGGTTCGCCCGCCTGCGCGGCATGGGCGGCGACGAATTCTACTCGATCGGCGGCGAGCTGTCGGCCGAGGAGCGCAACGAGGAGATCGGCTACGCGCTGCGTGCGACGCTGCGCTTCGGATTCTGACCCCTTCCTCCCCCCGTATGCCCGCCGGGAACATGCTCAAACCGGCATGCGCCCCCCGCACCCGGCGGGCATGCACCCCTGGGCCCAGGCGCGTGCGACCGCACCTGGGCCCATTTTTTGTTTTTTGTGCACGGGGTGCCGAAGAAAGTGAGTTCGCGCAGAGGACGCGGAGGGAGTTTCTCTCACGCGAGACGCGAGAATTTTTTCTCACACGAAGACACGAAGGCACAAAGATGTCGTGTCCGCGGCGCAGCCGCGCTTAAACTTCGAGCGTGGCGCTTACAGGCAAGGCCTACGGCGCGGGGACGCACACCATCTTCGTGTCTTTGTGTCTTCGTGTGAATCACCCCTCTCTTCTTTCTTCTCCGCGTCTCCGCGTGAACCAAACCTGCTACGAGGTCGCTCTCAGTCCTCCCACCAATACGGCAGGCGCTGGAAGTCGCCGGTCTCGACCTCGTTCATCGTCTGCGCATCGTAGAGGCGACCGCCCAGCATGACGCGTTCGATATCGTCGCTCGCCATGATGTCCTGCGAAGGGTCGGCCGAGAGGATCACCAGATCGGCGAGCTTGCCCGGCTCGATGCTGCCGATGTCGGCCGCCATGCCGAGCGACTGCGCCGGGACGATCGTGCCCGCGCGCAGCGCCTCGACCGGCGTCATCCCGCCGCGCACGAAGCTCCACAGCTCCCAATGCGCGGCCACGCCAGCCTGCTGTCCGTGCGCGCCGATCGACACCTTGACCCCACGGTCGGCCAGCTTGGCAGCCTCGCGCGCGTTGTTGTCGTCGACGAAGGCCCACTCGGGTGCAGTGACCCGGCGCGCGGTCGCGGCGAGCAATTGCCTGGGCGGGGTGTGGACGAGCAGCGGGTTCTCGAACACGTTGGTCGCCTGCCGCCAGTAGGGATCGCCCGCGAGCCCGCCGTAGGTCACCACCAGGGTCGGGGTATAGTTGCTGTCGCTCTGGCTGAAGAACTGCAGCACGTCCTCGTACATCACGTCGACCGGCACGTTGTGTTCGATCGTCGAGTTGCCGTCGGCGATCAGGTTCATGTCCATCCCGAACAGCGAACCGCCCTCGGCCACCACGAGCATGTCCTCGGCGCGGCTCGCGGCGACGACCTGCTGGCGCTGCTCGCGCCGCGGCTGGTTGTAGTTCTTGATCGAGATGCCGCCCTGCGCCTTGATCCGCTGCACGTGCGCGAGCGCATCCTCGTAGTCGTCTATCCGGGCATAGACCCCGGCCGCTTTCGCGCCGTAGACGATTTCGCCGGTCGAGAAGATGCGCGGCGCTAACAGCATTCCCGCACGCTGCCGTTCGGAGGCCGCGAAGATCATGCTCGCGCTCGACGAGGGATCGTGGATCGTGGTCACGCCCATCGCGAGGTTCTGGATCAGCGACCAGTTCTGCTGCGGCACCATGTCGCCCGTGCCCTGAGGCCCGTGCGCGTGCGCGTCGACCAGGCCCGGCATGATCGTGTTTCCGGTGGCGTCGATCACCGTCGCGCCGCCGGGGATCTCGACGCTGCCGGCCGGACCCACCGCGACGATCCGGTCGCCCTCGATCACGATCGTGCCGTTCTCGATCGCACCGGCGCCTTCCTCGCCCGCCATCGTCAGGATGCGCGCGCCGGTGAACGCCACCGTGCCATCGGGGCTCGCGGCGCGGATCGTGCGCGCGATCGAGATACCGCTTTCGGGCGGCGCGAACTTGGGCGCATCCTCGGGCTGCGGTGCGCGCGGGAACATCGCCGCGGTGCTCGCGCGATAGACCGTCGGGCCCATCGACCAGTAGAGCGTGTCGCCATCGCCCGACCAGCCGATGTAGTCGGCCCCGCCCTGGCTTGCCTGGACGGTCGGGAGCGACTTGGCCTTCTCCTCGACCGCGACCGCCTGCCCACCGGGCATCAGCGGCATGGCGAAGACCTCGTAGTTCTGGCGGAAGGCGAAGAACTCGCCATCGGGCGAGACGCGGTAGTCGTTCGCCAGTTCGCCCTGCGCGTGGACCCGACGCGCCTCGCCGTTCATGTCGGTCGACACGAGCTGGAGCTTGCCGTCGGCTTGCGCCATCATGAACAGCCGGTCGTTCGCCGCGCCGAACTGCGGACTGCCGAGATCGCGCACGATCAACTCGGCCTCACCGCCTGCGGCGGGCACGCGATAGACGCCGGGGTTGTCCGAGTATTCGGGGGCGGTAAGGCCGCCGCCCGCCCGCTTCTCGAACACGATCGTGCGCCCGTCGGGAGAGAATTGCGGCACCGCGTAGTGGCCCGGTTCGCGAGTGACGACGCGCACGTTGTCGCCGTTGGCGTCGGCGACCACGATCTCGCCCAGCCCGGCGTCGGTCCAGCGGACCCAGGCGAGCCGCTCGCCGTCGCGCGACCATGCGGGCCACAGCTCGAGCGCCCCGTCCTGCTCGGTCAGCCGCCGCGGCTCGCCGCCCGACGTACCCTTGACGTAGAGCTTGCCGAGGCTCGCGAACACCACACGCTCGCCGTCGGGCGATAGCGTGGCGAACTTGGGCATCTTCGCCACGAACGTATCGGGCGCGACCGGGATCACCGGGTGCGGCGCATCGGCCACCCCGCGAGTGTCGTCGATCGCGAACGGGATTTCGGCGAGCCCGCTGCCGTCGGCGTTCACCCGGCGCAGCTTGCCGCCCGCCCAGAACACGATCGATTCGCTGTCGGGCGTCCAGTCCATGTTCGGATAGACGCCGTAGACCGCCCAGGTCTCCTGCAGGTCGAGGTCGAGATCGCCGTAGATCATGTTCTCGGCGCCGGTCTCGAGGTTCTTGATCCAGAGCTGCGACTGATCCTTGTCGCGCCGCACGAAGGCCATCAGCTTGCCGTCGGGCGACGGCGTCGGGCGGACCGAGCCGCCGTAGCCCGAAACCGCGGTGGTGACCTTGCCGGTCTTGAGGTCGTAGCGCTCGATCTCGAACAGGCTCTGGGTCGAATCCTGCGCATACTCGAAGATCGGCCCGGGGCTGACGTTGCGGGTGTAATAGATCGCGCTGCCGTCGGGCGCGTAGATCGGCTCGCCGAGCTCTTTCTGCAGCTGCTCGCTCGCGCGCTCGACCAGCGCGACGCCGGTGCCGCCCGAAACGTGGTAGATCCACACCTCGCCGGTGCCTGCCGAACGCCCGGTGGTGAAGTGCTTCTTCGCCGCGATGAAGCGGCCGTCGGGGCTCCAGGTCGGCTGATTGAGCAGACGGAAGTCCTCTTCCGTGACCTGCCGCTTGTCCGACCCGTCGACGTTCATCAGCCAGATGTTGTCGCCCCCGCCGCGGTCGGAAGTGAACGCGATCCGGCTGCCATCGGGCGAGTAGCGCGGCTGCACCTCCCATGCGAGCCCTTGCGCGATTCGCGTCGGTGCACCGCCAGAGATCGGCATCGTGTAAATGTCGCCGAGCAGTGCGAAGGCGAGCGTGTTCCCGTCGGGCGAGACATCGACGTCCATCCAGGTGCCTTCGTCGGTGCGGATCGGAATCTGCCGGATCGTCGCGCCGCGCGGGGCCGTGACGTCCCACTTGTCCTGCCCGCGGTCGGCTTCGGCCGGATCGGCAGGGCTCGTCGCGACCGGCTCGCCGCTGCCCGCGGCAGGCAGCGGACCTTCGTCTTCCTGAGAGGCGTCGACCTCCTGCTCCTCGACCGGATTGGGCGACGGCTGCGGCTCCTGATCCTGCGCACTGAGCGACGTGGCGAACAGCAGGCTGGCGATGACCGATGCGACACTCATTTTCATTGCGATCTCTCTCCCCTGGGAAAGCGCGCGTTCTAGCAAGCTCGCGCAAGAGGTCCATGCCGTCCGTCGATTGCTGTTGCGCCTTTTCTTTTGCGCCGAAGCGGGTAGCAGGCGCTCGATGGATCGGGCGACAATCGTTCACGAGAACTTCCTGCGCCGGGTGGCCGCGGGTGACATGCCGCAGGGCGCAGCGCCGCGCGGACCGCTGGGGCGCGAGGCGGCGGTGCGGCTTTACCGCTCGGGTTGCCTGACGCGCGCGCTCGACCTCGCCAGCCGGCGGATGCAGGCGGCGGGCGAGGGGTTCTACACCATCGGTTCCTCGGGCCACGAGGGGATGGCCGCGGTCGCCGCCGCGCTGCGCCCCACCGACATGGCCTTCCTCCACTACCGCGACGCCGCGTTCCAGATCGAGCGCGCCAACCAGGTACCCGGCCAGTCGATCCTGTGGGACATGCTGCTGAGTTTTGCGTGTTCGAGCGAGGACCCGATTTCGGGCGGGCGGCACAAGGTGCTGGGCTCGAAGGCGCTCAACATCCCGCCGCAGACCTCGACCATCGCCAGCCATCTGCCCAAGGCGGTCGGCGCGGCCTATTCCATCGGCCTTGCGAAGAAAGTGCGGCCCGAGCACCGGACGCTGCCCGACGACGCGATCGTCATGTGCAGCTTCGGCGATGCCAGCGCCAACCACTCGACCGCGCAGGGGGCGATCAACACCTCGTGCTGGACCGCCTACCAGAAGGTGCCGATGCCGGTGCTGTGGGTGTGCGAGGACAACGGGATCGGCATCTCGACCAGGACGCCGACCGGCTGGATCGCGGCGAACTTCGCGCACCGGCCCGGCCTCGGCTATTTCGCCTGCGACGGGCTCGACATCTACGACACCTATGCCACCGCGCGCGCCGCCGCCGAATATGTCCGCACGCGCCGCAAGCCCGCCTTCCTCCACATGCGCACGGTGCGGCTCTACGGCCACGCCGGGGCGGACATGCCCACGACCTACATGGCCAGGGCCGATGTCGAGGCTGAGGAAGCGAACGATCCGCTGCTACACTCCGTGCGGCTGCTCGGCGAGGCGGGGGCGCTCGATCCCGCCGAAGCGCTGGCGATCTACCGCGAGACGCTCGACCGGGTGGAGCGCGTTCGCGCCGAAGCTGTCACGCGGCCGCGCCTGAAAACCGCCCCGGACGTCATGGCGAGCCTCGTCCCGCCCCACCGCGACAACGCGCCGAGCAATGGCCCCTCCGCCGAAGCGCGCGCGGCAACGTTCGGCGGCGATCTGAAGGCGATGGAAAGCCCGCAGATCATGAGCCGCTGCATCAACTGGGCGCTCACCGACCTCATGCTCGAGCACCGCGAGATCGCGCTGATGGGGGAGGACATCTGCGCCAAGGGCGGGGTTTACGGCGTCACCCAGAAGCTCGGCGCCCGCTTCGGCCGGGCGCGGGTGATCGACACCCTGCTCGACGAACAGTCGATCCTCGGCCTCGGGCTCGGCATGGCGCAGAACGGGCTGCTGCCGATCCCCGAAATCCAGTTCCTCGCCTACTACCACAACGCCGAGGACCAGATCCGCGGCGAAGGCGCGACGCTGCCGTTCTTCTCCAACGGGCAGTTCACCAACCCGATGGTGCTGCGGATCGCCGGGCTCGGTTACCAGAAGGGCTTTGGCGGCCACTTCCACAACGACAACTCGTTCGCCGCGCTGCGCGATGTGCCGGGCGTGATCCTGTGCTGCCCGTCGAACGGCGCCGACGCCGCGAAGCTGTTGCGCGAATGCGTACGGCTGGCGCGCGAGGAGCAGCGGCTGGTCATCTTCCTCGAGCCGATCGCGCTCTACCCGATGCGCGATCTGCACGAAGCGGGCGACGGGGCGTGGCTGCGGAACTACCCGGACCCGTCCGAGCGGATCGGCTTTGGCGAAGTGACGACACATGGCGACGGCGAGGACCTTGCGCTCGTCAGCTACGCCAACGGGCTACACCTTTCGCTTCAGGCGCAAAAGCGGCTTGCAGAAAGCGGCGTGGCGAGCCGCGTGATCGACCTCCACTGGCTCAATCCGCTGCCCGAAGACGCGCTGCTCGAGGCGATCGGCGACGCGAAACGCGTGCTGATCGTGGACGAAACCCGCCGTACCGGCGGCCTCGCCGAAGCGCTGATGGCGCTCCTGACCGAGCGCACCGGCGTGCCCCACGCGCGCTATGTCGCCGAGGACAGCTTCATCCCCACCGGCCCGGCCTACGCCGCGACAATGCCGAACGTCGGCGGGATCGTCGATGCCGCCCGCGTTCTCGGGGGGGGTGCGGTATGAAGAAGACCGCCGTCGTCGTGTGCCCGGGCCGCGGGACGTACAACAAGGCCGAGCTCGGTTACCTATCGCGCCATTTTCCCGACCCCGACCTGCTGGCCGCGTTCGACCGCCAGCGCGAGGATGCGGGGCAGCCGGCCATCTCCGCGCTCGACGGGACCGAGCGGTTCAGCATGGCCACCCACACCCGCGGCGACAACGCCTCGGGCCTGATCTTCACCGCGACGCTCGGCGACTTCTTCAGCATCGACCGCGAGGAAATCGAGGTGGTCGCGGTCACCGGCAACTCGATGGGCTGGTACTCGGCGCTCGCGTGCGCGGGAGCGGTTTCACCCGAGGACGGCTTCACCGTAGCCAACACGATGGGCACGCTGATGCAAGCGGCGCTGATCGGCGGGCAGCTCGTCCACCCCTTCCTCGGCGACGACTGGCGGCCCGATCCGGTGCGCAAGACCGAACTGCTCGCGCTGGTGGCCGAAATCGACGCGCGGCCCGATCATACGCTCGCGCTATCGATCGACCTTGGCGGAATGCTCGTGCTCGCGGGCGACGAAGCGGGGCTGAAGGCGTTCGAGGGCGCGGTCGAACCGGTCGACGGGCGCTTCCCGATGCGGCTCGGCAATCACGCAGCGTTCCACACGCACTTGCAGGCCCCGGTCGCCGAGCAAGGCCGCGCCGCGCTGCCCGCCGAGTTGTTCGGCCAGCCGGCGCTGCCGATGATCGACGGGCGCGGCGCGATCTGGTGGCCGCATTCGACCGATGCGCGCGCGCTGTGGGACTACACGCTCGGCCATCAGGTGACCGAGAGCTACGACTTCACCCGTGCGATTGCGGTCGCCGCGCGGGAGTTCGCGCCCGATCTGTTCGTGGTCACCGGCCCCGGCACCACGCTCGGCGGCGCAGTGGCGCAGTCGCTCGTACTCGCCGACTGGCGCGGCATGGGCGACAAGGCGGACTTCAAGGCCCAGCAGGAGAGCGACCCGCTGCTCGTCTCGATGGGAATGGCCGAGCAGCGCGGGCTTGTCGCCGGTCAATAACCCCAGCGCAGCCCCGCCCACACGGTGCGCGGCGCGCCGAGGTCGATCGAACCGCCCGCATTGCGCGTGACCACCGTCTCGCCGGTGAGGTTCTCGCCGCGCAGCACCAGCGACAGCGCGCCGCCAAGCGGCACTTGCGCAAAAGCGCCGAGCGTGGTCGCGGCGGGCAGCACGTCGGTTTCCAGATCGCTCTCGAACTGGGCGCCGACGTGGCGGAGGGAGGCTGCAAGCAACCAGCCCTCGGCCGGGGTCCACGCCAGCGACGCGCCCGCCGCCCAGCGCGGCGTCTGCGCGGGGCGGTTGCCGTCGAGCTCGGCCGAAGCGCCTTCGCCCTCGACCTGCGCGTCGGTGAAGGCGAGCGAGCCGTCGAAGCGCAGCGCACCGTGGGTCACCGACAGGCCGCCTTCGATCCCGCGCGATTCGATCGCCGGCAGGTTGCGCCGCTGACGCAGGTTCGGCCCGAGCGTGACGTTCGCGATCGCGCCCTCGACGCGGTTGTCGAACGCGGTCAGCGTCACCTCGACGCCCTCGGCGGGCGTTAGATCGAACCCTGTCTCGACCCCCTCGAGCCGCTCGTTGTCGAGCGCGGCGTTGGCCTGGGTCACCACGGGGAAGACCACGAAGGGCCGGTAAAGCTCGTTGAGCGTGGGCTGGCGCAGCGCGGTATAGGCCGCCGCGCGCAAGCGCAGGGCGTCGCTCGCCGCGAACGCCGCGCCCGCCCGCCAGCCGAGCGTCCAGTCCGAGCGGTCGGGCGCGACCGTCTCCTCGACCAGCGCACCGCCCGCATCGAGCGCGCGGTAGAAACCGTCCGAAATCGTCGTGCGATCGAGCCGCAGCCCGCCGCTGAGCACCAGCCGGTCGCCGGGCGACCAGTCGTGCTCGGCGAACAGCCCGAGGTCCGAGTTGGTCCCGCCCGCGCGGCGGCGCTCGGTCAGCGCGCCGGTCGCGCCGCTATAGGCCTCCTCCTGCAATTCGCCCGAGGCGCGGCGGTAATCGACGCCGAGCCGCAAGACATGATCCTCGCCCAGCGGCGGGCGCAGTTCGAGCTTGCCGCCGAGCCCGGTCGAGGGCGTGTTGCGCTGGTCGAGCACGCGGGTGAAGCTCGACGAGCTGATCACCACGTTCGAGAAGTTGCGCGCCTGGACATAGCCGAGCGCCTCGAACCGCCACCCACCCCGTCCCACTAGCCGCAGGCTCGCGTCCTGCCCCTCGCTCGAAGAATCCGCGCCCTCGAAGCGCAGCGTGCGATCGTCGCGGAACACGAGGCCGCGCGCCTGCAATTCGATCGTCTCGCTCAGCGGTGCGACGGCGCGCAGCGCCGCCGACCAGCTCTCGAACGCCGCGCGCGCAGTAGCCGGGACGCGCTGGTCTTCGGGCGTGGTGAAGAAGCCCTGCCCTCGGTCCCACCGCGCATCGGTCACCACGAAGCCCGCGCCGAGATTTTCCGCGAGGCCGAGGCTCGCCTCGCTCTCGCCGCGGTCGTTGCCAAGCAGCGAGGCGGAGAGCGGCGCTAGTCCTGCGGGATCGGCGCTCTCGAGCTCGATCCTGCCGGCGAGCGCGCCCGCACCGAACGGTCCCGAGCCGCCCCCGCGCGTCACCCGGATCGACCCGAGCCGTTCGGGCGCGATGGCGCTGAGCGGGATATAGCCGAAGAACGGATCGGCCATCGGCACCCCGTCGAGCAGCACCAGCGCGCGGCTCGTCGCGTTGCCGCCCAGCGCGCGCAGCGTCACCCCCTGCGCGCTCGGGTTCGACGAGCGGCTGTCCGAACGGCGGAACTGCTGGAACCCCGCGACCGCGCCGAGCACCTCCTCGATCCGCCCCGATGGCGCGGCGACGATCTGCTCGCGTCCGATCTCGACGGTGTCGTAGGCGGGCGCGGCCGGCGTTTCCTCCAGCCCCTGCCCCGTCACCACGATCACGGCCGGCTCGCGCTCCTGCGCCGCCGCGGGAACGGCGAAGGCGAGCGGCGAAACGGCGAGCAACGCGAGGCGGCACAAGTGCATGCGCGGGCCCCTAGCCGATCGGGCCCCGCCAGTCAGTTGCAATTTGCCATCGGGACTCGCCAAGCTCCGCGCGATGATTTACGTTTGCGTCAAGAGGAGAGAGGCGATGCTCGCGACAAGTCCTGGTTCGGATTCCCTGGCTGACGTCGACGTCCTGATCGTCGGCGCCGGCATTTCCGGCATCGGCATGGCCGCGCACATGGAAACGATGTGCCCGGGCCGCAGCTACGCGATCGTCGAGCGGCGCGAGAACCTCGGCGGGACATGGGATCTGTTCCGCTATCCCGGCATCCGCTCCGACAGCGACATGCACACGCTGGGCTTCGTGTTCGAGCCGTGGAAGCACGAGAAATCGATCGCCGACGCGCCCGCGATCCTCGACTACCTCCACCGCATCGTCGACGAGCGCGGCATCCGCGAAAAGATCCGCTTCGGGCACAAAGTGCTCGCCGCCGACTGGCGAAGCGACGAGGCGCGCTGGCATGTCGAGGTCGAGCTGGCCGATGGCGCGCGCACCCGGCTGACCGCGAACTTCCTCTACCTCGGCTCGGGTTACTACGATTACGACGATCCCTACGATCCCGGGTTCGATTTCGGCGAGTTCGAAGGGCAGGTGATCCACCCGCAGTTCTGGCCCGAGGATCTCGACTACGCGGACAAGAACGTGGTCGTAATCGGCTCGGGCGCGACCGCGGTCACCATCGTGCCCGCAATCGCCGAGAAGGCGAAACACGTGACGATGCTCCAGCGCACCCCCACCTGGATGTTCTCGCGCCCGGCGAAGGATGCGCTGGCGAACTTCCTGCGCAAGATCCTGCCCGAGGAGCTCGCCTACCGCATCACCCGGTGGAAGAACATCAAGATGCAGGATTTCAGCTTCAAGCTGGCGCGTGACAAGCCGCAGAAGGTGAAGGACGGGCTGCACAAGCGCATCCGCAAGTCGATGGGCGAGGACTTCGATCTCGCGCCCTTCACCCCGCCCTACAACCCGTGGGAGCAACGGCTGTGCCTGGTTCCCGACGACGACCTGTTCGCGGCGATCAAGCGCGGCAAGGCCGAGGTGGTCACCGGCCGCATTGCGCGCTTCGTGAAGGAGGGGGTGGAGCTCGAGAGCGGCGAGGTGCTGCCGGCCGACATCGTAATCACCGCGACCGGATTGAAGCTCGCGATCGCGGGCAAGATCGCCGTCAGTCAGGACGGTGCACCGGTCGATTTCGCGCAGCGCTATTACTACAAGGGCTGCATGTTCTCGAACCTGCCCAATCTCGCGGTGGTGTTCGGGTATTTGAACGCCAGCTGGACGCTGCGCGCCGACATCAATTCGGCCTATGTCTGCCGTCTGCTCAACGCGATGGAGACCAAGGATGCGCAGATCGCGGTGCCGGTGTTGAGCGAAGCCGACGAGGCGAAGCTGGAAGAAGATGACATCTTCGATTTCTCTTCCGGCTATATCCAGCGCGGAAAGCACATCATGCCGAAGAACGCGGTCGGCTATCCGTGGCGGCTCAACCAGGAATACGTGCTCGACCGCAAGCGCATGGCAAGCGATCCGGTCGACGACGGAATCGTCGCGTTTCGCAGGGCGGACGTGACAGAGGAACGGCAGCTCGAGGCGGCAGAATAATCCTCCCCCATGGACTTGCCATGGGGAGGTGGCAGCGAGCGCGTCAGCGCTCGCTGACGGAGGGGCTGGTGCGACCCGCCCCTCCACCACGACGCCTGCGGCGTCGCGGTCCCCCTCCCCATCGCAAGACGATGGGGAGGATTTGCCCCTTCCTCGCTCGCCGGTGCTGGCCTAACCCCTCCTTATGAGCGACCGCATCTACACCGCCGGGCTCGTCGTGATCGGCGACGAGATCCTTTCCGGCCGCACCCACGACCGGAACATCGCGCAGGTCGCGAGCTGGCTGCAGGTGCAGGGCATCCGCCTCGCCGAGGTGCGCGTGGTGCCCGACGTGCTCGAGCGGATCGTCGAGGCGGTGAACGCGCTGCGCGCGGCGAACGACTATCTTTTCACCACCGGCGGGATCGGCCCGACGCACGACGACATCACGGTCGACGCGGTGGCCGCGGCGCTCGGCGTGCCGGTCGTGATCCACCCGCAGGCGCGCGCGGTGCTCGAGCGCTACTACGCCGACAAGGGCGGGCTCAACGAAGGCCGCCTGCGCATGGCGCGCGTGCCCGAAGGCGCCGAGCTGATCCCCAACCGCATGTCGGGCGCGCCGGGGATCAAGATCGGCAACGTCCACATGATGGCGGGCGTGCCGCACATCGCCGCGCAGATGCTCGACTCGCTGACCGGCACGCTCGAGGGCGGCGCGCCGCTGCTGAGCGAGACGGTCGGTGGGTTCATTCCCGAAAGCGAAGTCGCCGCGTTGCTACGCGAGGTCGAGAAGGCGCACGCGAATTGCCAGATCGGCAGTTATCCGTTCTTTCGCGAGGGGCGCGTCGGCTCCAACTTCGTCATTCGCTCGACCGACGCCGATGCGCTCCAGAGCTGCATGCACACCTTGTGCGAAGGGCTCGGCGAACTGGGCTTCGATTTCACGCCGGGCGGCATCTAACGCGGTCTTAACCCCGATCTGGTAACCGCCCGCGCATGACCGCGGTCTATATCACGATCGACACCGAATACGCTGCGGGGTTCGCCGGGCTCGGACGCGTGGAGAACTTCGCGCGCTCGATCGCCTGCGAAACACCGTCGGGCCCGGTGGGCGTGTTCCATCAGATGCGGCTGCTGGACCGGCATGGTCTGAAGGGCGTGTTCTTCGTCGACCCGATGCCCGCGCTGGTGTGGGGACGCGCGGCGATCGAGGATATCGTTGGGCCGATCGTCGCGGCAGGACACGATGTGCAACTGCACTGCCACACCGAATGGCTCGAACTCGCAGGAGCGGCCAATCCATTCGGCGCGACAGGTCAGAACATCGCCGACTTCGCGTTCGACGATCAGTGCGCGATTCTCTGCTGGGCGCGCGACACTCTCGTGGCGGCGGGCGCCCCGCCGCCCGTGGCGTTCCGGGCAGGCAACTACGGCGCGAGCGACGACACGCTGCGCGCCCTTTCCGCGATCGGGCTGCAATACGATTCGAGCCATACGCCCGGGATCGACGACGGCGCGGGCCGCATTTCGCTGACCCGGCGTCACCGCCGCCCGGTGGAACACTGCGGCGTGATCGAGGTCCCGACCGGCTGCATCCGCGGTTTCGGCGGCCGTTTGCGCCACGCTCAGGTCACCGCGATCTCCGCTCGCGAGATGCTCGCCGCGATCCGCCATGCACGCGACCATTCGGTTTCGAGCTTCACGCTGGTGTCACACAGCTTCGAGCTGCTGTGCCGCGCGCGCCAACGGGCGAACGCGATCGTGCACCGCCGGTTCGAGGCGCTGTGCGAAGGTATCGCCGCGATGCCCGGCGTGACCGGGGCGACATACGCCTCGCGTCCGCCCGCGCTCACCGCATGCGTGGAAATCCCGCGGCCGATCCTCCCCGCGAGCCAGCTCCGTATCGCGCTGCGCATGGCCGAGCAGTTCGTGTCCAACCGCCTCTACGGCGCGCGATGACCGCCGCCACGGCCAACGTCCGCTTCCTCGTCGGATCGCGCGAGCTGCTCGCGGTCCCGCGCAGGGTCGCGACCGTCGCCCATTCGCTGGAAGAGCTGGTGTCCGGCGCCAAATTCAAGCTGCCGCCGCTCCCGGACGATGCCGATGGCTACCGGGTGCTGTCCGTTCCCGCGGAGGCCGTTGCCGAGATACTCGCGCACGGACCCGGCCTGATCCCCGGTCCGGTGCAGTGCTACCGGCGCCATTACATCGCGATGGACGGCGGTTTCGAGAGCTATATGGCGGGCTTTTCCGGCAAGACGCGCTCGACGCTGCGGCGCAAGTTGCGCAAGTTCGCCGGTGCCGATGGCGGGGCGCTCGACCTGCGCGAATATCGCGGCGCGGACGGCTTCGACGCATTTCTCGCCGAGGCGCTGCCGCTGTCGCGCGCGACCTATCAGGGGAGGCTTCTCGACGCGGGATTGCCCGAGAGCGAAGCGGCGCAGGCAGCACTGCGCGACGCAGCTGGCGAAGATCGACTGCGCACGTTCATCCTCCACTTCGGCGGCAAGCCCGCGAGCTACCTGTGCCTGCCGGTCGAGGGGGAAACGCTGGTCTATGCCTGGCTCGGCTATCGTCCGGACCTTGCGCAACTCTCGCCGGGAACGGTGCTCCAGCTCGCCGCGCTCGAACGCCTTTTCGGCGAGCGGCGCTTCCGCTTCTTCGACTTCACCGAGGGCGAGGGCGCGCACAAGGCGCTGTTCGGCACCGCATCGGTCGAAGCGGCGAGCCTGTTCCTGCTGCGACCGCGCGCCGCCAACCGGCTGCTCCTCGGCGCGCTCGAAGCGTTCGATGGATCGGTCGGCGCGGTGAAGCGCATGGCCGAGCGCAGCGGCGCACTTGCCGGGGCTCGGCGGCTGCTTCGAAGCTGACGCGAAAAGGGAGGGCGCGGCGATTGCCGGCCCTCCCCTTCGATTTCGTTTCCGCCGGAGCGGGAAGCGTCAGGCGCCCTCGACTTCGGCGAGGTCGACCTTGAGGCCCGGACCCATCGAGCTGGTCAGCGTGACCTTGCGCACGTACTTGCCCTTGGCGCCCGAAGGCTTGGCCTTCACGATCGCATCGGTCAGCGCCTTGAAGTTGGTCTTTAGGTCCTCGTCCTTGAACGAGAGCTTGCCGATGCCCGAATGGATGATGCCCTGCTTCTCGACGCGGAACTCGACCTGGCCGCCCTTGGCGTCCTTCACGGCCTGCTCCACGTTCGGGGTCACCGTGCCGAGCTTGGGGTTCGGCATCAGGCCCTTGGGGCCGAGCACTTTGCCCAGCCGGCCGACCACGCCCATCATGTCGGGGGTCGCGATCACGCGGTCGTAGTCGAGGTTGCCGTTCTGCATGTCTTCCATCAGGTCTTCGGCGCCGACCTTGTCGGCTCCGGCGGCAAGCGCCTTCTCGGCATTGCCGCCGCGCGCGAAGACCGCGACCTTGACGTCCTTGCCCGTGCCCGAGGGCAGCGAGACCATGCCGCGGACCATCTGGTCGGCGTGGCGCGGATCGACGCCGAGGTTCATCGCGACCTCGACGGTCTCGTCGAACTTGCTCTTGTACTGGCGCAGCGTGCTGAGCGCTTCGTCCACCGTGTAGAGCTTCTCGCGGTCGAGTTCGGCGAGCGTCTTCTGCTTCTTGCTCAGGTTAGCCATCGGTTCAGCCCTCCACCACTTCGAGGCCCATCGAACGCGCGGAGCCTTCGATGATCCTGGTCGCCTGCTCGATATCGTTCGCGTTGAGATCGGCCATCTTGGTTTCGGCGATCTCGGCGAGCTGCGAGCGCTTGATCGTGCCGGCCTTGATCTTGCCCGGCTCCTTCGAGCCCGACTTGAGCTTGGCCGCACGCTTGATCAGGAAGCTGGCGGGCGGGGTCTTGGTGACGAAGCTGAACGAGCGATCCGCATAGACCGTGATGATGGTCGGGATCGGCATGGACTTCTCGAGATCCTGCGTCGCGGCGTTGAACGCCTTGCAGAATTCCATGATGTTGACGCCGCGCTGACCCAGCGCGGGGCCGATGGGCGGGCTGGGGTTCGCGACCCCGGCCGGCACCTGCAGCTTGATATAGCCGTCGATCTTCTTGGCCACGGATGGCCTCCTTTCTCACTGTCGCCCCGGCCGGAACCGAGGCTCATGGTAAGCGGTCAAGCGGAACGCGATACGCGAACCTCCCGCACGGTTTTCCAGAGCTGTCGCCCCAGGCGGCCAGCAAGGAAGGCGCGCACATAGCGCGCGCGGCGCGGAATGCAAGCGAAACCAGGGCGGGAGATGCGCGCGCGGTTGACATACACCCCGCCCCGAAAACAATCCGCGCCTTTCGCATTTCGCCTTCTACGACAGGTGTTTAGTCGCGATCTGCGAGCCCCGAGTGTCACTTTCCCGTCATAGCCGCAAGGCCGTGTGGCTTTCGCCGCGAATCCGACACCCGGGTGCGTCATTCGCCGATCATGGCAAATTCGCGGCGTGTAGGAAAACGCCCGCACCCTCCCCGGCGCCGCCAGAAGCGAGGTGCGCACCGCTGCCTTCGTCGAATTGCGCTGGACCGCTGCCGGACGCGGGCGCAGGCTGGCGGCTGGAATGGCTCGGGAATCGAATCGTATACTTGCCTGGTCGGCGGCCCGCTGCGCGCTTGTGGCGACCGGCCTGTGCGCGCTGGCGCTCGGGCCGGAGACCACCGCGCAAGAGGAGCCGCCGCCCCTCGATTCCGCACAGACCCGAATGCCCGCTTTGCCGCCCGCGAAGATCGACGAGACGCTCGATATCGGCGGGGAGGAGGTCGAGGCGCGCAAACTGCGCAGCAGGATGACCGTGGAGGTCATGATCAACGGGACCGGCCCATACCGCTTCGTGGTCGACAGCGGGGCGGATACCTCGGTCGTGGGACAGGACATCGCCAGCGCGCTGCAACTGCCCGCAACCACTCCGGCGATTCTCAATTCCATGACCGACAGCTCGATCGTGCAGCGCGCAGTGGTGGACGAGCTGGAAATCGGTCAGGCCGTTTTCCGCGACCTCGAGCTGCCCGTGCTCGACGAGTTCGATATCGGGGCGCAAGGCATGATCGGGCTCGACGCGCTGGTCGAGCAGCGGCTGATGCTCGATTTCGACGAGCGCGTGATTACCGTGGACGATGCCGACGTGCCGCTGCCCCGCTTCGACGGCGAGATCGTGGTGCGTGCGCGGCTCAACCGCGGCCAGTTGATTCTCACCGAAGTCGAGGCGAACGGCCACGAGATCGAGGCGGTGGTGGACACAGGCTCCGAAGTGACGATCGGCAACAGCGCTTTGCGCGACATGCTGCTGCGCCGCAAGCCCGACAGAGATTCGATGGTGACGATAACCGGCGTGACCGGCGTCGAGGCCGACCTTCAGTTCGGCACGGTTCGCGAAATCCGACTCGGCCCCGTGTTGCTCCGCAACGTCGCGATCGCCTTCGCCGACGTTCCGCCGTTCGCCGTCTTCGGGCTCGACGAACGACCCGCGCTGCTGCTCGGGACCGATCTGATGGAGCAGTTCCGCAAGGTCTCGCTCGATTTCCACGCCCGCAAGGTGCGTTTCCAGCTGCCCAAGTGCGAGCGCCAGACGGTGCGCCTCAGGACCGCACCATCCTTCTCGCTGCGTCTCTCCGCCGACCGGCCCAGCGCCTGTTCGCGCTGACGGCGCCGCCGCTACTTGACTAGTTCGACCTGTTCGAAGTCGAGCTCGACCGGGGTCGCGCGGCCGAAGATAGAGACGCTGACCTTGACCTTGGCCTTGTCGAAATCGAGCTCTTCCACCACGCCGTTGAAGCTGGCGAAGGGGCCGTCGAGCACCTTGACCTGGTCGCCGATCTCGTAATCGACACTGATGTCCTTCTTGGGCGCGGACTTCGCTTCTTCCACGCCGCCGAAATAGCGCGCGGCCTCTTTCTCCGAAATCGGCTGCGGCTTGTTGCCCGAGCCGAGGAAACCGGTGACCTTGGGGGTATTCTTAACCAGGTGGTACACGTCGTCGGTCAGACGCAGCTTGGCGAGCACGTAGCCGGGCATGAACTTGCGCTCGACCTGGACCTTCTTGCCGCGCTTGATCTCGGTCACGGTCTCGGTCGGTACCTCGACCTCTTCCACCGCCTCGGACAAGCCGAGCCGCTCGGCTTCCGAAATGATCGCGTCGCGGACCTTGTTCTCGAAACCCGAATAGGCGTGGATGATGTACCAGCGAGCCATTGTGATCCCTGTCGTATCTTGTCGTGTGGTTCGATCAGGCCAGCGTCAGCAGCCAGCGCACCGCCGCGCCGAAGGCCGAATCGACGCCGAGGAAGAACAGCGAGAGGATCACCATCATGATGCCGACGAAGATCGCGGTGCGGACCGTCTCCTCGCGGGTCGGCCAGACGACCTTGCTGCCCTCGGCGCGGACCTGGCGAAGGAATTCCCCGGGGCTGGTCTTGGCCATGTGCTCTCTCGCTCTTGCCTGAATTGCGTATCGTGCCTTCCGGAATGGGGCCATCGCCGCCCCGGTTCAAGTCCGGGAGGGGCTGGGAAGGCTCCGATGTCGGAAGACGGAGCCGCATTTAGTCCGCGCGCGGAGCAAAAGCAAGGCGGTGCCGCGGCACCGGGCACGAGCGCGTTGCAGGAATAACTTTATCGGGCGGCGGGGTGGCCTTGCCGCCCTCGCATCGCCTAGGATCGGCCCAGAACAGAAGACGCATGAGAGGATAGCCGAATGGCAGCGAGCCAAGCCCCCGCCACGCTGGGCGAACGACTGGTGCAACCGGTCACCAACGTATCCGACTTCATCTGGGGCGGGATCTGGGCGGGCGAGCAGGTCATCCCGATCCCGCCGCTCGTGGTAATCCTGCTGGGCGTCGGGCTGTGGATCATGATCGGGCTGCGGTTCTACCCGATCGTCAAGTTCGGCGCGGCGGTGCGCGGCCTGTTCGCCGGGCGCAAGGGTTCGGGCAAGGGCGAGATCAGCCCCTTCGCCGCGCTCTCGACCGCGCTTTCGGGCCAGGTCGGTACCGGCAATCTCGCGGGCGTCGCCACCGCGATCGCGCTGGGCGGACCCGGCGCGGTGTTCTGGATGTGGATCACGGCGTTGCTCGGCATGGCACTTGCCTTCGCCGAGGGCAGCCTCGCGATCCGCTACCGCGAAACCACCTCGGACGGCGTCTCGCGCGGCGGGCCGATGAGCTACATCATGATGGGCCTGGGGCCGAAGTGGACCTGGCTCGCGATCGTGTTCTGCATCGGCACGCTGTTCACCGCACTCGTCACCGGCAATTCGATCCAGTCGAACGAGGTCGCAAGCGGGCTCAACGAACTGTTCGGATTCGAGCGCTGGCTCGGCGGACTGATCGTCGCGATCGCGGTGTTCGCGGTGATCATCGGCGGCATCAAGTCGATCGGCAAGGTGGCCGAGAAGGTCGTGCCGTTCATGGCCGGCATCTACATCGTGATGGCGCTGATTGCGCTGGCGCTCAATTTCGGCGACCTGCCCGAAACGTTCGGGCGTATTTTCGACGGTGCGTTCAACGCGCAGAGCGCAAGCGGCGGCTTCGTCGGCGCCGCGCTCATCATCGCGATCCGCGCGGGCGTGGCGCGGGGACTGTTCTCGAACGAGGCCGGTCAGGGCTCGACCCCGATCGCGCACGCGGTGGCGCAGACCGACGATCCCGAACAGCAGGGCCGCATGGCAATGCTGGGCACTTTCATCGACACGATCGTGATCTGCACAATGACCGCACTGGTGATCCTGACGGTGCAGGGCCAGTTCACCTATCAGGGGCAGCCGGTCGATCACGTCTGGCAGTCGGACCTCGGCACCACCGCGATGTCGGGCTTCGTCACCACCTCGGGCGCGTTCGCTGCAGCATTCCCCTACGAGATCGGCTCGGTTCCGCTGGGCACCCTCGTCGCAAGCGTGGCGCTGATCCTGTTCGTGTTCACCACGCTGCTGACCTGGTCGTATTACGGGGAACGTGCGATCACCTTCATCTACGACCGGGTGCCCGGCTCGACGCTCAAGGGCGAGAAGGCGCTGCACATCGCGTGGCGGGTGATCTGGTGCATCGCGATCTACATCGGCGCGACCCAGCCCTCGCAGCTCGTCTGGCGGCTTGGCGACATTTCGAACGCCGCGATGGCGCTGCCGAACCTGCTCGCGCTCGCGCTGCTGTCGGGCGTGGTGTTCAGGCTCGCGCGCGGCGAGCGCACCGCCGGGCGCGACTTTACGCGGAAGACGCCCGAGGAGCCCGAAGAGTACTGACACTCCCGGCGACGAATCGAAAAAGGGGCCGGCCGCGCGTGCGGCCGGCCCCCTTCGCGTGACGAGCGGTTCAGCGCGCGCCGAAAAGGCGGGCGAAGAAGCCGGGTTCCTCCATCGGCTGGATCGGCCCGTGCGTCATGAAGCGAAGCGACGCGTCGCGATGCGGGCGGGGCTGGATCCACCCGTCGGGGCGACTGCTGCGGAAAGTCAGACTCGACATGGCTACCTCCATCATTTGCGTTTCGAACCCACCGTTCGACGCTAACAATGACCGGCTCGTCTCAGCGGTTCCCGCCCGGTTTGACCGTGCGAATGAGGGCTTGTGGATAAGCGGCGCGAGGCCAGCGTTCCCTAGGGGGTTCCCGTAATGCGCAAATTTTCCGGAGCTGTGGCGCGCGTGCAATCGCGCCCAAGTCGTTTGGCCAATCGCCTGGCAGGGGTGACAGGATTCGAACCCGTGGCCCTCGGTTTTGGAGACCGATGCTCTACCAACTGAGCTACACCCCTGCAGGCGGAAGCGCCCTCTATAACCAAGCACCGGCGAACGCAAGGCGGCGCGCGCTTGGCGCGCACCGGCGGGCAGGATAAGGGCTGGTCCATGCACGCACGCGCGCAAGGCCCGATCCCCAGCGACATCCTGCTGCTTGCCTATCGCAACGGAATATTCCCGATGGCCGACGCGCGCGACGATCCCGAGGTGTTCTGGGTCGAGCCGCGCGAGCGTGCGGTTATCCCGCTCGACGGCTTCGTCTGCTCGCGCTCGCTGCGCAAGGTGCTGCGGCGCGGTGAGTTCGCGGTGACCTGCAACACGGCGTTCGACGAGGTCCTGCGCGCCTGCGCCGCACCGCGTCCGGATAACGGGGGAACCTGGATCAACCGCCGGATCGAGGAGAGCTTCCGCGCGCTCCACCGCGAAGGGCACGCGCATTCGCTCGAATGCTGGCGCGAGGGCGAACTGATCGGGGGGCTCTACGGGCTCGCGGTCGATCGGGCGTTCTGCGGGGAGAGCATGTTCAGCCGCGCCGACAACGCCTCCAAGGTCGCGCTGGCCTGGCTGGTGGCGCTGATGAAGCGCGCGGGCTTCGCGCTGCTCGACTGCCAGTTCATGACCGGGCACCTCGCCTCGCTCGGGGCAGTGGAGATTTCGCAGGCGCGCTATTGTGCGCTGCTGGAGGACGCGCGCGGGGCTCCGCGAGCGAGTTTGGCCGAAGCCTATTCCTCGCTGGTTTCCGAAGCCGAGGCCGCTTCGTCCTCGCCCGGGAAGCTCATCGCGCAGTCCTTCACCCAGACGTCGTAGATCGGGTGCTCGACCACGTTGAGGCTCGGCGAGTTCTTGAACAGCCAGCCCGAAAAGACCTTGTTCCAGGTGCCCTCGTCGCCCGGCTCGCGGACGAAGACCTGGACGAACGCGCCGGTCTCGCGCGGCATTTCCCACGGCGCGGTGCGCTCGCACGCGGCCATGCGGACGATCACGTCGCCCACGCGCTGCGCTTCTCCGGGCGAGAGCTCGAGGTCCTGCGACAGGTTGTTGCGCTTGTTGAGCAGGCCGATCGTGCCGACGCGGTCTTCCATCGGCGTGCCCACGCCGCCTTCGCCCACCACTTGCGGCGGATCGGGATTGCGCAGGCTTTCGGGAATCTCCGTTTCGATCGGCTGCGGTGCGGGCGGCTCCTCGGTGCAGGCAGCGAGAGCGAGCGCGAGCGGCAGTGCGGCGGCGAGGGCGCGCATGCTCAACTGTCCGGCGACCACGCTTCGTAATCGCCGGTCGCAGCGGCGCGGCGCCCGCCGCGCTGGAGCGCGCCCTGCGGCAGGTAGGCACTGCCGGTCCCAGTGGCGTTGGGGGTGTAGTCGGCCTCCCAGATGCGCGCCGGAGGAAGATGGCTTTCGGGCACGTCGTCGAACGCGCCGTGGAGCCAGCCGTGCCATTCGGACGGCACCCGGCTCGCGTCGTTCGAACCCTGGTAGATCACCCAGCGCCGTTCGCGGACGCCACCCGATCCACCGGCTCCGGACTTTTCGCGCGCGCGGAAATAGCGGTTGCCCTGCGCGTCGGTGCCGACCTGTTCGCCATGCCGCCACGAATCGAGCAGGGTGCCGATGGTCGCGCCCTCCCACCAGGTGAATATCTTGGCCAGGAAACTCATGGAGCGGGCGGTTAGCCGATTCGTCCGGCTCGGCCAAGCGCGCAATCGCGCAAGCCGCTTACCATTCCACCCGATCGCCCGGCTCGATCCCGAGCTCGGCCGCGCGGCCGCCGGGAATCTCCAGCACCGCGCCGGTCAGCCCGACCGCAGTGACCGAATCGAGCGAATAGGGCACCGTTCGGGCCGCGATGTTGAGGATGCGCCCGTCGCGCCCGACGAAAATGATGTCGAGCGGCAGCGGCGTGTTCTTCATCCAGAAGCTTGCCACATCGGGCGGGTTGCGCAGGAACAGCATGCCCTCGTTCGGCCCGAGTTCGGTGCGGAACATCAGCCCGCGGGCCTGTTCCTGCGCCGAACGCGCGACCTCGACCGCAAATTCGTGCCGCTCGCCATCGGCAATCACCGCCAACGGGATGATCTCGAGTCCCGAGACCGGGTGCGTGCCTTTCGCAACGGGCGATGCTTCGGCCGCCGGAGCGGCTTCGGCGCCGGTCTGGGGCGAGCAGGCGGCTGCCAGAGCGGCAGCGAAAAGGATGGCAGGTGGGCGCATCTAGAGCTCCTCGTCCGCGGATGCCTCGGCGACCCATCGCTCGATCTCGTCCGCGCTTGCCGCATCCAATACCGCGCGCGCCGCTTCGAATCCATGCCCCGCGCGGATCATCGCTGCAACCTGCTTCTCGCGCCGCTCGCGATCGGGCGGCGCGCTGCCGAACGGACCGAAGCGCCGCTTGCGCGCCAGCGCCAGCGCCGCCGCACGCCGCGCGTGCTCCCCCGGCTCCACCTCCGCGCGCACCTCCTCGCCGATGCCCGCGCCGCGCAGCGCCTGCTCGACCCGCCGCGCGCCATAGCCGCGGCGCAGCAGCCCGTTAACCCGTGCCCGGGCGTAGGCTTCGTCGTCGATATAGCCCAGTTCGGCGAACCGCGCGGCGATCGCGGCGGGATCGGCCGGACGCTCGCCCGCCCACCCGCGCTCGCGCACTTTGCGCACGAGATAGGCCTCGAGCTTCGCTCCGCTAGTTGCAAAACGCGCGACGTAGGACAGCGCGAGTTCCTCCAGCCGCGCGCCATCGAGCGGCTTCGGCAGGCGCCTTTTTTGCCGCTCGTGCGTTTCCCTGCGATCCATCGGGCGCTCCATCGGCCTTATTCGTGCCACACTCGTCCGGAAATGGGAAAGTTTGAAACGGCGGAGAGCACGGGATAAGAGCGCCGAAAGGGGACCACAGCAGCGCAATATTGCGCGCCGAAGACGGGTAACGCTTCCAGATATGACCGATTCGAACCTGACTCCGACGCCGAACGATTGCGCCTTGCCGCGCCGCCGATCGGACTTCGCCACGTTTACCGACGCGGTCGACTATGCCGCGCGGAGCGAAAAGGGACTCAATTTCCACGATATGCGCGGGGCGCTCGAACGCGCCTATTCCTATCGCGAAATGCGCGAGGACGCGCTGGCGATGGCCCGGCGGCTGGTCGCCGCGGGGATCGCGCGCGAAGACCGCGTGGCGCTCGTGGCCGAGACCGGCCCCGAATTCGCGGCGCTGTTCTGTGCCTGCGTCTATTCGGGTGCCTGGCCGGTGCCGCTGCCACTGCCGACCAGCTTCGGCGGCAAGGACGGCTACATCGACCAGCTCGTCGTACAGCTCGAAAGCTCCGATCCCAAGCTCTTCATCTATCCGCCCGAGATTGCCGAGATGGCGCAGGCCGCTGCCGACCGGCAGGGCTGCGACGGGATCGACTGGGAAAGCTTCGCCGCGCGCGAGGCGCCCGAATGCACGCTGCCCGAGGCGCGGCCGGACGATATCTGCTACCTCCAGTACTCCTCGGGCTCGACCCGCTTCCCCACCGGCGTCGCGGTGACGCACGAGGCGCTGCTGCACAACCTCTACGGCCATGCGACGATGGTCGATCTGGGCGAGAACGACCGCGTGGTAAGCTGGCTGCCGTGGTATCACGACATGGGCCTCGTCGGCTGCCTGCTGTCGCCGATCGCGAATCAGGTGAGCTGCGATTATCTGAAAACCGAGCACTTCGCGCGCCGCCCGCTCGCCTGGCTCGACCTGATCAGCCGCAACGAGGGCAACACGCTCTCCTATTCGCCGACCTTCGGCTACGACATCTGCGCACGACGCATCTCGAGCCAGTCCAGCGTGGCCGAACGGTTCGACCTGTCGCGCTGGCGCACCGCCGGCAACGGGGCGGATATGATCCGGCCCGACGTGATGCAGAGCTTCGTCAATGCATTTGCTGACGCGGGCTTCCGCGCGAGCGCCTTCACCCCGAGCTACGGCCTCGCCGAAGCGACGCTGGCGGTGACGGTGATGCCCCCGGGCGAGGGTATCCGCGTCGAACTGGTCGAGGAAGAGCGCCTCTCGGGCACCCGCGCCGACTTCTCGCGCCCCGCCCGCTACCGCGCGATCGTCAACTGCGGCAAGCCGCTGCCCGGGATGGAAGTCGAGATCCGCGGCGAGGCGGGCCGTGCCAAGGGCGATCACCAGATCGGCAAGATCTGGTGCCGCGGCAAGAGCGTAATGCACTCGTACTTCCGCAACGAGGAAGCGACGACCGACTGCCTGGTCGACGATTGGCTCGACACCGGCGACATGGGATACATGGGCGACGGTTATCTGTTCGTCGTCGGGCGCGCGAAGGACATGATCATCATCAACGGCAAGAACCACTGGCCACAGGACATCGAATGGGCGGTGGAGCAGCTGCCGGGCTTCAACCACGGCGACATCGCCGCCTTCTCGGTCGAGACCGAGAACGGCGAGGAAGCGCCCGCGGTGCTGGTCCACTGCCGTGTCTCCGACCCGGAAGAGCGCGTGCGCCTGCACGAGCAGATCCGCGACAAGGTGCGCTCGGTCACGGGCATGAACTGCGTGGTCGAGCTGGTCCCGCCGCGCACGCTGCCGCGCACCAGCTCGGGCAAGCTGAGCCGCGCCAAGGCCAAGCGGCTCTACCTCGCGGGCGAGATCCAGCCGCTCCCGCTGATGGAAGCCGCCTGAGCCGGACAATCCTCCGCACGTGATGCGTTCCCACGGGCCGTTCGAGCCTGTAGGGTCGGCGCGCTTGAAGTTCGTGTCTTAGATACCTAATACAGTCTTCGTACGAGGGAGCACGCTGCGCGCCATGGCCACTACCGAAACCAAGACCGCGACCGAAACCGATTTCGAGCTCACCCCGCCCGACCCGGTGCCCACCGTCGCCGCCGCGAAGGCCGCGGGGCTGGTGCCGGTGAGCGAGGAGAAGAAATCCAAGCTCGAGGAGAAGGTCGAGGCGTTCGTCGCCGACCTCGTCTCGATCGACGCCAATTCGCCCGAGTTCGGCAAGAAGGTGGACCAACTGACCAACATGGGCCGCAAGGAGATCATGGCGGCCTCGCAGCATTCGAACCGCTTCCTCGACCGGCCGATCCGCGCGATGGACAAGGACGAGGGCGTCGGCGCCAACCTCGCCGAACTGCGCCGCACGGTGGAAGAGCTCGACCCTTCGCGCCGCGGCAAGCTTACGGGCCCGAAGAAGTTCCTCGGCATCATCCCGTTCGGCAACAAGCTCAACGACTATTTCCGCAGCTACCAGAGCGCGCAGACGCACATCCAGCAGATCCTCTCCAAGCTCGGCAACGGCAAGGACGAGCTGCTGATGGACAACGCCGCGATCGACGTCGAGCGCGCCAAGCTGTGGGAAGCAATGGGCAATCTGGAACAGATGATCCACATCTCGCAGACGCTCGACGACCGGCTCGAGGAGAAGGCGGCCGAGCTCGACGCGACCGATCCGGCCAAGGCCAAGGCGGTGCGCGAGACCGCGCTGTTCTACGTCCGCCAGCGCACGCAGGACCTGCTGACGCAGATGGCGGTGAGCGTGCAGGGCTATCTCGCGCTCGATCTGGTCAAGAAGAACAACGTCGAGCTGGTGAAGGGCGTCGACCGCGCGAGCACGACCACGGTCGGCGCGCTGCGCACCGCGGTGACGGTGAGTGAGGCGATGACCAACCAGCGGCTCGTCCTGCAGCAGATCACCGCGCTCAACACCACCACCGCGGGGATCATCGATTCGACCAGCACTATGCTGCGCGAGCAGACCGGCAAGATTCACGAGCAGGCGGCTTCGAGCACGATCCCGCTCGAGACGCTCCAGCGGGCGTTCCAGAACATCTACGACACGATGGACGAGGTCGACCAGTTCAAGCTGCGCGCGCTCGATTCGATGAAGCAGACCGTCACCACGCTGTCGGCCGAGGTCGAGAAGTCGAAAGGCTATATCGCGCGTGCCGAGGGCCAGTCGCAGGCACAGGCCAGGATCGGCACGGGCGAGCCCTCGCTGCTGGCGCTGGAGAGCTGAGCGATCGCGATGGTCGACAGCACGCGAGACAGCGACGTCATCCTCGCCGGCGCGAAACGCTCGCTCGCCGACAACCGCGCGGGTGGATACCACCGGAGCGGCTCGATCGGGCGCGGCTCGATCGGGCGCGGCTCGAAACGACTCAAGCTCAAGCACTATGGCAAGCTGATCCGCAACATCCTGATCGCTCTGTTCACGATCTGGGTCGCGAGCGGCATCGTTGGCCTGTTCGTTGGCGGGATCGGCACGATCGGCGTGATGGCGGTGATCATTGCCAGCTGCATCGCCGTGGCAGTCTTTGCCAGTTTCCCCAAGATGAAGACTCCGCAGCGCGCCGAGCTCAACCGCGGCAGCGCGCGCGAAATGGTCGGGCGGACCGAGCTCTGGCTCGAGCATCAGCGGCGCGCCCTGCCCCCGCCCGCGGCGAAGATCGTCGACGACCTCGGGGTGCAGCTCGATGCGCTCGGCCTTCAGCTCGAGACCGTCGATCATGAGCACCCGGCGGTGCGCGAGGTACGCCAGCTCGTGGGCGAGCACTTGCCCGAGATGATCGATTCGTACCGCAAGGTTCCCGCGCACCTGCGCGGCGAAAAGCGCGCGGGCGCCACCCCCGACGAGCAGCTCACCGAAGGGCTCGGCAGGATCAGCCGCGAGATCGACAGCGTCACCCGACAGCTTGCCGACGGCGCGCTCGACGAGCTGGCGGTACGCCACCGCTACCTCGACTACCGTTACGGCGAAGGCGCCGGGAAAGAAGGCACCTGATGCGCGTCGCCATTCCCCACGATCTCCCGCGCGAGACCGTGCGCCATCGCCTGCGCAGCCGCAGCCACGAGATGGGCGACCATATTCCCGGCGGCATGGCCAAGGTCGACACCGCCTGGCCGAGCGAGGACCGGATGACGATGCGGGTCAGCGCGATGGGGCAGAACCTCGACGGCCATGTCGATATCGAGGAAGGTCAGCTCGTGTTCGAGATCGACCTGCCCCCGGCGCTCGCCTTCGTCGAGCCGATGATCGCGGGCGCGGTGCGCCAGCAGGGTCAGAAGCTGCTCGACAAGAGCTGACGCGTCACACCGGCTGGGCGATCAGGCTCGTCCGGCAGTCTGCGAAGTCGATGTCGGCAAGCGCAAGCGCCAGGCCGCAGCCGCCCGCTGCGACGGTCTCCCGCCCCAGCAGGACGGTGCCCTCGAGCGGCATGACGAGCAGCGGGCCGGCATAGCGCGCGGCGGTTTCCGCGTCGGGCGCGCCGTCGAGGCGGTCGAGCCGGAAATGCGGCCCCTCGACCAGCGTTGCCGCGCCGCCGATGCCCACCGCGCGGCGATGGCGGGGATCGTGCGGCTCGCCGCTCGCCACCGCGATCGCCTGCTCGAGATGCAGCTCGCGCGGGCGGCCATAGTCGTAGAGGCGATAGGTCACGTCGCTGTTCTGCTGGATCTCGACCAGCGACACCCCCGGCCCGATCGCGTGCACTGTGCCCGCGGGCAGGTAGAAGAAATCGCCCGCGCGCACCGGGTGCCAGGTGAGCAGATCGACGATCGACCCGTCGAGCGCAGCGGCGCGCATCGCCTCTGGCGAAACCGGCGCCTCGAACCCCATGGCGAGGCGCGCGCCCGGCTCGGCGTCGAGCACCAGCCAGCACTCGTCCTTGCCCCGCTCGCCCGCGGGCGCCTGCGCGTCGGAGGGGTGGACCTGGACCGAGAGCTTCTCGCTGGTGAACAGGTACTTGGCGAGCAGGCCCGGAAGCTGGGGTGGCGGTTCGAACCAGATCTCGCCGATCCGCTTGCCGTCGGGCGCCGCGAAGGGCGCGGGCAGGCGCTCGCGGCCCCAGACCTTCTCGACCATCTTCACCGGCAGCGCACGGGCGCTCATCGTTCGGCCACCCCGCCGAGTTTGCCGACCTGCTGCGCGCCGCTCGCACGCATGACCAGCACCTCGTCGCCATCGACCACGACGATCACGTCCTCGAGCCCGATGCACGAGACGCGCGGGCCGTCGCTATCGACCATGACCTCGCGGCAATCTACCAGTTCGGCCGCCCCGCGCACGACATTGCAGCCCTCGTCATCTTGGCGCGCCTCGCGCAGCGCGGCCCAGTTGCCGATGTCCGACCAGCCCATATCGACCGGGACGAGCGCGGCGCGGCGGGTGTTTTCCATCACCGCATAGTCGACCGATTCCGCCGCGATCGGGGCGAAGGCCGAGGCGGCGGGATGGAAGCGCGCGCCGTTCTCCTGCCCTTGCGCCACCGCCTCGCGAACCGCCTGCGCCATCGCCGGGCGGTGGTGCGCGAGTTCGTCGAGAAATGCGCCCGCGCGAAAGACGAAGATGCCGCCGTTCCAGGCGAACTCGCCCGAGGCGAGGAAATCGCGCGCGAGCTCCTCGTCGGGCTTCTCGACGAAGCGCGCGACCTCGAAACCATCATTGAAGGCCGCGCCGCGCTGGATATAGCCATAGCCGGTCTCGGGCCGGTCGGGCGCGATGCCGAACGCCACCAGACGTCCCTCCGCCGCCAGCGTCGCAGCCGCTTCGACTGCGGCGTGGAATGCGCCGACGTCGGCGATATGGTGGTCGCTCGGGCACGCCAGCATGACCGCTTCGGGCGGCAGCAGCGCGGCGGCGAGTGCGATTGCGGGGGCGGTGTTGCGCGCCTCGGGCTCGACCACGATCCGCATGTCCGCCGGCCCCTGCGCCTCGACCAGATCGAGATGGCGCGCGCCCGCGACCACCAGCGGCGGCGCGAAGCGGCTACCGGTGCAGCGCGCCAGCGTGGCTTCGAACAGCGACTGGTCGCCGAGCAGACGGAGGAAGGGCTTGGGCCGGTCGGCGCGGCTGCGCGGCCAGAGCCGCGTGCCGCTACCCCCGCACAGGATCACCGGATGGATCGAACCCGTCATGCCGTGCCGTCATCCACCAGCTTGAGCGCGAGGGCAACCTAGAACCAGCGCTGGCGCCAGTAGAACGGCGCGGGGACCGGATTTCCCGCCGCGTCGACCGCCGGACGGAAGCGCAGGCGCTCGACCACCAGGCGGCAAGTGATGCGGTCGGCCTCGGGATCGGGGCTCGCGCGATAGACCGTGCAGTTCGACGCGCGCCCGTCGACCCCGACCACCACGCGCACGATCACCTCGGTCCCGCGCCGCGCCGCGCGCCCGCCTTCGGGCACCGGATAGTCGCGCGCGTCGTCGATCGCGCCGGAAACGTGGACCGGCCTGGTCACTGCCCCGCCCCCGGTTCCGCTGCCGCCCTGCCCGCTTCCCGTTCCGCTGCCCGCGCCGCCGGCCCCCGTGCCCTCCCCGCTGTCGTGCGCGCCCGAACTGTCGGCGCTGCCGGTGGAGGAGGCGCGCGGAACCGGGACCGGCCGCGGAACCGGGATCGGCGGATCGGGCGCCGCGACCTCGCGCGGGACCGCTTCGCGCCCCTCCTCGCCCGCCGCGCCGGCATCCGGTTCGGGTTCGGGCGCAAGCGGCTCATCGGGCGGTGTGGTGACGGTGACCGTGATCGCCTCGACCACCTGCCGCTCGACCGAACCGGTGAAATCGGGCGCGAACCCCTTCGCCAGCCCGTAAATCGCAAGCACGTGCAGCAGCCCGATCAGCACCAGCGTGCCGAGGCGCGGCCTGCGTCGAGTGGTTGAAAAGCCTGTCGTCTCCGTCATCCGACCTCGAATCCTGCTGCGTCGCCAACTCCCGCCGCCGGGATAGCGCATCCCGCGCCACAACGACAAAGCGGCGACGCCCCGAAGGTCGCCGCCGCCAAATCGTAGTGCGATCCCGCGAGATCAGAAGTCGTAGCTGATGCCGACCTTGAGGCGCCAGACCGACGAGCTGACGTTCACGAACTGGTCGTTCGCGATCTCGTCCGCACCGCGGAATTCGGTGATGATGTACCGGCCCTGGTCGTCGACGCCTTCAACCAACGCCACGTTCTGCAGGCCCGAGAAATCCCGGCGGCGCTGGACGTTCCAGTCGCTGTCGAGGAAGTTCAGGAAGTTGTCCATCGTCGCGAACAGCTTGATGCTGTCGTCACGGCCGAAGAACCGGCCCGGCCCCGGGATCTCCTGCGAGAACGACACGTCCATGTCGTAGTACCACTCGCCCGAGCAGGTGTTGCGCGCGATCGACCGACCGACATAGTCGCTCGCGCAGTCGTAGCTAGAAGCCCAATCGGCCAGCGCCTGGACCGCCGCTGCGTCCGACAGGGGCGAGACGTTGGGATCGCCCGCGCCCGTCGGCAGATAGACCAGCGCGTTGTCCGATCCGGAGGACGAATCGTTGAACACGCCGCCATCGGAGAAGGTGAGACTGAACGGCCGACCCGAGCGTGCCACGAACGTCAAACCGAGACGCGTGTCGAGGCCTTCGAAGAACTCCTCGCGGAACGCTACGCGCGTCGTGATGTTGTGCAGGCTGGCATAGAAGCCACGCGATTCGGCGGGGTTCTGACGGTCGAACGCCGCCGTCCGGTCGTAGTTCGAGCCGGCGGTGGAGTTGAACATGTTCCGCCGATCGCTGGCGTCGGTGTAGGCATAGCCAAGGCTGAAGTCGATCGAACCCGCATCGGTGAACAGGCCTCCTTCGAAGGTCTTCGACAGGATCGCCGAGGCGATGTGGCTGTCGTAGGAGCCCGCGTTGGTCAGCATCAGTTCGTCATCGCGCCGCGTGTTGAAACATGCGGCGCTCACGCCCTCGAAGATCGGGGTCGGGGTGATGCCCACCAGTTCCGCATCGCAGCCGGCGACCGTGGGGTCGATGGCAGCATAGATCGGGCGGCCGTCGATCGTGAAACCGTTCAGCCCGGCGCGGATGTCGGGCGTCTGCGACAGGTCGACGATCGTCAGCGGATCGCGATATTTCGAGTAGATGTAGTCGAGATTGAGATTCCAGCCGCTGAAGAAGCCGCTCGGCGCGAAGCCCAGCCCGGTGGCGAAGCCGACGTTGGCGCGAACCACCGAAGGCATTTCGATGTCGGGGTCCACCGACTGGGTATCGCCGAGGCCCGCGGCCGCATCCGCCGAGGCTGCTTCCTGGAAGCAGTCGGGAACGCCGGTGAACTGGCCGCCGACGACAACGTCGATCGGCCCGGCCGGACATGCAGCGTCTGCGGTGGTGCCTTCCGCGAAGCCGCGCCCGTCGTTCTGGAACGCGTTGGCGAACCACACCAGCGGATCGCCGCCCGAGAAAATGCCCACACCGGCGCGCAGTTCAGGGCGCGAGAACACCGCGAAGTCGTCCATTTCGTAAGTCGCGGCAAAGCGCGGCATCACAATCGGGTCGAGCGTGCTGAACCCGGCGATATTGGCGATGCCGTAACGCTCGACGAAGTTCGGATTGTATGCCGGATGGCCGCCATCGTACCAGTCGGCGCGGACACCCATGGTTAGCATCAGGCGGTCGGTCGCCCGCCACTCATCCTGCGCGAAGACCGAGTAGATCGTGCGGGTGAATGCGGCGGCCGCATCGCGCACGTCGCCAGTCGCCGAGAAATTGCCGAACGCCCCGGCAACGTCGCCATCGACGACTGCACCCGGTGTGCTGAACGTGCTGTCGCCGTTGGACAGAATGCCTTCGCGCAGATCGTCGATGTTACGGAAAACGAGAGTGCCGGTGGCGTTCTGGACGAACAGGTTGAACAAGTCGGCGTGGTTGATCTCGCCGCCGATCTTGAAGCTGTGATCGCCCGCCTCGAGCGTTGCGGCAATGCGCGCCTGGTCGATCTTGGTCTGCAGATCGTTGGCCGCGCGCGAGAAGCCCGGGCCGGCCTGGACCGCGCCCGCGTCGCCCGCGCCGTTGTCGACACCGACCACGAAGCGCGGGATCGGATTGGCCGATTGCGCTTCGCCGCCGCCGATCGGATCCTGCAAATCCTGCACTTCGGAGCGCGAGTAGCGAATCTCGGTCGAGAAGTTGTCGCTCCACTGCGAGTAGAGGCGACCGGAATAGTAGTTCGATTCGGTGCCGCTCAGGAAGAAGGTGTTCTCACCCACGACCGCGCCGGCGAACGAGCCGAACTGGCTGAAATCGTCGGGGAACGTGCTCGCTTCCTCCAGCCGCTGGTAAGTCGCCTCGAAACGGTGATCGTCGTTGATCTGCCAGTCGGCGCGCACGAAGTAGCGGTCGTTCTCGAACGGGCGGCTGCGTACGATCGGGCCGGTCTCGACCCCATAAACGCTGCTGAGAACGTCCGAAATCTCGTTGAATTCGGCTTCGGTAACCTCGTCGATTTCCGAGGCGAACCCCGCGCCCGCCACGCCGAAGTCCTGCGAGAACTCGGCTTCAGAATGCTCGTAAGCGGCGAAGATGAACAGGCGATCCTTGATGATCGGGCCGCTGAGATAAGCCCCCCAACGCTTCTCGGGACGGACGGCGCCGACCTGCTCCCCAGCCACTTCGTTGCCGCGCAGATTGTCGTCCGAATATTCGAAGAAACCGCCGAAGTGATAGTCGTTGGTGCCGGACTCGGTGACCACGTTGATCGCGCAGCCGGTGAAGTTGCCGTAGTCGACATCGAACGGCGCGAATTCGACCGAGACTTCACGCACCGCATCGTAAGGGATCGGCGCTGAGCTGCGCGATGCGAAGCCGGTGTCGTTGAGACCGAAGACGTCGCCTTGCGCGATACCGTCGACGGTGAAGGCGTTGCCGCGATCGTTTCCGCCGAGGCACGAAATGCGGTCGGCGCCCGACCCGCCGTCGTCGCGGTCGAGGCTCACGCGCGGGTCGATGCGGATGATGTCGCGCACGTCGCGGTTGAATGTCGGGGCGTTCTCGATCACTTCGGTGCCGAAGCTGGTGCCCGGGCCGACCGCGAGCTGGGTGGCCTGGACGCGGCTGGCGGTAACGACGATCTCGCCCGCACCGCTGGTGAGCGTGAAGGTCAGCGCGGTCGCGCCCTGGAGGCTGGTGTAGACGTCGTTGACGGTCTGGCCTTCGAAGCCGCCCGCGTTCGCGCTGACGGTGTAGGGGCCGCCGGTGACCAGGTTGGGCATGGCGAAGCTGCCCTCGGAACCGGTCGTCCCGGTGCGCGAGGCGCCGGTCCGCGTATCGGTGACGGTCACCGTCGCGCCGGCGATCGGATTGCCCGATTCGTCGACCACGGTGCCCTGGATCGACGAGGTGATCTGCTGCGCGGCGACCGGAGCGGGCATCACGACCGCGGCGGAAAGGCTGACGGCGCTGGCCGCCAGGAGATACTTGAGCTTCATGAAAACGATCCCTTCGCTGAGGCTCGGTTGGGGAAAAATGAACTGGATGCGCGCCCGTTAGTGGCGAACGGCCACGCTAGGAAGGCGCATTTGTTGCAAGGATGTGACAGTGCGGCACGATGCGGGCGCCGGGCGCCGCGTCAGGCTCGAAAGCCGCAGAAAACCATGCATTTAGCGCTGTTGCCGCAATGCAACATCGTGTCAGATTTTGTATCGCTGTGGACAAGCGGCCGCCGGATCAGGCGAGATTTATCTCGCGCAGGCGCTGCAGCAGGAACTCGTGGCTCGAAATCGGCGCCGGATGCGCTTCGGGCGATTCGGGATCGATGCAGCTTTCCAGCGTTTCGATCGTGAAGTCGGGCCGGAAGTGCAGGAAGAACGGCATCGAATAGCGCGAGCGGTACGCCGCTTCCCCGCGCGGATTGACCACGCGGTGGGTGGTCGAGCGCAATTTGCCGTTGGTCAGCCGCTCCAGCATGTCGCCGATGTTCACCACCAGCGCGCCCCCACGGTCATTGGCCGGCGGGGCGACCGCCTTCCACTCGCCGCTCGCGGTGAGCAGTTCGAGCCCGGCCTCCTCGGCGCCGAGCAGCAGGGTGATCGTATTGATATCGCCGTGCGCCGCCGCGCGGATCGCGCCTTCGGCGTCGGCCCCGTCAAGCGGCGGGTAGTGGAGCAATCGCATGACCGAGTTGCCATCTTCCACCGTGCGCGCGAACCATTCGCGCGGGAGGCCGAGGTGAAGCGCGATCGCCTCGAGCACGCGCGCGCCGGCCTTCTCGAACGCGGCGTAGAGCGCCTCGAAGGTCTCCTCGAAACCTTCGATCTCGCTCGGCCACAGGTTGGGGGCCATATATTCGGCGAGCGGGTGCCCTTCGGGCAGCGAGCGGCCGACGTGCCAGAATTCCTTGAGGTCGTGGACCCGGGCGTCCTTCGCCTTTTCGGTCCCGAACGGTGTGTAACCACGCGCACCGCCCCCGCCGGGGATGTGATAGGCGCGCTTCACATCGTCGGGCAGCGCGAAGAACGCCTTCGACAGCTCCTCCGCCTTCGCGATCAGATCGGCGGGAATGCCGTGGTCGCGGATCACCGCGAAGCCGTATTCCTCGAAGCTGCGGCCGATCTCCTCGGCGACTTCCTCGAGCGGGCGGGCGATGGAGACGGAAGCGATTTCGGACATGACTTGCGACTCAATAAGGCAGGAACAGGCCCGCCAGCGCCGCGCTCATCAGGTTGGCGAGGCTGCCTGCGGCGAGCGCGCGCAGACCGAGCTTCGCGATGACCGGGCGCTGATTCGGGGCCAAGCCGCCCGTAACCGCCATCTGGATCGCAATCGAGGAAAAATTGGCGAACCCGCACAGCGCGAAGGTCACGATCGCGCGGCTGCGATCCTCCAGCCCCTGCAGCTGGCCGAGTTCGATGAAAGCGACGAATTCGTTGAGCACGACTTTGGTCCCGAACAGCCCGCCGGCGATCTGCGCCTGATTCCAGTCGGCGATCCCGATCAGATACATGATCGGGGCGAAGACCCAGCCCAGCACCATCTGGAACGACAGTTCGGGATAGGCGAAAAGCCCCCCGACCCAGCCGAGCAGCCCGTTCGCAAGCGCCACCAGCGCGACGAAGGCGAGCACCATCGCGCCCACCGCCACCGCCAGCTTGACGCCCGTCTGCGCGCCTTGCGCGGCGGCCTCGATCACGTTCGCGGGCCTTTGGCCTTCCTCGAACGTCTCGGCCACCGCAACCTCGTGCGCTTTGCCGCCCTCGACGATCGAGGCCGGCCCCTCGGCGCTGATGCGGCTCTGCGGCAGCACGATCTCGCCCTCGGCCTCGGGCGACGCCTCCGCCTCGTCGGGCATGATGATCTTGGCCATCAGGATGCCGCCCGGCGCCGACATGAACGCCGCGGCGAGCAGGAACGGCAGGTATTCCTGCCCCAGCAACCCGGCATAGGCCGCGAGGATCGTGCCCGCCACGCCGGCCATGCCCACGGTCATCAGCGTGAACAGACGGCTCGGCGCCAGAGCGGCGAGATAGGGGCGCACCACCAGCGGGCTCTCGCTCTGCCCGACGAAGATGTTCGCCGCCGCGCCCAGCGATTCGACCCGGCTGATCCCGGTGACCCAGCCGATCGCCCCGCCGACCCAACGCACCACGCGCTGCATGATCCCGAGGTAATAGAGGATCGAGACGAGCGCCGCGAAGAACACGATCACCGGCAGCGCGCCGAGCGCGAAGGTGTTGGCGAGCGGATTGTCGACCCCGAACAGGAACTCGGTCCCCTCGTTGGCGTAGGACAGCAGCGCCGCCACACCGTTCGACATGCCCTGGATGCCCGCCACGCCCCACGGCGTGCGCAGGACTATGAACGCGAGCAGCGCCTGGAGCGCGAAGGCGGCGGCGACCACCCGCAGGCGGATGCGCCGCTTGCCGGTCGAAAGCAGGAAGGCGAGTGCCAGAATCGCAACGATCCCGAGCAGGCTGGTGAAGACTGGATGCATCGTGCGGGAAATCCGTTCGCGCGGGGAATGGCAAAGCCGCTCTCTTGCCTGCCGCGCATCCACAGTCAAACGCGCGGACGCGCTTAGCCACGCTTCCCTTTTCGCGTGCGAGCCAATAGGCGAATTTCATGAACGACGCACCCGCCGCCCCGATCGCGCAAACGCCCATCGCCAAGTCGCTGTTCGTCTTCGCGCTGCTCTATGGCGGGATGACCGTTCTCGCAGGGTTTCTTGCGGTCAAGCAGGTCATGCTGGGGCCGACGGGTCTCGGGGTCGAGGCCGGAATCTTCGCCTTCCTCATCCTTGTGGTTCTTTCCAGCGCGACCGCGCAACTGCATGGAGCTTCGGCGGCAAACCGGCTCGTCGTCTGGGGCTTCCTGCCGCTTGCCGTGTCGATCGTGCTGATCCTGCTGGTCCTTCGCCTGCCTGCCGACCCGGCGATGTGGCCCGAAGGGCTGGAAGCGTTCCAGCTGATCCACGCCACGACCCCGCGGATCATGGCCGCCGGGCCGGTCGCCTACCTTGTCTCGCTGCTGCTCAACGTCTGGATCTTTTCCCGGCTGCGCGGGCACGACGATGCACGCGGCAGCGCCGGGAGCAGCGCGGGCCTGATGATCCGCGGCGCGATCGCCTCCGCGCTGAGCCAGGCGATTGATTCGGTGATCTTCATCACGCTCGCCTTCGGCGGCGAGCGCGAGATCGGTTCGCTGATCGTGGGCCAGGCGCTCGCGAAGATCGTGCTTTCGTTCGTACTCGTGCCGTTTCTGATCGCGCTAGCGGTCAAGCTCGCACGCTGGCTGGATCGACGACCGACCGCGTAAAAATTCCGGCGCGCGGGAAGGGTTTCGTAACCATGTTGCTGCCAGACCGCGTGGAGCGGAGGAAGTCCACGTGGTCGCCCAAACAAGCTGTGCTCGTAGCGAGCCGCGCACCAACATGTTCGTGATGGCCGCGATCTCGGCCCCGACAGCTTCGGGTCCCGTCAGAATCAGAAATCTCTCGCCCAGCGGCGCGCTGATCGAGGCCAAGGCGCTGCCGATGCCGGGTGAACTCGTCATGCTGCGCCGCGGTGAGGATACGATCAGCGGGAAAGTGGTCTGGACGGAGGGCGGCAAGGCCGGACTCCACTTCGAAGCGAAGGTCCACGTCGCAAGGTGGCTCCCCGCAGGCCAGACGGCGCAGGCGCGCGTCGACGAAGCCTTCCAGCAGATGAAGGATGCCGCGTCCGACTCGCCCCCCGCCGCGAGCGCCGCCCCGCTTCACTCGCAGATGCCCACCGCGCTCGATTTCCGGCGACTCGCCCGCGCAATCGATGCGCTGGCGGATGAACTGGCCGACGACCCCGCAGTCGTCGCACGCTATGGCACCAAGCTCCAGGCGCTCGACATGGCCGGCCAGGCGCTGCGCAAGGTCGCCGATCTCGACCTGTGAGCGGGTGCTACGCGGCGCCGTCCATCAGATCCATGAAGTTGCGCGCCGCCTCGCGCTCGGCCGCGTCCTCGAACACCTGGTCGAGATCGGGCGCCGCTCCGAGCATATGGAGCATCGCCCACAACGCGAAGCGCTTCCCCGGATCGCGCTCCAGCCCGATATCGACCTGACACCGCTCGAGGCCCGCCACCAGCGCTGCCGCTGGAATTCCGGCCGGGTCGCTGGTCCCGAAGTACCGGCGGAGAAGATCGTCGAATTCCATCGGCAGGCTCCTATCGCAGATCGCCGCAGACCGCATCGGGCGGCTATTCGGGCAACAGCCCCCGTCCTTCGAAGCGGGCCACGGCGTGGCGCACCACCTTGTCCAGCGCCTCTTCGGAGAAGAACCCGCCCGGGATCAGGCAGCGTTCGATAAGGACCCGCCGGAAAGCGGCGAAGGTTTCAGGATCGGGAGGTACCGGGTCGGTCCAGAAGGAATCGAGACCGTTCTGGTGGGTCACGTCGGGGATGTCGTAGACCGCCTGACCCAACGCCACCACCGGCACCCCCATCGCCAGTGCGAGAGTGCCGCTGGTGCTGTTGATCGTCACCGTTCCGCGCGCGCGCTCGGCCACCGGCATGATGTCGCCCCAACCGAGATAGTCCACGCGCCCGGCGACGCCGAACAGCTCGGCCATGCTCTCGGTCTGCTGCCGCCAGTCGATGACGCCGTTGTCGAGCGGGTGTTCCTTGACGACGAGGCGCGTGCCGGCGGGCGCGTTGCGCGCGAAGGATTCGAGAATCAGCCGCAGCGCGTCGGCAACCCCTGCAAACGGGGAATGCAGGCGGATTTGCGCGTCGGACGCAAGCTGGAGCGGAAACAGGAAATACGGCTCCGGCGAATGCTGGAGCCGCTCGATCAGGCCGATGGCGCGCCGGCGCTTGCCCTTGCCGCGTAGGAGCTTGCGCAGCCAGCCCATGCCCTCCACCAGTGGATGCCAGGGCCGGTGCGTGGTCCAGTGCGGATAGGATCGCCGGCTGAAGACGTCTGCGACGTTGTACGCCAGCCCTTCCCATGCACGCCGGCGGAAAGACGATGGCACCTGTTCGTGTTCGGGCACCGGCGGCAGAGCGGCGGCGGTGCGCCTGTACCAATCGGGATCTCGCGGCAGCGTGGAGTGGCCGTTTACCCCCCCCAGCTCCAGCGTCACCCAGTCGGGCCGGATATACCCCTCCTCGAACACATGGACCGGTACGTCCAGATCGCGGCAGACCTTGGTCGCAGCAAGGTGGTGCAACCTGCAATCGCCGAACAGGACGACGTCGGTCACACCCTTTTCGCGGATGATCGCAGCAAGCTCGTCGGGCCAGTCGTCCAGCGAACCGCGGTATTCGATGCCCCCGGGCAGGCGCCAGAACAGGCGGTCCCCCCCGTTGAAGTTCACCTTGTACACCCGATGCCCCGAACGGAGCAGTTCCCGCCCGAGCCGGCGGAACAACGGCCCCATGAGACCCTGGAGCAGCAGCACGCCGCGCTTGGACGAGAGATCGTCGGGCGCAGCGCGCGCACGGCCGGTCGTCCTTGCGATTTCGCTTTCCGGTTGGGAGGTTGCTGCACGGATTCGGTGGGGTGCGGACATACCTGACAAGCCCTTCGTGCATGCGCGGGTATTCGGCAACCCCCTTCCCGCGCGCCGGAAACGATGTCGGCGCGGCCTCCCGATCGCGCCACGGCCGGAGCAACGCGCTTGACCGATGGCGATCCGGCAACCAACGACGCGCAGTCATGACGAGGGTTCACCGACAACGGGCGCGAGCAAGGTGACGGATACCGTCCTGATGCCGCTCGCGGCACTGGTCGCCGCGTTCCTGCTCGACAGTCGCGTGCAGCCGCGCCGCGCAGCCCCGCTCTCGCCGTGGCGCAGCCGGCCGGGTGCGTGGCTTTTGCTGTTGATGAATTGCATCCTTTTCGGAGCTTTCCTTGCGCTTTGCGGAAGTCCCCCGGCAGCCGCGATCCTGACCGTGGCGCTGCAATTGCTGCTGATGCAGGCCTCGAACGCCAAGCGCACCGTGCTGGGGGAATCGCTGCTGTTTTCCGATCTGGCGCTGGTGGGCGCGGTGTTCCGCCATCCGCAGTTCTATCTGTCCGCGCTGAAGGGTTGGCAACTCGCGAGCGCCGCCGTGGGTTCGGTCGCGCTTGTCGCCGCGCTGGCCCGGCTGTTCGTGCCCGCACCGGCGCCGCACATCGCAGGGGCGGCGATCGTCGCGGCAGCGGGCGCTCTGCTCGCAGTCACCCTGCGCCGGAGGCCTTTCCGCAGGCTGGCGCGGACCCCTCGCGCGGACGCCGATCTGGCGCTGCTCGGCCTCCTGCCCACGCTCCTCCTCTACTGGCTGCGGTGGCGCGGCAGCGACGATCCACCCGCCTTGCCGGCCCCTCTGCCGGCCGGCGCGGGAGACGATTTCCCGCCAGCCGGGACGGCGGCGGACGTCCCACCGCTGATCGTGGCCGTTCAGTGCGAATCCTTTGCCGACCCGGCCGAACTGTTCGGCGATCCGCAATTCGCGCTCGCGGGACTGGAAGGCGCGCGGGCCGCCGCGTTCCAATGGGGCAACCTTCAGGTGAGCGGCTTTGGCGCCTATACCATGCGCACCGAATACGGGGTGCTGTTCGGCCGCGGGGAGGACGAACTCGGGTTCCGCCGCTTCGATCCGTTTCTCACGGCCTTGGGCGAGACATCCTACGCCCTCCCACACAGACTGGGGACCGGGCGCTGGCGCAGCGTCTTCGTCCATCCCCACGACATGCGCTTCTACGGGCGCGATCGCATCCTGCCCGGCGCCGGATTTACCGAACTGGTGGGGCAGGCATGCTTCGATCCGCCCGCGCAAGGCGACGGAATCTACGTTACCGACGCGGCGATCACCCGCAAGGTTCTGGCGCTCGCCCAGGCGGCCCGCTCTCCGACGTTCATCTATGCGGTGACGATCGAGAACCACGGCCCGTGGGCCTCGCAAGGGGGTGCATCATCCGCCGATCTGGTGCGCAGCTACAACCGCCTCGTGCGCGCCGGCGACGCCATGTTGTCCTCCTTGCGCGAAGGGCTCGCGAAGCTGGGGCGCCCGGCTTTGCTGGTGTTCTTCGGCGATCATCGCCCGAGCATTCCGGGCGCCAGCGAACCCGGCTCTGCACTCCACACGCCTTACATCATGCTGCGTTTCGATGATCGCGGACGGATCGTGAGCGGCACCAACGGGCGTAAGGATATCACGCCCGCGCAGTTGCACCACGCCATCCTCGAAGCGGCTCCGGGCGCGGCGATGCGGCCCGGTCAGGCATCGGGCGGCGCGAGCGCGGCAAGCACGCGATCGCGGATGGCGCGCGGCAACATCGGGTCAACCACCCGAAGCACCGCAAAAGGCCACGGAGTCACGTAATGCGGCCTGCCGGCGCGGGCCGCCCGGACGATGCGCCGGGCCGCTTCGTCGGACGACAGCAGCAGCGATGGTGCCACCGGCACGGCGCGGCGGGTCCCGGTGTCGATGAAGCCGGGCGCCGCGAGAGTGACGGTGACGCCGTGTGGCTTCACCGCGACCCGTAGCGCCTCGGCAAAGCGCGCCAACCCCGCCTTGCTTCCGGAATAGGCGGCGGCGAAAGGCAGGGCGTGGTGGCCGGCCGCCGAACCGATCAGGACGATCCGCCCGTGTCCGCGCTCGGCCATTCGCCCCGCCAGGGCTGCGGCCATCGCGGCCGGCGCGGTGAAATTCACCTGCCCCAACCGCAGAACCAGGGCCGGGTCCTCGACCAGCGCGCCGGGCGCCCGGATATCACCGAGGCCGGCCACCAGAAACGCCTGCGCGAAACGCGCCGCCTCATCCTCCGCCAGCAGGGCGTCGACCGCCCTTTGCCCGTCGGTCACGTCGAGACTGCGCGTGGAAACCTGCGCACCAGCTGCGCGAACTTCGCTCGCCGTGGCCTCGAGCCGGGGGGCATCGCGGCCCCACAGGCTCAACCCGGCACCCGGCTTGGCGTGAAGGCGCGCGAGGGCGCGGCCCAGCGCACCCGATGCGCCGGTCAGAAGTATGCGGCCTTCATGTTCGCGATGATGCATTGTGCCCGTCCTGCCACATCTGCCACCGTCCAACGCACGTCCGAAACTATTTCGTCGCGGGTTTCGGGCCTCATGACTTGACAGAAATCCCTCCAATCTGTCGAGACTTGCCCCGATGACCGGTCATAACCCATCTTTCAAACGTCAGAGCCTGTTCGGGACTTCCCGGCTGGAAAGTCTTACCGTTATTTCTGTCCACTGGTTCGTGATCCTCTGGAGCGTGCTGCTGCCCTCGATCGCGCTGGTGGGTTGGGGGGCGGCATCTCCGCTCGCGGCGGTGGGGCTGATCCTCGCCGGACTGGTCGGGTGGACCCTGTTCGAATATCTGGTGCATCGTTACCTGTTCCACATGAAGCCCAAGGGTCGGCTGGCGAGCTGGCTGATCTTCGTGCTGCACGGCAACCACCACACCGAACCGCGCGACCCCTTGCGCAATCTCATGCCCCCGATTCTCAGCATCCCGATCGCGCTCTGCATCTGGGCGATCATGGTTGCGGCAGCGGGAGCGGCGGGCACCTGGCTCTTCCTCGGCTTTATGATCGGCTACGTCGCGTACGACCTGGTGCATTACGCGTGCCACCAATGGCCGATGCGCGGCCCTATCGGGCACGCGTTCAAGCGCCACCACATGCGCCATCACCACGTCGATCCGGACGCGCACTATGCGATCACGGGGCTCTTCTGGGACAGCGCCTTCGGCAGCCGGATCGCCTCGCTCAAGCGCTAGGGTCGAAACTCAATCAGGTCGAGGATCGTGATTGTTTCGACCCTGGTGCGTCACGATCAGGGCATGGCGCCTTCGATCACCTTCGCGGCAATCGCCATATGCGCACCCCAGTCGAGCGCGGGCCGCTGCGGCAGACGTTCGAGCTGCTTCGTGTAGAGCGGGCCGCGGCGGGCGTGATCGAGAACGACCTCCTGCCAGGCCGGCCCGTCGAGCGGATCGCGGAAATCGGGCACCGCACCGCCGACCTCGCGATGCGCGGGAAGATCGCTTGCGATAACCGGCGTACCCACCGACAGCGCTTCCGCCACGGGCATCCCGTACCCTTCTGCGAATGAGGGCATCACAAGCGCTCGCGCGCCGCGAATCAGACCTGCGAGCTCGCGGTCGGGGCACTGGTTCACTTCGGTGACGTGCGGCAACAGCGCAGGGCATCGCTCGAGCAGATCGACGACCTGCTCGTTCTCCCACCCCCTGCGCCCGACGACGACCAGCCGCGGAACGTCCGCGGGCGCAAGGGTCTCCGCCATGCGGCGCCAGACATGGAGCAGCAGCAGGTGGTTCTTGCGCGGCTCGATCGTGCCGAGGCACACGAAATAGGGCCGCCCGTCCAGCGAAGGCGTCGGTTGGGCTTCGGCGACCGGCTCGGTTCCGAGCAGCGCGACATGGATTGGCGGAACCTGCATCCCGCGCCCCTCGACCCAACGCGCGAACGACGCCCCGGTGGCGGCCGAATTGACAATCACCGCATCGGCGAGGTTCGCCACCGTCTCCATCCGGCGCTCGTGCAGTGCGGCTCCGCCCGGGCGCGCGTACTCGGGATATTCGATCGGAACCAGATCGTGCACCATGCACACGAAAGGCGCCTTCTCGCGTTCGAGAATGCGGCGCACCTGTGCCTGGCGCGTGAGATGGTGGGGGGACACCTGCACGTAGACGCCGCCCGACCCGATCCCGGCGCGTGTCGGCAACAGCGCCGCCAGCCAGCGCGCGACCGGGCCGGACAGCAGCGGGCGCTGCCGCTGCCCCTCGTCCGACCAGCGCCGGTCCAGCTCGTCGAGATAGGCGAGCGCAGCCTTGCGCGACAGCCGGCCGTACACGCCCGAGGGATGAACCGCGGCGAACGCCAGCCTCTCGGCGTAGAGCCGCAGGAGCCCGCGGGCGTAGGCCATTTCCACCCGGTCCACCCCGGTCGGCGTGGAATGCCGCACGCGCGATATAAGGCGCGAGATATCGAGGATCGGACCGGTCATTGGCGTTTCGCTCGTGCACCCTTGCGTGTCCTGCCCCGCAAGCGCGCCATGACCCGGCCCTGCAAGCGGCGCACCGGGCCGATCCAGCCCTGGCGATTCACCATTCGGTTCTGCGCCATCCGCTGCACGAGAACCTCGGGAGGACAGAGCAGGCCCGTGACCGGATCGAGATAGCGCGGATAGAGAATGAGCACGCCCGCCACCAGTTCGTCCAGCGACAGCTTGCGCCCCCGCCGATCGGGCACCTCGCCCAAGTCGCGGGTGAGCCCCCAGCCCGCGTAGAACGGGGTGCCATGGCAGGTAACATCGCGCCCGCGCAGCAGCGCTTCGAATCCGGTAAGAGAGGTGAGCACGTGCACCCCGTCCACGCGATCGAGCAACTGCGCGACACTACCCCCGCGCACGATGCGGTTCGCATATTCCAGGGCCGCCTCGTCCCGCACCAGCCCATTGCGATGGCCGGCATCGACGTCGGGATGGGGGCGCCACCAGATTTCCGCATCCGGCTCGAGCGCACGGACGCGGCGGAGCAGTTCCAGGTTCGACGCCAGACCGCCGCCTCCCGCCAGAACCGACATATCGTCCTCGACCTGGCCGGGCACCAGAACCCGCCGGACTTCGGCAGATCGGGCAGGCACGCGATCGGGCGAGCCGGCCCCGGCTGCATACTTGCTGATCCCGGCCCTCACGATGCTGTCGGCCAGGCGCCGGGCGCGGGCGAGCAACTCGGGGGCGAACCGGGTTTGCGCCAGAATTGTCTCGAGATCGCTCGGTCCGCCCGGGTCGAAATGGATTCCGCTGCGGTCAGCGACGACCGATGCAGGCGGCACCAGGTCGCTGCCCAGCCCCGCCGACCGAACGAAGCCATCCTCGACCCGCACAAGGGGCACGCCCCGCTCTTTCGCCTGTGCCACCAGGCTTGGCGACACGCGTGAAGGCCACACGGCAAGCGCCCCGCCTTTCGCACTTGCCACCTCCAGCGCCCTCGCAGGGTTTGAAACGAACTCCGGCGAAGCGTCCGGGGCCCACAGAAAGCTGCGGATTTCGGCCTTTTTCCACCACGCCATACCGCAAACGGCAACGATCGTCTCGCCGCCCCCCCCGCGATTGGCGTCGATCACGCGGCGCCATTCGGCCAGCAATGCGATCGCATCGCGCGCGCAGAGCCAGCCCTCACCGAAAGGATCGCGCATCGGCCGGCACAGCGCGGCGAAAGCGCGCCCGTCGAGCAATTCGTCGTCTTCGCCCGGCTGCCCGAAGACCCCGGAAGAGACGACGCGAACCGGAACCCCTGCGATCCGGGCGAGCGCCACCCATTCATCGTCTCCATGGGCGACCAGACACCCTGCATCCACAAGGACCGACCAGGGATCGACGTCGGTTCGCCAGTCCGCCCCGCTTGTCCGAACAAGCTTCTCCAGCGGAGCGTGAAGCCTCGCGTCACGTGCGACCCAGAGGGTCCCTGATCCGCCGTCCCGTCCCCCGGGCTCCAGATCGCCACCCGTCAGCGGACGCCGTACGATATCGGGCGCCTGCGCAAGCCCTGCCGGTTCGGCCCAGAATCGTCCTCCGACCCGGGCATCGCGCGCAGCGGAGAACAATGCGCTCCGCGTCGGGCTTTCCGCAACCGCGGCGGCCGCCGGAGAGCATGCCGTTCGCTGGTTCATTCCGGGAAAGGGGGGCGCGCGCAGCAGAGCCGGGACGATGGGCGCGGCCGGCGCGTTCATGGCACCATGCCCCAGGCCTGGATGGTCAGCGCGCCGGCACCGTCGCGCGCTATCACGCCATAGCTTCCGGTCGAGAGTTTCAACGAAGGCAATTCGGCGGCCGCCCGACACAGTTCCGGCACCGCGAGCAGTGCAAATCGGGCCGCGCCGTTGCTGGTAACCAGAAGAACAGGCCCGGATGCCGCCTGCCGTCCCGCAAACAGATCGTGCCACGCCGCCTTGCGCGATTCGCCTTCGACGAGCCAGCCGGGCGGAGCCTCCGCCCGACTGTCCCACGCATCGAGCGCCAGTCGCCCGACCCGCGCGAGAACGGCTTCCTCGCTCGCACTCTCGTCGGGTCCATGGTCGATCTCGCGCAGAAAGTCCGCCTCTTCCGGCGTCGGGACCGGCTCCGGTTGCGCCGTCAAGATCGCATCCGCAGTTTCGCGCGTTCGACGTAACGGCGAGACGAGCGCGCGCGCGAAGAACCAGCCCTTATCGGCGAAATGGCGGCCTAGAGCACGGGCCTGCTCATGCCCGTTCGCGGTCAGCGGCAGATCGGTGCGCGCGCCGATCCTGCGCGGCGGCTCTCCTGCTTCGAAGGTATTTCCGTGACGGACGATTACGAACATGCAGCCTTCCCCTAGCGGCGGCCGCACGGTCCGGAAAGCCGATCAACCCGGGAATGGGTCGCCGAGCCGGGCGATCGCTTCCTCGGCCAGTGCGATATCGGCTGCCGTATCGATCCCCGACAGCGCATGTTCGGGCGGATCGACCGGTATCGTGGCGATCGACCAGCCGTGCTCCAGAAATCGCAGTTGCTCGAGACCTTCGAGCCTCTCGTAAGTTCCCATCGCAGCCCCGGCGAACCACTCCAGCGCTTCCATCGTGTAGGCATAGAGGCCGAGATGCTGCCAGACGGGCGATTTTGCCTCCATGCGCAGGGTCGCTTCGTCGCGAATCGCGGGGAGAACAGACTTGGAAAACCACAGTGCCCGGCCCGCAGTGTCGCGCAGACAGGTGGTGCCGCTGAAGGGCGCCGTCCGCTTGTGCTCGCGCAGCCGGTCGAGCTGGACCCAGTCGAGCTGATAGACCGGGGTCGCCACATCCGCTCGGCCCCGCCGCAGGGTGGCCACCAGGTCCGCCACCACCTGCGGGCCAATGAACGGCGCGTCGCCTTGCAGACAGACGACCCGATCGGGGCGGTGCGATTGCAAACGCGCCGCGGCGCGGGCGCGGTCGGAACCGGAATTCAGGTCACCTCCGGTCAGGACGACCTCGGCTCCCAGCTGTGCGGCATGATCCGCAATCCGCGAATCGTCGGTTGCGACCACCGCGGCGCATTGGCCGACCCGCCGGGCCGCTTCCCGCGCATTGACCCACACGCGTTCCAGCAACGTCCGGCCCGCGATGGGCATGAGTGGCTTTCCCGGCAGCCGGGTCGACCCGTACCGTGCCGGAATCACGATCAGATCGGAAACTTCGGATGAGGATTCCATCCGGGCAGCACGCGACCCGCCGCGCTGCCCGACGGCCGTCTTATTCAAGGCCCAGCCTGACGATATCGTGCATATGAACGATGCCGAGAAGCTGTTCGGCCTCGGTCACGAACAGCACCGAGACGGCGTTTTCGTTCATCATCGCCAAGGCTTCACTGCACAGAATGTCACTGTCGATAGCGACCGGATTGCGCGACATATGCGCTCGAATCGGATCCTGGAGATCGTGCACTGCGATGCAGCGGCGCAGGTCGCCATCGGTGAAGGCGCCCACCAGCTTTCCTGAGTTGTCGACGACCGCCGTGCAGCCGTAGCGCTTGCGATTCATCTCGATCGTCGCGTTCGACAATGTCGCATCGTCCCGGACGCGCGGCACGGCTTCGCCCGTTCCCATCACCTGGCTTACGATCGTCAGCTGAGCACCGAGACGGCCGCCGGGATGGAAAACCCGGAAATCGCCCGGGGAAAAGCCCCGCGCTTCGATCAGGGCGACCGCCAGGGCATCGCCGATTACGAGCTGAAGAGTGGTCGAAGTGGTCGGCGCCAGCGAATTGGGACACGCTTCGCGTACCGACGGCAAGGTCAGGCAAATGTCGGCGGCTCGGGCGGCCGTGCTGTCCTTGTTGGCGGTGGCGACCACCAGCGGCAAGCCGTAGAGTTGACAGAAGTTGAAAATGTCACCCAGTTCGGCGGTTTCGCCCGACCAGGTAATCGCAAGCACGACATCGTCTTCCGAGATGATGCCCAGGTCGCCATGGCTGGCCTCTGACGGATGAAGGTAGAGCGCCGCGGTGCCCGTAGAACACATCGTCGCCGCGATCTTCCGCGCTATGTGGCCGCTCTTGCCGATGCCTGTCACGATGATTCGTCCGGCTGTGGATGCAAAGACGCGAATCGCCTTTTCGAGCGCGTGCCCGAGCTCCGAACTTTCGAGCGCAGCCTTCAGCGCCCTGAGACCTTCCAGTTCGATATCGAGCGTCTTCAACGCCGACATCGTATGACTTTTCGGTGCAACCTCGATATTCATGCCGTGCTTGAACTCTTCAAATTGCCCGGGCTCCACCTCCGAGCTGTAGATCGGGCGAAACTCGCGGTGATCCGCGTTCGGGGTTGAACCGACCCGTCTTCCATACCGCGATGCTCCGCCTTAGGATAAATGCATTGTGATTTGCAATTGAGACCAAATTTTTCGATCACGGAAAACAAATGGGCAATGCGAAAATGATCCTTTGTGGGCACGATATTTCGGCCGAGAGCCCGCTGTTCGTGATCGCCGGGCCGTGCGTCATCGAAAGCGAAAGCCACGCGCTGGGGGTGGCGGAAGTTCTGGCCGGAGTCGCCGAGCGGCTGGGTCTGCTTCTGATTTTCAAAAGCTCGTTCGACAAGGCGAACCGCAGTTCCGACGCGTCGTTCCGCGGGCCGGGTGTGGAAAAAGGCCTGCGAATCCTCGAGAAAGTGCGCGCGGAAACCGGCCTCCCGGTCCTGACCGACGTGCATGAACCGGCGCAGGCCGCACCGGTCGCGGAAGTTGTGGACGTGCTGCAGACCCCCGCCTTTCTTGCCCGGCAGAGCGATTTCATCGCGGCTGTCGCCGCCACCGGAAAGCCAGTGAATATCAAGAAGGCGCAGTTCATGGCGCCTGCCGACATGCAGCATGTGGTCTCCAAGGCCCGCAATGCCGCCAATGCCGCCGGGCATGCCGAGAACAACTTCCTGCTGTGCGAACGCGGCACGTCGTTCGGCTACAACACGCTGGTTTCCGACATGCGGGGTTTGTCGATTATGGCCGAAACGGGATGTCCGGTAGTGTTCGATGCAACGCATTCGGTGCAGCAGCCCGGCGGGCTCGGCGCCCGATCGGGCGGACAAAGCGAATACGTGTCTTTGCTGGCGCGCGCCGCCGTCGCGGCCGGTGTCGCCGGCGTCTTCATGGAAACGCACCCCGATCCCGAGGCCGCGTTGTCGGACGGGCCGAACGCCCTTCCGCTCGACAAGTTCGAACCGTTGGTGGCGCGTCTTCAGGCGATCGACGCCACGGTCAAAGGCGCAGAATAAGAGGCGCCGCGCGACATGACCCTTGCCCGCCAGGCCAGGACATTCGTTCTCTGGCCGATACGGTTCCTGCAGCTTGCCACCTCGGCCAAGAGCTTTCTCGACCATCCGTTGATCGGTTCGCAGCGGCTCAACCGTATGGGGCTGCATCGCGCCCGGGTTGCGATTGCCGATGCGATCTGCCGCTTCCGCCGTCGCCGCCTCGCCCGCCACGTGCGACCGGAATGGCGTGAAGCATTCGATCGTGACGGCTTCGTCGCGATCGAGAATGCCGTGCCGCCGGCGGAGTTCGCGGCGCTGCGTCGCGCCGTCCTGAGCTACGAGGCGCCGGCGCGCGAAATGCGGCAGGGGGATGCGGTCACCCGCCGCATGGCGATCGATCCGGCGATGCTGGAGACGATACCCGAACTGCGGCGATTCCTGAGGCGACGGGACGTTACCGCCCTGTTTCACTACGTTGCGAGCTTCCGCATCGCACCGCTGCATTACGTCCAGACCGTCGCGAGCCATTGCGGCGGCGACGAGCCCGACCCGCAACAGGCGCTCCACGCAGACAGCTTCCATTCCTCGATGAAGGCCTGGCTGTTTCTCAATCCCGTGCGGGCCGAGGATGGCCCCTTCATCTACGTACGCGGATCGCACCGCTTCACCGGCGAACGGTTGGCGTGGGAGCACCGCCGGAGCCTCGCCGATCCCCAATCGATCGACCGTCTTTCCGCACGCGGATCGCCGCGGGTCGGAGAAAGCGACCTCGCCGCGATGAAGCTGGGGCCCGCGGAGGCGCTGGCCGTGCCCGCGAACACGCTGGTGGTGGCCGACACGGGCGGATTTCATGCGCGCGGCGCTGCGAAACAGGCGGGCGAGCGGGTCGAGATCTGGTCGTATGCCCGGCGCAATCCGTTCCTCCCGTGGCTGGGGGGCGATCCGCTCAGCCTGCCCGGCCTCGCAGAGCGGCGCGTGGGGTGGCTCTGGGCGTTCAGAGATCGCTTCGAAAAGCGCATCGGCCAGCCGTGGAAACCGGCAGGCAATCGGCGCCCGGCGGATGCCGATTTCGAAACCTGATCAGGGAGATCGCCGGCAGCGTCGTTCCATTACGGCTGCGAAGGGCACGGTCGCGGCGACCGGACCGATCACATCAGCCAGCTGGTCCGCTCTCGGCCACGCACGAGGGTCGAAAGCCCCCCACCACGGCAGGTTGCCGCGCAGCCCCGCGCCGAAGTGTTCGATCCATCGATACTCCGCCTGCGAAATTTCGCGGCCGATGAAATAGCCGCAGGCAAGCGCCGCCCCGGCCCACCAGTTGCGGGTCAACAATCCCACCGCGATCTGTATCGCGAGGGCTACGAGGGCATGTTCGACAAACGGCATGCGACGCCTCCTGCGCAGTGCCTCGAGAAATCAGTCCAGCAGCCGCCTGAGATAGTCGCCGTACCCCGACTTGCCGAGCCTGACGATCGCCTTCTCCAGCCCGGCGGCGTCGATGAAGCCGTTGTGGAACGCGATTTCCTCGGGGCTGGCGATCTTGAAACCCTGCCGCTTTTCGATCACCCGCACGAATTCGGCCGCGTCGAGCAGGCTGTCCGGGGTTCCGGTGTCGAGCCAGGCGAAGCCGCGACCCATGATCTCCACGCCGAGCTGGCCGCGCTCAAGGTAGGTCCGGTTCACGTCGGTGATCTCGAGTTCGCCGCGCGGAGACGGCGCGAGGTTGGCGGCGATGTCCACCACCTGCTCGTCGTAGAAATACAGGCCCGTGACCGCCCAGTGCGATGGCGGCGCAGCTGGCTTTTCCTCGATGGAGAGCGCCCTCATGTCCGCGTCGAAATCGACCACGCCGTACCGTTCGGGATCGTTGACGTGGTAGGCGAAGACGCTCGCCCCGGTCGCTTTCGCCCGGGCGGTCTGCATCAGTTCGGGCAAGCCGTGGCCGTAGAAGATGTTGTCGCCCAGGATCAGCGCCGAAGGCCCTCCGGCCACGAAATCCGCGCCGATGAGGTACGCCTGCGCCAACCCGTCGGGGCTGGGCTGTTCGGCATATTCCATCGACATCCCCCACTGCGAACCGTCGCCCAGCAGTTCGCGGAATGCGGGCAGATCGCGCGGGGTGGAGATGATCAGCACCTCGCGAATCCCGGCCAGCATCAGCGTGCTGAGCGGATAGTAGATCATCGGCTTGTCGTAGACCGGCATGAGCTGCTTAGAGGAGGCGAGCGTCATCGGATAGAGCCGCGTCCCGCTGCCTCCGGCGAGGATGATCCCCTTCATGGTGCTCGTTCTCCTGAAAGTCTTCTGTGGTTGTCAGGCCAGCAGCCGGCCGACGACGGGCGGCAAGGCCTCGCGCCAATCCGGCAGAATCACGCGATGCGCGCGAGCGAGCTTCGTGCAGTCCAGCCGCGAGTTGGCGGGCCGTCTTGCTGGCGTCGGATAATCGCTGGTGCCGACCGGCTTGACCGCCGCCGACGGTCCGCCGCGGGCAGCCGAGGCGGCGAACACGGCCTGCGCGAACTCGGCCCAGCTCGCTTCGCCGCGCCCGCTCATATGGAATATGCCCCGCAGCGCGGGGGCGTCGTGGGCGATGAGGTTCCCGGCCACCTCGAGCACACCATCGGCGATATCGAGCGCATTCGTCGGGTTGCCGATCTGGTCGACCACCACCGATACCTCGTCGCGCTCGCCGGCAAGGCGCAGCATCGTTCTGACGAAATTATTGCCGAACGGGCTATAGATCCACGCAGTCCGCAACACTGCACTGTTGCCAGGGTATATCGCCAGAACCGCTTCTTCGCCCGCCAGCTTGGAAACGCCGTAAACGCCGGTGGGGCGAGTGGGATCGCGTTCGGTCCAGGGCCGGTCGAGGCGGCCGTCGAACACGTAGTCCGTCGAGAGGTGAATCAGCGGCACGCCGAGATCGGCCGCCGCTGCCGCCACCGCGGCCGCGCCTTCGCCGTTGATCGCGTGGGCGAGGTCGGGCTCGTTTTCCGCCGTGTCCACCGCGGTATAGGCGGCGGCCGACACGATCGCCTCGGGTTCCGCCGCAGCGAGGGTGTGGCCGATGGAGCCGGCATCTGCGAGATCGAGTTCGGGCCGGCCGAGCGGCACGACATCATGACCGGCAGCCGTTCCCCGCTCGATCAGGCTGGTGACGACCTGGCCGGATTTTCCGGTGACGGCGATCCTCATGCGGGGGCCTTGCTCCCATCGCCGACCGACAGGCCGAGGCGCTCGCCGCCGTAGCGGCCGCGCAGGGGCTCCCACCACCATGCATTGTCGAGATACCAGCGGACGGTCTTCTCGATTCCCGTATCGAACGTCTCGTGCGCTTGCCACCCCAGCTCGGTTTCCAGCTTGCTCGCATCGATGGCGTAGCGGGCGTCGTGGCCCGGGCGATCGGCGACGAATTCGATCAGGTCTTCGCGGGCGCGGTCGGCCGGCATCAGGTCGTCTAGGACGCTGCAAATCCGGCGCACGACATCGATATTGCGCCGCTCGTTCCGGCCGCCGACATTGTAGGTTTCGCCGACCCGGCCGTTTGCGGCAATGAGATCCAGCGCACGCGCGTGATCGTCGACATAGAGCCAGTCGCGCACATTCTCGCCCTTGCCGTAGACCGGCAGCGGGCGGCCCGCGAGAGCATTGAGGATCGTGAGAGGAATCAGCTTTTCGGGAAAGTGGTAGGGGCCATAGTTGTTCGAGCAGTTCGAGACGACGACCGGCAGGCCATATGTGCGCTGCCACGCTTTCGCGAGATGGTCCGATGCGGCCTTCGATGCCGAATAGGGCGAGCTTGGATCGTAGGGCGTGGTTTCTGCGAACAGTCCGTCTTCGCCCAGCGATCCATAGACCTCGTCTGTCGAGACGTGGAGGAAGCGGAATGCCGCCTTTACCGCGCCGCTCAGCCCGTCCCAGTATTTACGCGCGGCCTCGAGCAGGGTGAAGGTTCCGACGACGTTGGTGTGAATGAAATCCGCTGCCCCGGTGATCGACCGGTCGACATGGCTCTCGGCAGCCAGATGCATGATCCGGTCGGGCGCGAATTCGGCGATCGCCGCGTCCATCTCCGCGCGATCGCGAATATCGGCCTTCAGGAAGCGGTGGTTGGGCTTGCCCGCGACCGCCTTCAGCGATGCTTCGCAGCCCGCGTAGGTCAGCGCATCGACGGTGAGCACCTCGCAGTGCCTCTCCAGCACGAGATGGCGCACCAGCGCCGATCCTATGAAACCGGCGCCGCCGGTGACGATCACACGCATCAAGTCATCGCCCTTCGTAAACGAAGCAATCGGGAAGGTCCGCCAACGCGGGCTGGTCGCGATCCCTGGCCGAAAGGGTGGCCCGATCTGCCACTCGGGGCCATGCGATCGCGATTTCCGGATCGTCGAAGGCCAGACCCTTGTCGCATTCGGCGCTGTAGTAATCCGTTACCTTGTAAGCGATCACGGTATCGGGCTCGAGCGAGCAGAATCCGTGCGCGAAGCCCGGCGGGACCCATAGCTGCCGGCCGTTCTCCGGCGTCAGAGTTTCGCCCACCCACTGGCCGTAGGTCGGCGAACCGGCCCGGATGTCCACTGCGACGTCGAACAACGCCCCGGCCGTGCAACGCACCAGCTTGCCCTGGACGTGCGGCGCGACCTGGAAATGAAGCCCGCGGATCGTGCCGGGGGCCACGCTGAGCGATTCGTTGTCCTGCACGAAGGTGTAATCGCCGCAGTGCCGCGCGAAGAGATCGGCGCGGAACGTCTCGGCGAAATAGCCTCGTTCGTCGCCAAGCTTCTTCGGCGTGAACGACGCGATGCCCGGAATGTCGAAGGTCTGGACTTGCATGTCCCGCTCCTATCTCGAGGATTGGGAGGTCCGCCGCGCCATCAATTGCCGACGTTGTTGGCCACGCTCGTGGCGGTGACGACGGGCGCGAACAACTGGCTGATCGCCTGGATCAGCTTGCGCGGCTGATTGGCCGCGGCGTTGCCGAAGTAGAGGATGTCGCCATTGCGCATCGCGAATTGCTGCGCGAGGAAATACGTCGCGGTGTTCATCATGTTGAAGTGGTAAACGACCGGCCGGGTCTTGTCCGGACCTACATAACGGAAGAGAAAGACGGCTTCGGGGTCGCCCGCATTCTCGCTCGGCCCGCCGGCAACGGACATCGCCTCCGCTACAGTCATGGAGTCGGTGGCGAAGGGCATCTGCTGCACCCGCCCGGATGCGCCGAGCACGGAGAACGACATCGGATCGGCAAGCACGGTCAGCCGATCGCCGGGATAGGCGAGCAGGTCTTCGTATTCGCCCGCCAGGATGCTGCTCAGGCGCACGTTGGCTTCACTCGCGCCGCGCTCCACCCGCAGCACCAGATCCTTCGCCTCCCCCCGATATCCGCCCGACAGGGCGATGACATCGGCCATATCTTCCTGATTGGTCTGGAGCACCAACCGTCCGGGCCGCGCGACTTCGCCTCCGACTATTACCGAATTGGTGATGATCTGTTCGCGGCTGACGACGACTTGGGGATCCTGCGACAGCGAGCGCAGGGATTTGCGAATCTTTTCCTGCACCTCTTCCACGGTGTTGCCGAGAACGCGGAGCCGTCCGGCGTAGGGAATGTAGATATCGCCGTTGTCGTCGACCCGGGTCGGCGGCAATGTGCTCACCTGCACCGACGGATCGAACCCCGCCCCGCTCAAACTGCCGGCCCCGCCGTCGCCGCCGAACAGCGCTACCCCCGCTTCGAAAATGCTGATGGTCAGGACATCGCCCGGACCGATCATATCGGTTGGCGGCGGCTCTCTGTCGGGGAGATTCCACTGCGGAAGCGGTGCGGCAGGGGGGACCGCCGCGATGCTGTCGACCGCGACGATATCGATGTTCAGGTCCGCAGCGCTCGCCGCCGTATCCTTGACACGGGAACCCGTGGGCCCGCTCGAAGGAAGGGTGGAGCACGCACCGAGCAGCGCGAACGCGACCGCCATGATCAAACTTTTCACGTACATGGGTGAATTTGCGTCGTCTTCCTGCGGGATGGCGCCCCCTAACGAAATTCTGTGGGCAGGCCTAGCCCCAAGAAATCACGTGCTCCCCCGGGCCTTTCGACTAAAGCTCGGGTTTCGCCAGCCCGCATCCTGCCACGCGACCCGATTATCAGCCGACTCCAATGAACCGATCTGTCGATGCGATGCCGCCCAAGGCCCGGGATATCCTGCTGCTCCTCGTCTGCCGCCCCGATCGGCTGTTAGCAGTGGGCTGGTGGCGGCTGTGCGGCAAGCGTTTGCGCGCGCGCTATCGTCTCGATGCGGCAATAGCCGCGCTGCCCTTTGCACACGAGCGTCGCATGAAAACCCACGGCGAGCAGGATCTCGCCGCGATTGCAGCAGCAACCGGGACCGACGGACGGCGAGCGAGTGCCGTGCCCGGAATCTGCGTCCATCTGCATGTCGAGAGCACCCAAGCGCGTGCCGATACCCTACGCGCAACGACGTCGATCTTGAAGCAGAGCGTGGCGCCGCTGCGCCTGATCGTTACTACCGACTCGCCACCGCTGGACTTTCGCGCTTCGAACCGCCTCGAGATCATCGCGGCCCCGTGTACAAGCAGGATCGAGGGCGTTCGTGCCGCTCTGAAGATCGCACGAACCGCAGGCGCCACCTATCTGGTGCCCCTGGCAGCCGACGCGGCGCTGCCGCGTCATGCCTTGGCCGCCTACACCGCAGATCGGCTGGCCGCGCGTCCCACTGACGCATCGCCCCCGGTGCTCTACGGCGATCAGGATGAATTCGGGATGCGGGCCCGCGGCAGCCCTGCATGGCTCAAACCGGAGTGGGATCCGCGCATGATCCTCTCGCAGGATTATGTCAGCGCAGCGTGTGCACTGCCGGTCGATGCCGCATTGAAGTGCCTGGACCGCCCGGATCAACCCCTGGCGCGCAGCCTTTTCGAACTCATTCTCCAGCTCGCGCTGGGGAAGGGCGACGTGCCCGTCCGCCACGTGCCCAGGGTCACCGGCCGAACCGAACCCGGCGATTGGCGCCGTCCCGACCCAAGCCTGATTGCAGCGGTCGGGCAGTTGATCGCTTCACAGGCGCAAGCGGAGGAAGGGCCGTTCGGCACCGTCAGAGTGCGCTGGCCCCTGCCCGCCCCCGCGCCCAAGGTTTCCGTTATCGTCCCCACCCGCGACAAGGTGGAGCTGCTGCGTACCTGCATCGACGGGCTTCTCCATTCCACCGATTACCCGGATTTCGAGGTCATCGTCGCGGACAACGACAGCCGCGAGGCCGAGACGCTGGCCTATCTCGACGCCATCACCACCGATCCGCGCGTTCGCGTGGTTCGCTGGCCGCATTCGTTCAACTATTCGGCGATCAACAACTTCGCCGCCCGCCACGCGGGGGGGCGGTTCCTGTGTCTGCTCAACAACGACATCGAGATCATCGATTCGGCATGGCTGGACGAACTGGTGCGCGAGGCGTCTCGTCCGGGAATCGGCGCGGTGGGCGCGCGCCTGTTGTATCCCGACCGCTCGATCCAGCACGCAGGCATCGCGATCGGCCTCGGCAATGCTGCAGGCCACGCACACCGGGCCCTGCCCGACGGCGAGCCCGGCTATTTCGCACAAGCCCTGATCGCGCGCGGGGCGAGTGCAGTTACAGGCGCATGTCTGCTGGTGGAAAAGCGCCATTTCGAAGCCGTCGGCGGGCTTGACGAAGAGGGACTGGCCGTCGCCTATAACGATGTCGATCTCTGCCTGAAACTGCGCGAGTTCGGGCTAACGAACATCTACGTCCCCCGAGCCACCCTCATCCATCACGAGAGCAAGTCCCGCGGACTGGACCTCGCGCCCGAGCACCTCGAGCGATACATGCGCGAGCTGGCGATATTCCAGGACCGGTGGAATGCGAGGCAGTGCGTCGATCCGTGGCATCATCCGCAACTAGACCGCGGGAGTGAGTCCTATGGCCTTGCTGGCGGCACCGGGCGCTCGGCTTCTGATGCATGGTGCCGGTCCTGACCGACTCCCTTTTTCCGGCGAGTGCCAACGCCCTGCCGGTGTTCAAAGCCCGACGACGTCGATCAGCGCGCATCTGTCGGGCAATTTCTCGCGCAAACCGGTGAATACGGAGTGTCGGACCAGAACGCAGACAACATCTGCCTGAGCAAGCGCGTCCTCGATCGGGCTCAATGTTATCGCCGAGCCCGAGAGACTCTCGGGAAGCGCATCGATATGCGGCTCGACAGCGAGGACCTGGCAACCTAGCGCGCCGAAATCGCGAGCAATTCGAACGGCCGGACTTTCGCGCAGATCGTCGATATCCGGCTTGAACGCCAGACCGAGACAGGCAACCGTGATATCCGCCATAGCCCGCGAGGGATCCGCTGCCAGCGCAGCCACGATGGCGTCCTTGCCCTTTTGAAGCACCCAGTCGGGTTTCGCGTCGTTGACCTCTCGCGCGGTCCGGATCAGCCGGGCTTCGTCCGGCGCGGAGGATACTATAAACCACGGGTCCACGGCGATGCAGTGGCCGCCGACACCGGCGCCGGGTTGCAGGATGTTGACTCGCGGGTGCCGGTTGGCGAGCGAAATAAGCTCCCACACGTCGATTCCGAACCGGTCGCAGATCACGCTGAGTTCGTTGGCGAATGCGATCTGCACGTCGCGCGAGCTGTTTTCGGTCAACTTGCACATTTCGGCGGTGCGCGCGTCGGTGACGACGCAGTCACCGCGCACGACCTTCTTGTACATCGCCACCGCCATCTCACTGGCGCGCTCGGTCATCCCGCCGATGATCCGGTCATTCTCGATCAGTTCGCTGAGTACGTGCCCGGGCAGCACGCGCTCGGGGCAATGCGCGATCTGGATATCGGCATCGTTGCCGGCGTCTTGCGGAAAGCTGAGATCGGGACGCGCCTCGGCCAGCCATTCCGCCATCTTGTCCGTCGCGCCGATCGGGGAGGTGCTTTCGAGCACAACCAGATTGCCGGCTTCGAGAACCGGGGCGATCATGCGCACTGCCGACGCGATATAGCTAAGATCCGGCTCGTACCCGTCGTTGAACGGCGTTGGCACCGCGATGATGAACGCATCGGCCGGTTCGGGTTCCAGCGTCGCGTGCAGGCGGCCTTCGGTCACGACCTTGTGCACGACTCCGTCCAGATCGGGTTCGACCAGATGAATCTTTCCGGCATTGATCGTCTCCACCACTTCCTCGGAGACATCGACACCGATCACCCTGGTGCCGTGGGCGGCGAACAGCGCGGCGGTCGGCAGACCGATATAGCCCAGACCAACCATCGAAATGCGATCAAACATCAACTTGTCCTCGACTGTCCTTGCTCCGCGCGACCAGCGCCGCGGCGATCCGCTCGGCAGCCTGTCCATCTCCATAGGGATTCATCGCACGAGCCATTGTATCGTATGCCTCCGGCTCGTTCAGCAGCGACAGGGCGGCATCGCGAATCCGCCCGGCATCGGTTCCCACGAGACGCACCGTCCCCGCATCGACGGCCTCGGGGCGTTCGGTCGTGTTGCGCATCACGAGCACGGGCTTGCCGAGCGAGGGAGCCTCTTCCTGCACGCCACCCGAATCGGTGATGATGAAGTGCGACCGCCGCATCAGCCACACGAACGGAAGGTATTCCTGCGGTTCGATCAGGTGGACCCCTTCGGTCTCTCCCAGGATGCGGTTGACCGGAGCCTGTACGTTGGGGTTCAGATGCACAGGATAAACGATCTGCGCGTCGCCCTCTTCGCTGATGTCGCGTAACGCCCGGCAAATGTTCTCGAACCCCTCGCCGAAATTCTCCCGGCGATGCCCGGTCACGAGAATGAGACGGCGGTCCTTTTCCAGAAAGGGAAAGCGCGCCTGCATCTGCGCATCGAGCGTCGGATCGGCATCGAGGCGCGCCACGATCTCATGCAGCGCGTCGATGACCGTGTTTCCGGTCACGACGATATCCCGCTCGGCAACATTCTCTGCAAGCAGGCTCCGCCGCGAGGTTTCGGTGGGCGCGAAGTGCAGGTCGGCCAGACGGCCGACGATCATGCGGTTCGCCTCCTCCGGCCAGGGCGCGTAGATATTCCCCGTGCGCAGCCCCGCCTCGACATGGCCGACTGGCACCTGCGCATAGAACGCTGCCAGGGAACCGGCCATCGTGGTCGTGGTGTCGCCGTGGACGAGCAGACGATCGTAGCGCCGCTCCTTCAGCACATCGCGCAGGGCCAGAATGATATTGGCGGTGATGTCCGTCAGGTCCTGACCCGGCTTCATCACATCGAGATCGAAGTCCGGAACGATATCGAAAAGGGAAAGCACCTGATCCAGCATTTCGCGGTGCTGGGCGGTGACGCAAACATCGACGTCGAGTACCGGATTTTCTTTCAGCCGGCGTACTACCGGGGCCATCTTGATCGCTTCCGGGCGCGTACCGAACACAACAAGTACTCTCACACCGGCTCCTTCTGATGCCCTGATCGCAAGGCCGACGCGCTATGCTTATGTTCGAGTAATTTACAACCCCGCACGACCTTGGACCGAAGGACGGACTTGCGTGCGAGGCCGTTGTCAAAACCTTCCTGCGCACCTAGAAAGCTTCCGGTCTGTCTGTGGCGGCCAGGCTTGATCGGAGCACCGGCTGCCAACCATGAATCGAGAGCGGGAATATCCCGGTGAAATGACAGGCGAGCACCACCGCAACCAGGACATTGCCAGAGGCCTGTCGAAGGCGGCGCTGCATCTTGCCGCAACGGGAAACATGTCTGCTATCGAGATTGCGCGGGAAGCGGCCGCGTTGCATCCCGAGCCTCAGACGCTTGCCGCGCGCTGCAAGGTTTCGCTCAACCTCTACGATATCGACAGTCTGGAAGAAAGCGTGGCCGCGGCCGAAGCGCATGGCGTCTCGGGCGGCGGGCTCCAAGCTCTGCTCGCCGATATACGATCCGGGCCCTTGGCGGTGCAGGCGCTTGCCCGACGGCTATCGACGCGACGGCGTCTGGCGTTCCAACCCGTTCCGGGGCGGATTCTCTATGTCCTGCACAAATCGCTTCCTGATGCGAACGATGGCTATGCCATGCGCAGCCACGGGTTGGCGCGGGGGCTTCTGGCAAGAGGGGTGGACTTGGTCTGCGTGACCCGGCCGGGGTTTCCGTACGATCTGCACCCGGGCAAGGGCGCGACGCCGCAGCACGATCCTATCGAGACGGTCGACGGCGTGGGCTATCATCGACTGGTTTCACCTATGCGCAGCGAGTTTCCCGCATCGCCCTGCGAGCATATGATGCATGGCTCCCTTGCTTATCTGGAAGGAGCTGTCACGCGGTTGGTCGAGCTGGTAGGACAGAATCGACCGGCTTGCGTCATGGCAGCGTCCAATCTCGCGACAGCGCTGCCCGCCTGTCTTGCCGCCCGTGAATTGGGTCTTCCCTTTGTCTATGAGGTTCGTGGGTTCTGGGACATTACGCGGGCATCGCGCGATCCAGCCTATCCGCTCGCCACCACCGGCCGTCAGGAACGGTTTCTCGAAGTCGCGACGGCCCGAGCTGCAGAGCGCGTGATCACCCTCACCGATCCCATGCGTGAAGAACTGATCGCCAGGGAGGTAGCGCCCGAACGTATCACGCTGGCTCCAAACGCCTGCGATCCCGAGCGCTTTCGGCCCGCGTCGCGTGAGGATGCACTCGTGCAGCGGCTGAGATTGCCGCCGCACATTCCGGTGATCGGCTATGTGGGTTCGTTCAATCGGTACGAAGGGCTGGACGATCTCGTCAGCGCCTGCGCGATACTGCGGCGGCGAAGGCTCGATTTCCGCCTGCTACTGGTCGGGAGCGAGCCTGCCGACGAGACTGGCCGCTTCCCGGTCACGGAGAAAATCCGGCTGATCGCCGCGCGGGAGGGGTTGGGCGACTGGCTCATCATGCCGGGCCGGGTGCCGCACGACGAGGTTTCAGACTGGTACTCCCTCATCGACGTCGCTCCATTTCCGCGCAAGGCCCTGCCGGTAACCGAGCTCGTGTCTCCATTGAAGCCCCTGGAGGCGCTGGCGATGGCGAAGGCAGTGGCCGTCTCGTCGGTCGGGGGCATGCAGGGCATGGTGCACCATGGACAAACCGGCCTCGTTTTTGCGCAAGACGATGTCGAGGCGCTTGTCGATGCGCTGCGAATGCTGTTGCAGGACAGCGAAATGCGCCAAGGGCTTGGCGACGCAGGACGTGCATGGATCATCGAGCACCGCAGTTGGCAGCACACGGCGGATGACGTTCTCAGAGCACTCGGACCGCTCTTGAGCGGACAACGTGTTGAGGAGACGGCATGATCCAGTGGCGCAGGCCCATGCCCGTTTGATGGCTATCGAATTGCCCCGACTTTGCGAAGCGCGCGCGCTCCCCTTTGTACTCAGAAGGTCCGTATGAAAGATCAGAACGAAACGCTGCAACGCCCGGACTTGGCCGAAGGACTTCTGCGCGCAGCCGATGCATTATCTCAGTTGGCGAACGAACGTTCCGCACTGGCTGTAGCTCGATCTGCCGTAGAGTTCAGCGCAACCGCAGATCAACTCAAGCGATGTCTGGAGTTTGCAGGGTCTATCAACGATCCGTTGATGATTTCCGACTGCATAGATCGAAGCAGCGAAATAATTGAAGAACACGATCGTAGAATCGCGTTCACCAAAGAGGCTCGCCAAACGCGCTTCGCCATTCTTCGTGAGCGGCACCTTGATATGACCACCTCATTCAGAGATTTAATCACTCGAAAGCAATTTGTTGATTCCACGTATATCGTATATGCCGATATCGATCTGAATACGGTGGATGGATCAGCAATTTGGATGGCATCTGTATCAAGAATATTGTCTCAACATGAGAAAATATTAGTGATTTCTAAGAATCCAATTTCCAGAGATGCCGTTATAGGAGATCTTATAACGTCTGAAAACGTGATGTTTATAACGCCTGGAAATACCGAGCCTGGCTTGGCGAGCATGACCATCGCCGAATGTACCGAATTGATCAGGGAGCTGGACGGACTGCTCCCGAACCTCAAAGCAATTGTCGTTCGCGGACTGGCGGCGGTCGACGCGATCATGGCCGACAGGCAGCTATACAAGCGGGTTTATGCCTATCTAACGGATATCTACGAACACATCGACACCGGCATCCGCGTGAAGCCTGAGGCCGCAAGAGTAGTAGACATCGTTGCACGCCAAGCTGCCGGATTCCTCGTGCAAACCCCCAATATTCGAGCGCTCCTGGAGGAGATATCACCGCTCCCCCCCCAGGTAATCGATCTTCCCCCCCCGATTCCGGATTCGCTTATCCGGTATGAGCAGATCGGATCCCGCGGAAGGACACTGCGCATCGGATATGCCGGCAAAATCGCACCGCAATGGGGTATCTACGAATTGGTGGACTGGGTCGAGAACCTGCGGGCTTCGGGATTTGACATCGAGGTCACGATTATCGGCGACAAGGTATCCGGGGCAGGCAGCGCAGCCCAGAATAAGGCTTTCCGCCATGAAATTGCGCTTCTCCTCAAGAAGATAGGCGCCCGCCAATTGGGAGCGATGGAGCGCAGCGAAGTCATGCGCGAGATGCAGCGCATGGATTTTGCGTGGTGCTGGCGCCCGCCGGAATTTGAGAATCATACACTGGAATTGTCGAGCAAGCTCGTCGAAAGCGTTGCCGCCGGCATACCAAGTATTGCCTACCCTAGTGGCGTAAATTTGTCGTGCCTCGGATCTGACTATCCTTTTTTCGCAGTCGATCTTGGGCAGATGAGGGATATTATCGCACGGGATATGCGCCACGTTCCAATGAAGATTCGCTCTGCACTACATGCACGCCACTCTTACAGGAATCAAAGCACAACCCTGGGAAATACGCTATCGAGTGGGCAATCGAAGGAACTTCGGCGTCTCGCAATCGCCTCTCATGATTTCAAATTTTGTCATGCGTATTATTCAACGCTGAAGAGACAGGGTTTGCCAGTGGTGTTGGATAGGTGGGGATGGGGAGCTCCGGTAGCTGAAGAGAGGTCGAGAAAGGCCCTGGAGGAAAGCGATGTCATTCTTTGCGAATGGGGTCTCGCCAATTCTGTATGGTATTCGCGGCACAAGCGACCGCATCAAAGACTCGCGATACGCGTCCACGCGCAAGAAGTTCGGGCGAGAGCCGAAAGATTTGGTAGACAAGTTTCTTACGAAAATGTCGATTGCTTCATTTTTGTAGCGGAGTGGGTTAGGCGAAAAGCGATCGAGTTATTTGGGTGGCCGGAAGAAAAGACACTGGTTATCCCGAATTTCGTGCTTGAACATGAATATGCTTCAGATCAGAAGGCGTTCTCCGGGCCAGTGCGGCTCGGGATGGTTGGCATCCTCCCCTTCAGCAAGCGCCTGGACCGCGCTCTTGATCTCGTAGAGATTCTGGAAGCACGGGGGTGCGAAGCGGAATTGCATCTCAAGGGGCCCCTGCCGCACGATGCGCCGTTCATGCGCGCAAAGAACCGAGCGGATGAAATGGCGAATTTCGATAAGCTGTTTCAAAGGATTGCGAGCTCTTCTGTCTTGAATTCGGCAGTGCATACGCATGGCTGGGGCAACGATGTCGCCGCTTTTTACGGCCAGATCGATCATATCCTCTCGCCGAGCGATTCTGAGAGTTTTCACTATGCGCTCGCCGATGGCGTACTCTCCGGTTGCCATCCGATCATCTGGGAGCGCGACGAGGCCGCACATCTTTTTTCTAGCAATTGGGTTGTTCAAACGACCGACGAAGCGGCCGGAAAGATTGTCAAGTTTCGCACGATGGACAGCAAAAAACGAAACGAGGAGTTGGAGTCCAATCGCCGCCTGCTCGTTTCGAAATACGGGAGCGGGAAGATTTTTGCTGATCTGACCGACGCAATCTACGGCAACTTCGCCGCAAACAGGATTGCCGCTGAGTAACTCGACGTTCATGGCTATCTTATTGAACAATATAATAATTGATTATTCCGACAAACAATCGATACCGCTTGCCAACTTTCTCGCCCTCGGCCGCAGCTGCGGGATCGGACTTCACAATATCGGAGTTCAGCGCGTGAACGATAAGCCTTTTATGCCTGAAGAGGAAACGGAGCACCTGATCGATACCTACCGGGATGCGCACGTAATCCTCGAATACGGCTCCGGCGGCTCGACCCGGGTTGCCGCCGATATGCCTGACAAGTTCATCATGAGCGTGGAATCCGATCTCGATTGGGCTCGCCAGCTCCGGAGGGACCTTGCGGATGCAATTTCGTCCGTCATCGTTCAGCACGTCGATATCGGCGAGGTGGGGCCTTGGGGACGACCGCTGACGGACAAGTCTTGGCGCGGCTATCACAACTATCCCAATTCTGTTTGGGACGAGCCCTGGTTTCGACAGCCGGACGTCGTCCTCATCGACGGCCGCTTCCGTACGGCCTGCCTGGCAGCCGTCATCTTGCGCATCAGCCGACCGGTGACGGTCTTGTTCGACGACTACGGTGTACGGGAGCGCTACCGGATAGTAGAACGCGTTATGAAACCCGACCGGATGATCGGACGCATGGCGGAATTCTCGGTGAAACCCGGCGCATATTCCCCAAGCGATATCGGCTTCCTGATCGAGCAGTTCTTCTGGATGACAGTCCACGGCGAAGGGGAAGAGGCCTATCGCCTGGCTGACCAGGCAGAAGCGGGCCGCGGCGCGGTGAGCTAGAGCGACGCAACGCCCCGTCAGCGTCCCTCGGTCCGGTTGTAATTCACCGGCAAATCAAAGATAGGGAACGCCCCATCGGCAGAACGAGCGTCTCGAAAAAGGATAACCATGTCGCAGCCTCCCGCGCAGGAATTGCGATCGCAACACGACGAGGCCGCGCGCCATTCTCTCGATGTTCTCGGTCGCGAAATACTCAACCCGATTTCGAACTGGGCGCTGTTCTGGAAGCCGCGCTATCTGGCGCCCTCGCCCGCGCTCGTGCATCTGCCTTACTTGTTCTGGCTGATCGAGAACCACGCACCGCGGCGTGTGGTGCAGCTCGGTGTCGGTGATGGCGTTGTCTATCTTGGAATTTGTCAGGCGATCGACAAACTGCGCCTCGATGCTGCTTGCTGGGGTATTTCGCTGCCGGAAAACGGTCGGGAGGCGAGCTGCGCCGCTATTGAGAACAGCGAAAAGTTCTACGACGACTTCTCGATTGTAAAGGCCGAGAAGATGGCGACCGCACACCGGCATTTCCGGAACGGTGGCATCGACCTGCTCATCGTAAACACTCCGCTCGACGAAGAGAGCGCCGCTCTGCTCAATTCCGAATGGAAGGAGCTTCTATCGGAGAGAGGGCTTATTGTCGTCCTCGACAGCACCACCAGAATGACCGAAAGCGGCGCGACGAGCTGGCTCGATCCGCTCCTTGCCGCGCATCCGGGGATTGAGCTCGATCAGGGGGAGGGATTGGTCACGCTGGTCGTCGGTGCCGATCAGAACAGCCGAATAGGGCGGCTTGCCGATCTCGAACTCGGCATGGCCGGGTATCGCGAGGCGCGCCAGGTCTTCCGGAGGCTGGGTGACAGCATCGTGGCCCGGACAAGGGTCAGCGATCTCGAGGAGACCCTGGACGCCGACAGCAAATCGCTGACCGAGGCGCGCAACGAACTCGCCAGGAATCGGGACGAACTGGCCAAGGCGCGCAGCTCGGAAGAGGATGCCGTCCAGCAACTGGCAGCCACGCAGGCCAGGATTTTCGATCTCCAGAACGAACGTCAGGAGCTTCGATCCCGGCTTGCCGATGCGAAAAAGGCGGAGGAGGAGGTCGACAGGCTTAAAGCCGAACGGGGCACTCTGGAGGACGAGCTGTCGAAGGCCGGAGAGAAGTTGGCGGAGGCCGAAAAGGCGCGTACCGATTTTGAAGAGCAGCTGTCGGCGAAAGATGACCGGGTTGTAGCCGAGCTCTCCGAGGCCACGGCAGAGCTGGCGCGGCTGAAATCGCGATATCAGGATCGGTTGGCGGATATCGCCGAGCTCGGGCACAGCATTTCACGGAAAGATGACGAACTAGAGCAGTTGAAAGCGCAGCATGACGACGGCGTCATGCAGCAGTACATCCTCTCTAGACTGACGGATACCCGTTCGCATCTCCAGGCAGCGCTCTACCAGCCGCACCGCCTGCGTGCATACAAGCGGGCGAAGAACAGAATTGCCGAGGAAATTCGTCTGGTCGAGGCCTCCGGCCTGTTCGACGCAGAATGGTATTGCGCGTCATATCCCGACGCCGATGACAGCGGCATCGAACCGATCCGGCACTTCGTGACACAAGGCATCTACGAACTGCATAATCCGGGGCCAGACTTCGACTCGTTCAAGTATCACAAGTCCTATCCGGACGTGACCGCCGAAGGCGTTGCTGCGCTCATTCACTATGTGCGCAACGGGAAGAATGAGAACCGCCGGATTTTTCCGGTGGGGGACGGGCGCTGACATAACAGGGCTCGGGCCGAATATCCCGCTGTCCAGGCATGGGCGGCGGCGTTCGGCGCACGGCGCGCCCCATTTGCTATGACAAGGCCTCGTCCTGGATCTCTCTCGCCCGGCGACGGGCGGCAAGGCTCATCTTGTCGAGCTGGAGGCGCGCCGTATCAAGAGCCAGCACCGCATCCGCGACCCCCTCGATTGAATCCGCCGGCACAACCAGTCCGGTTTGGCCGCTGACCACCAGAGACGGCGGCGCACCTCGATCGTAGCAGATGACCGGCCGCCCCGCAGCCATCGCTTCGACCACCGTACGGCCGAAACTTTCCGCGAAGTGAGACAGGCTCAGCACGATATCGGCCTGTGCGATCGCCTCGGCCGGACTCGATGCGTAACTGCGAAACTGCACATTCCGCGGGAACGGCTGCAAACGATACAAATCGGCGGTCGGCGGTCCGATCAGCAAGAACCGTACCGGCCGTCCGGTCGCGGCAACCATTCGCGCGGCCGCGACGCAGTCCGCGATCCCCTTCTTGGCGATATTGCTGCTGATCAGGGCCACGGTCAGGTATCGTCCGGGGGCGAAAGGCAGATCGAACAACGCTTCGTCCACCGCATTCGGTCGCACCGTGCTGCGATCGGGGCACCCCAGCCAGTCCACCACGACCTGAGACGGCATCACGAAACGGTCTGCCTGATCCTGCAACTGGCGACGCAAAGCTTCAGCGCTCATGCCAAGGGCGCGGCACAAGGCGGGATCCTCGGCAGGCATCTCGCGCACGTACACCACGCTTGGCACGGCTTCGGCGCGCGCAGCGATCAGAGGCGCTTCCTGGACGACTGTGTTTACCTGGATTTCGCGTGGGCAATGTTTTCGGATCAGCGCGCGAATGTTGTCGACCGTCTGATCATTCGGCGGATGCAAACCACTGCGCCAGATTTGCGGCAGCACCTCGACCGCAGCGCTGATCTCCAGCACGCGCTCGAGATAGGCGGGGTTGCGCAGTGCCGGGAGGACGACGATCGGGCACAGGCCTTCGCGCGCCATGCGCGCTATCACATCAAGCAGGCTTCGTTCGGCCCCGAAAAGAGCCTCTCTCGATGTATGGGCGAAGATCAATATGCGCGGGACGTCCGGAGCCGTTCCAGCCAGCTTCCCGTCGAATGCCGGCAGCCTTTCGGCGTTTGCGGCACGACCATTGCGGAGATAGTGTAGCAGCGGGTTGTCTTCCGGCGCCAACCCGTGAGCCCGTCTGTAGCCGCCAGTGCTGAACGAGGGCCCGGGATCGCGGTTCTCGCTCGCTCCCGAGGCAAGGTAATGCCGTGCCGCTCCCATCTCGGCATGCAGGACATCCGGATTGGCTTGCAGGTACCAGTCCGTGTCCAGCAGGTCCGAACCGACCAGCAGATCGTAGTCGCTGGGCGGCCCCTCGCCATCGCCCAGCGAAATCTCCGCCGGTACGCGAAACGGACGCTGCGCGGGCTGTTGAGGCAGATAGAGGTCGCTCGCCTTCGCGGCCCGCCGATGCCAGTTGTGCGCCGCCTCGAGATAGTCGAACCGCACACCGTGATACTGGGTGCGCATATGGGTGATGCTGGTGTTGGTCAGCGAGTTCGGCAAGGTTCGCGCAAACGCCAGCGGCACGCCGGGACAAACCTCTCTGACAGCGCCCTGCCCATAGGCGTGCAGGACACGATAGTAGTATTCCGTGTCCGCATTGACCCGAACCCGATCCCAATAGCCGATCTCATCGCGCAACACCGCGCGGACCATCAGCGAGGAGACGTTGCGATAGATCCAACTGTCTTCCATCCGCCAGCGAGTCATTTCCAACCCGTTGCCCGCACGAACCCAATGCGAAACCGAGGCCTTCAGGGTCTCGTCGTCCATTAACGCCCGAGCTTGATATTCGATCTTCTGCGGATGGGACCAGTCGTCGGCGTCATGCACGGTCACCAACGCGCCCTGCGCCTCCCTGAAGCCTGTATTGCGAGCGGGATAGGCCCCTTCGTTGCTTCCCAGAGCGATGACGTTGATACGTGCATCTTCGACAGCTGCGGCGCGTGCGATCGCCACGCTGTCGTCCGACGATCCGTCATCCACTACAAGGATTTCCAGCCTCGGCCAGCTTTGTGCCTGCAGCCCACGCAAGGCCGTCGGCAGTTCTGCTGCGGAGTTGAAGACCGGCACGATCACGCTGACGAGCGGCAGGCTGTCTGCAGACCCATACGATACCGGCGCGAAGTCGGCCTGAAGCTGGTCGAACAGGGGGGCGGACCCGCCAGAGAGGGTCACTTGCGCCAGCCCCGCCTTCGTATGGAGCTGTTGCAGGATCGTCGATACGTCCTTCACCGCGACTCCGGTCGCCTTCGCCAACAGCACCCGAGCCAGAACGAAATCCGGCAGTTCGCCAAATCGGTCGATCCCCCGCTGCAGAATCTGCCCCGCGGCTTCGATATCGCCACATGCGAGGCAGGCTTGCACGGCCAGCAGGAACGGCCCCTGATGCTCGACCGCCTCGATTCCTTCCGGGTGGGCATGGAACGTCATGATCGCCCGATATGCGGCTTGATAGCCTTGTCGGTCAGCCTCCCAGCGGGCGAGCACCCATCCCGCCGCCGCCTTCTCGATCGCGGGTCCGCGATCGAGAAGTTGCCGAAGCCGGGGCAGAATCCGCTCGTGATGACCGCGCCACAACCAACGATCCAGTTCCTGCGCATGCACCGCGGCAGGCCGACCAGCCCGGATATTGGGATCGGCCTGCAACCATTCGAAAGAATCGAGCGGCCCAGGAGCGCGACGTTCTGGCTTGGATCGCGAAATCAACGAATCATCCCCCTCAGGCTAAGGGGCGCTTTTCGGATTCTCCGAGATGGGCGTAGTGAACAAGAGCAGGCCAGCCGGCCTCGGCCACGTCGGGATTGGCGAGATAATAGGCCATCGTGTCGAATTCCGGCCCGGGGTTTCGCCCCTCGAACGCCCCTGCGCGGACATAGTGTTCGTCGGCCGGCATGGCACACTCGGCTACGTCCGGATAGGTTCTGAGATACCATGCTCCATCGAACAACTGGCTTTGCGCAAGGATGTGCAACTGGCTTTCGAGGGGCAGAACCCCCTCGGCAGGGCCGTTCCACGCCATCGCATAGATCGCGTGAAGCAGCGCGATTTCCAGTTCGTGCCGCTTTCGCAGGTCTCTGATCTCGGCTCGAAGGAGGGCCTGGATTTCCCTATCGCTTTGCCCGGCGTCCATCGTCATGACCGTTTCTCACGCTCGGATCGAGTGGCGCAGACGACTGAGCCACTTTTGCATGGAGCCATGTCCAGCGCCCCTGTGCCCCTTCGGCTTTCCCAGTTCCTCTCCCAGGTAGGAATTCGGCCGCGGCTTCCTGTCGTTGACGGCTACCAGATCCCGTGTCGCGAGCCGACCAAGCGCCTCGTCCGAAAAGGCAGGGGTGTAGTAGATGCAATCCTCGAAGAAATAGTGCGTCACCTGCGACCAGCGGGTGAGCCGGGGATCGGCCTGCCTGCTCCCGCCGTGCAGCAGGTTCGCGCACCAGATCAAAGCCTGGCCCTTGCGGGCAAGGAAGGGTTCCTCGCTGGCGCCTTCCGCCTTGCACATGGCGCTCCACGCCTCGGCGAACGGGGTCTGTGCGGACGCTTCCTCGCTGCCGAAACCTCTGCGTCCGATCATGGCGTTCGTGACAATCGGCCAGCGGTGCGATCCGGGTATGTAGAACAGCGGCCCGGCCTCTTGTGGCACGTCTTCCATCGCGAGCCAGACACCGCACATGAAGCGCTCGGGCAGGCTGGAGAAATGCACCGCGTCGGCATGTGCGGACTGCTGGGTGCCGACCGGGAAGTTCAGGGTCTGGAAGGGAAACGCCGCACGCCCGTAAAGCTTGCCCAGCAGGTCCAGGACGGCCTGGTTGGAGGCGATCGCATGCACGTCGTCATCGAACGCCCATGCATCCTGGACACGTCGTTCTCCGCGGGTCTTGTCGGCTGCCGGATCATCGAAGGCGATCTCGAAGCGGGGGGCGAGGTTCGCCTTTATGCGCTCGATTCGCGCGTCGATCGCGGGATCGGGAAAGTCGATGACCGCGAAGCCCATTTTGTTCAGGTCGCGCGCGGTGGCGCGTTCGGCTTCCGACAAATCCTCCATCGGATCGGAGGCGAAGATGGGCGATTCGATGCGCGGCACTCCGGGGAAGATCGCTTGGCTCATGCGGATTCCTCTGGCTTCGATCCTGCCCTAAAGTGCTTCGTAGACGGCAATCGCTTCATCTACATCTTCGTACATCGTCGCGACGCCTTCATGCAAAACGACCGCACGATTGCAGTATTGCTTGACCGTCGAGAGGCTGTGCGACGCAAGCAGCAATGCGCGATCCCGCCGTTTCTCGAAGAATTCGGCCTTGCATTTGTCCCTGAAATTCTTGTCCCCGACCATGATGACCTCATCGATCAGGTAGCATTCGAACTCGATCGCCAGAGACAGAGCAAAGGCCAGACGGGCGCGCATGCCTGACGAGTAGAGCTTCACCGGCATACGAAGTTGGCTGCCGAGTTCGGTGAATTCCTCGAGGAAGTCGCGCATCTCGGAATATGGTTTGTCGTAAATGCGCGAAATAAAGCGCGCGTTGTCATAGCCGGTCAGGCTGCCCTGAAACCCACCGGTGAAGCCGAGCGGCCAGGAACACGTCATCCGTCGGACGACCTTGCCGGACGTAGGCATTTCCACCCCCCCGATCAGCCGGATAAGAGTGGACTTGCCTGCACCGTTGCGCCCGAGCAAGCCGACCCGATCGCGCGGCTTCATCGTGAATTCGACGCCCTTCAGCACGGTGTTGATCACGTGCCCGGTGCGGTATTCTTTGTGGATGTTACGGCAGTAGATCATGACATCGACAGAGTGCGGCGCACGCGTCGGCACAGAACAAGTCCTGCCAGCAGGCAGACGAGCGACACCCCGAGAGCTTTGGGAATGTCGTAGTAGGGCGTAACGAGGTCCCCGAAGGCGCCATAGCGCATCAACTCCATGCCGCTGACCATCGGCGACCACATCAGCGCCTCTCGCATATTCGCCGGCAGCCAGGAGGCCATGTTGAAGACGCCGGAAAAGGGAAGCGCGACATAGACGCTTATCCCGATGAGCTTGTCGACGACTTCGGAAAGTTCGGAAAGCGGGGCGAGCATGCTGCACACGGAGATCACGAAGAACACGTAGATCGCCCAGCCTGCCACGAGCGATCCGACATCGGCGGGAATCGGAAAATATCCGAAGAAGCCCAATACGATTCCCGCGAAGATGTAAGCCATCATCGCTCCGATCGCCTCGATCCACACCCTGACGAAAATGAAATCCAGCACTTTGACCTGACGATGATAGAGCAGGGCACTGTTCGCCTGAAAGATCTTGGCCGAGCGACCAAAGGAATGGCGCAGGAAGGTCAGCGGAATGTATCCCGTCACGACGAAGGCCACCACGCTGATCCCATGGCTTTCGGGGCCCTTCAAAACGGTCCACACCACCCCGACGAGCCCGGCAAACAGCAGCGGCTCCGCCATGATCCACAGGAATCCGATGTTCTCACGCCCGAAACGGGTCACGAGCTCGCGGATCATCAAGGCCTTCACGACCTTGGTCTGAACCCGCAAGCCATCCGCAAAGCGCGATATCGCCATTTCAGTCTTCCGGAGCGTGCTCGAGGATCCCGACCACCAGCATCCAACCCACCAGATAGAGGCAGAGCGCGGCGAAGATCACCGCCAGGATGTTCTTTAACCGATTGGGCAGGGTCGGAGCATCGGGGCGATTCGGCTCCACCACCCGCTCGAGATAGTATTGCTGCTGCAGGGCCTCGATCCGCGCCTGCTCGAGAGAGGCATTGGCGGCGGTGAGCATCTGGGTTGCGAATTCCTGCTCCACGAGCAGGTTTTCGTATTCGGTCAGCTTAGAGGCAAGCCCGTCGGGCGTCCCGACTGCACGGCCGGTCTGCGCGGCAACCTGCTGCGAGATGGATGCAATGCGCGCCCGCAGTGCCGGAATCGACGGGTGATCGGGTGCAATGCGGCGAATTTTGGACAACTCCGCGCGCAGTGCGGTCTGTTGCGCGATAAGCTCGTTCGAAACGGCAAGCACGCCCATACCCTGCTGTTCGGGATTGAGGATCTCGGACGTATTGCGATAGTCGGCAAGCCGTATGCGAGCGTCGCGCACACGCTCTTGGGCGGTTTGCACCCGGTCTTCCGCTTCTTCGATGGCTTGGGAATTGACCCGTTCGTTCAGGCTATTGACCAGTTCCTCGCTCAAATCGAGCAAGCCGAGATTGAGCGCCTGGGCCTCTTGGGGTGTGAACGCCTTGACGCTCAGGATCGTAAGGCCGGTTTCCGCATCGGGCATAGCGGTTACCATATCGCTGTAATAGCTGTATAAATCCTCGAACGAACCGGTCTGATAGAACAGAGGGAAACGACTGAACGGGTCGGCTTCGGGCGAACTGAACACGTCCCGCACGTCGACACGTTCCGACAGATCCGACAAGGCGTCGCGCGATCGCAGATAGCCGAGAATTGCGCTGGCCTGCTCTTCCCCGCTTCCAAGACCGGTGCTTTGCAGCAATGCGCCAAGCGATGAACCGCCGCCCTGCTGCCCATCCGGCGCCTTGATCACGAATCGCGATTCCGAAAGATAGATGTCCGCGGCGATCACGCCGTAATACAGCGTTGCCAGCAGTGAGGGCAAAATCACGAAGAGCCCGAACCAGCGCCACCGCTTCAACCTGGAAAGCACTTTCTCCTTTATGCCAGCCGCATCCGCGTGGCGTTGCAATTCAGTGTCGTGATGCATGTTCGATGTCTTTTGAATCTGGCAGCGCAGGAAGGCCCGTCGCAGCGGTGCGGAGCAGCGTCTCGTTCACGAATAGTCGCTCAGGCTTCCGCCTTAACGATAGTTTCTTGAAACAAAAAGGCGATTTTGGCGGTCCTGCAGTTGTCGTCATTTCGCCTCCAGTCGGCGAATGAAACGACTCATGCCGTCTGCAGCGAGGTCGGCTAGCATCCTCAGCGTCCGGGCGCGGCGATCGGCGCCGTCACGTAGGCCGCGCACCAGCACAGGGTAGTCTCTGCGCATGCTGGAGCGCTCGTCCAGTGTGCGATAGATTTGCCAGAATCCGTCCGCTCCCAATATGCGGGGCATCAGAAAAACGCCGTGATAGCCAAAGCTGGAAGCCGGGCTTCCAGCCCTTTCGGCCGCAAACTCGTCAGCCAACTCGCCAGACGCGAACCGCATGCCCTGCCGTTCCAGGGCAGCGCGGTTGGTGCGGCAAATCGCAATATCCTCGGGATGATGAGTTTCGAATTCCGGCGCACGGCAAGCCTCCATCAGACGGCGGCTGCGCAGGGAGAAGCCGCCGTTGCCGACATCCCGCCCATCGTCGAACTGCGGCCATCGCGCGCCGATGTAGTCGTACTCGAGGAATTCGGGACGCCAGCGGGCCGCATCGATCACATGGCCATCCCATTGCACGATCAGACAATGATCCGTCCGGATGTGATCCACCACGCGCGCCAGGACGAACATCGAATAGGCGGCCGAGGAATCAAGTCTGTCGATCGGCACGACGCGAATGCCGGGGTCCATTTCCGGATGGTCGGCGCGCGGATCCCCATGGGTGAACAGGATCGCGTCGCCGAACGACACCTGCGCCAGGCTCGCTTCGAGCGCGCGGATCGTGGCGCTCACGTTGGAGGAACTGACCGCGCAGAGCGTCACTTGCGGAAGAGACAGCCGTTCGTGAGGCGCGGAACGCATCAGGCCGGTTTCGGGCATTGCGGGCATCTAGATTCGCACCACGAAACGCTCGCTGAACGGGCTCAACGACGGATGATGGAACGGATCCACCGCCTCGCCCCGATCGCCGCCCCCGGTGCCCCATCTGGCCTTCAAGGCGGCGAGTTCCCCGGCAAGGCGGGCCGCGCCGGCCGGATCGCGGTCCAGACCCCGCGATACCGATTCATGATGCACGAGCACCGCGCGCGGTTCGTACAGGCTCTGCCAGCCGCGAGCGTTGAGCTTCAGGCACAAGTCCACATCGTTGAACGCCACCGCGAACTTCTCCGCATCGAAGCCGCCCACGGCCAGAAACCTCTCGCGCTGCACGACGAGGCACGCCGCGGTCACCGCGGAAACGAACTGCGGCAGCGCATGACGGCGAAAATAGCCGTCCTCTTCGGGCCGAAGCAGCCGATGGGCGTGGGCCGCCCCACCCCCTATGCCGACCACGACGCCCGCATGTTGCAGCCGTCCGTCGGGATAGAGCAGGCAGGCCCCCACCGCACCGACATCGTCACGCACCGCCTGGGTCGCCATCGTCGCGAGCCAGTCGGGATCGACGATCTCGATGTCGTTATTGAGGAAGCACAGCAATTGCCCGGATGCCTCGCCGACGGCGCGATTGTTCATCGCGGCAAAGTTGAACGGGCCGGGATGGCGCAGGACCCGTGCGAACGCCGGATCGAGCCCGGCAAGATAATCGAGCGTGGCGGGATCGTCGCTGCCGTTGTCGATCACGATCGTTTCCATGTGTCCCGGATAGCGGGTGCGGGCAACGCCTTCGAGGCAGGCCCCCAGCAGATCGTGCCGGTTGCGCGTGGGAACTATGATGGTGACCGTGGGGAGCGCTGCGGATGTCTCGGCCCGGGAGGCGCTGCGCGGCGCGGGCCGCGTGCGTCGATGATGGAGGACGTGCCGCAGATGGATCGGCGCGCCGCCCTCGTCCAACAGGCGCTCGACAACGCGATTGTTGAGTGCCGCCGGCCAGTTTTCCGCGGGAAGACGATCCATATCGCGCTGGTCAGGCCGCAGGATCGCTGCTCCGCTCAGATAGTCGAAATAGCGATAGAGCTCGCTGTTCCAGTCCGGCTTGAAGTGCGGGTCGGCGCGCCGGCCACGCGGGTCGATCAGATCGTCGTCGGAGTAGACGACGCGCGCACCCGCACCGGCGTGGGCCGCCGCTTCGCGGTAAGCCGAACCGGCACCGGAAGCGAGAACATCGCCGGCGGCGAGCGGCAAGAACCATCCGCCCCCATCGTTCATCCGGCCGATCGCATGCAAGCCGGGCATCTCGCCCGGCGGCACCGGGCGCCATTCGATCCCTTCGGCCGCGAGACTTTCGAGCGTCCGCTCCTGTCCATCGCCGGTAGCCACCAGCGCAACGATCGTGACCGCCCTTCCGGCCGGCGTTGCGCGCACCCGCGGGCGGCCCCCGTCTCGCGCCAGCCAGAAGCGGTAGGCTCGCGGCGACTGCCCGAGCAGCGGCGCGATCATCGAACGCGCGCGCATCCGCTTTCCGAGCAGCCGCCACCATCCGGCCAGCAGGACGGTGCGAGGAGCGAGGCGCAACGCATCGAAACAGATTCGCGCCCTGAGCAACGGACCGCTCGATCCGGGTTTGGGCCATCCGGGTGTGGGCCATCCGGGTGTGGGATCGGGCACGCTCTGGTTCGCCCTCATCGTCGCTCGCGGCGTCAGGGGAATGTGGGATCGCGTGGTGAGCCCTGCTGGGTTCGAACCAGCGACCTACTGATTAAAAGTCAGTTGCTCTACCGACTGAGCTAAGGGCCCAAACTGCGCGTCTGGCACGCGGGTCACCTATGCAGCCGACGCGGGCGGGTCAAGCGGCGATGGAGCCGCGCGAGGGGCAGGCCGGTCAGCGGGTCGCGCCAGCCGGGCGCGATCGCCGCGGCGGGCGCTAGGACGAAAGCGCGTTCGCGGAACGCGGGGTGCGGGATCGTCAGGCCCGGCGTGGCCCAGGCCCCGCCGCTCCACAGCACGAGGTCGAGATCGAGCACCCGCGCGCCCCAGCGTTGGCCGCGGCGCTTGCGGCCGAACTCGCGCTCGATGGCGTGAAGCGCGGCGAGCATGTCCTCTGGCGCGAGATCCGCCTCCACCATCACCACCGCATTGGCGTAGCGGCGATGCGAAGGCCCGAGCGGAGCGCTGTCGACGATCGGTGAGGGCGCGACGAGTGCGAACCGCGCCGCCAGCGCCTCCATCGCCGCCGCGAGCACCCACCGCGGCAGGCCGTGGCGCGGATGGCGGACGTTGGCACCGAGCGCGACGAGATAGCGATGCGCCGCGCTCACGCCGATCACACGTCCTGACAGATGCGGCCGTAGAGCTGCGGGCGGCGGTCGCGGAAGAAGCCCATGCCCGCGCGGTGCCGGGCCGCGCGCGCGAGGTCGATCGTCGCGACCAGCGCGCCGCTCTCGGCGGCGCCGAACTCGCACAGGAAGTCGCCCCATTCGTCGGTCACGAAGCTGTGGCCATAGAACGCCTGCCCGCTCTCGTTGCCGATGCGGTTCGCCGCGATCACCGGCATGCAGTTCGAGACCGCATGGCCCAGCATCGCGCGGCGCCACATGCGGCTGGTGTCGAGATCGGCGTCGTAGGGCTCGGAGCCGATCGCGGTGGGGTAGAACAGCAGCTCGGCGCCCATCAGCGCCATCACCCGTGCGCTCTCGGGATACCACTGGTCCCAGCACACGCCCACGCCGATGCGCGCGCCGAAGACGTCCCACACCTTGAACCCGTCGTTCCCGGGGCGGAAGTAGTACTTCTCCTCATAGCCCGGTCCGTCGGGGATATGGCTCTTGCGATAAGTGCCCATGATCGCGCCGTCGGGGCCGATCATCGCGAGCGTGTTGTAATAGTGGTGCCCGTCGCGCTCGAAGAAGCTGGTCGGGATCGCGACCTTGAGCTTGCCCGCCAGCGCCTGCATCGCGCGCACCGAGGGATGCTCGGCGGCAGGCCGGGCGAGCGCGAACAGCGCCTCGTCCTCGGCCTTGCAGAAATAGGGGCCGGAGAAGAGCTCGGGCGGCAGGATCACCTGCGCACCCTTGCCCGCCGCCTCCTCGACCAGCGCGGAGACGGCATCGATATTGGTGCGCTCGTCCGCCGACGACAGTTCGAGCTGCAGCGCGGCTACGGTGATCTCGCTCATGGCGCGGCCACTACCGGCGCGCGATGCGCGAGTCCATTCAGCGCTTGCGGAACAGCAGCGTCATCCGGTCGCTTTCGCCCAGATCGCGGGTGCGGGCGTCCATCGCATCGTCGCCCCCCAGCGTGGGCGGCATCATCCACACGCCGCCTTCCCAGTTCGCCGGATCCCGGGGATTGGCGTTGATCTCGCTCGCCTCGACCAGTTCGAAGCCGAGTGCCTCGACGAAGCCGACCACGTCCTCCTGCCGCAGGTAGCCGTTGCTGCCGTCCGCATAGTCGGCGGGCGCGTCGGCTTTCGCGCGGTGCTGCACGATCCCGAGCATGCCGCCGGGCTTGAGCAGAGCGCGCATCCGCTCGAGTTCGCTGTCGGCGATGTTGGAGCGCATCATGTTGTGCAGCATGCGGATCACCAGCACGCGGTCGAAGGTGCCCTTCTCGGCATCGGGAACGGCGTCGAGCGTGAACCCGGCGGTCTGCGCGGGGGGCCGGCCGGTCCATTCCTCCACTTTCGCGGGGAAGGCGGCGGCACCATCGCGAAGACCCGTGCGGTCTTCCTCATCGAGCTGCCCGACGTCGGTCGAGCGCCACAGCCCGACCAGCTTGCCCTCGTCGCCAAGATAGTTGCCGAGCATGCGCGAATACCAACCGCCGCCCGGCGCGTATTCGCCGACTTTCATGTCTGGCTCGAGCTGGAAGAAGGTGAGCGTTCCGACCGGATTGCGGAACTCGTCCCGCGCGCGGTCGGCGTCGCGGTTGGCGTTCGCGGCCGCGGCTTCGAGCGCGCCGTGCCGCGCGTGCTCTGCGGTGTCGTGCGCGGAGTGATCCTGCGCGAACGCCGGCGCGGCGAGCGTGAGTGCGGCGATCGGAGCGGCGGCGGCAAGCAGAACACGCATCGGATTGTCTCCCCTGTCGAATGTCGCGCACTCTAGATCGCACCGCCCCGATGACAAGCGCGATGATGCTGCCTATCTCGCCCGCGAAGGAGAATTGCGCATGGCCAACAGCGAACAGGCAATCCTCGCCGGAGGATGCTTCTGGTGCACCGAGGCGGTGTTCCGCGATGTGATCGGGGTGAGCGCGGTCGAGAGCGGCTATATCGGCGGCACGGTGGCTAACCCGACCTACAAGCAGGTCTGCGCCGGCGATACCGGCCACGCCGAGGCGATCCGCGTGACTTACGATCCCGGCACGATTTCCCTGCCCGAAGTCTACGACGTATTCCTGGGCACCCACGATCCGACGCAGTTGAACCGCCAGGGCAACGATGTCGGCACGCAATACCGCAGCGCGATCTTCCCGCTGGACGACGCGCAGCGCGCCGAAGCCGAAGCCGCGATCGAACGCTGGAACGCCGACCACGAAGGCCCACGGGCGGTCACCACCATCGAAAGTGCTGCGGAATGGTATCCGGCCGAGGACTACCACCAGGAGTACTGGGAAGGCGAAGGCCAGCGAAACCCCTATTGCCTGGCGACGATCCCGCCCAAGCTCATGAAGCTCAGGAAGAGCTTCGCGGAGAAGGCGAAAGGGTAATCGCCGCAGACCGGGAAGATGGCGATAGCGGGGCGGGCTGGGCCCACCCCGCTTTTCGACTTACAGTCCGTCGACGCTCTTGCTGACGAGGATGTTCACTGCAACGCGGCGGTTTTCGGCCTTGCCCTGGGCCGTGGTATTGGGCGCTACCGGATTCGACTCCGACATGCCTGCCGGGGTGAGCATGCGATAGGGCGCCCAGCCGCAGGCCTGCTGGAGATAGTTGACCACCCGCTCGGCCCGCTTCTCGCTGAGCTCCTGGTTGAGCTCCTGGCTGCCGGTCGAATCGGTGTAGCCGACGACCAGCATCAGGGCGTTGTCCATTCCTTCGGCCTGCGATGCCGTGCGGCAGAGATCGGCCTTGGCCGTTTCGGATAGCGTGGCCTCGCCGATGTCGAAGTTCACGTTGGTCGTGCCCTTGACGTTGTACTGATCGAGATCGCCCAGGCGGCCCCTGAGTTCCTCGGTCGCCGCAGTCTGTTCGGCAAAGCCCTGGGCCGTGCCGCTGCGGATCATTCTCGCGGTCTTGAGGTTCTCGTTCTCGAGAGCAATCTTGCTCGCGATCAGGCCACCGCCCCATTCCACCGTCTGGACCTCGACCGGCAGCCCGTTGAGCAGCGCATCGGCGGCGAGCGTGTCACGGTCGAGGCCAAGAAAACCGCCGCTCGATTTGATCTCGGTGGCCTGGCTCACGGCAATCACGGTATTCGCGCCGTCGGGAGTGGTCACCTGCACCTTGTCGCCGCTGCGCGCGGAGATGATGCCTTCGATCTCGGGTCCTTCGGGCAGGCCGGACAGATCGTTCGGCAGCGAACCGTAGACGGTCGTGACCGACTCGGTCTCGGCCGGATAGTCCTGCTGCGCAGATAGACCCGTCGCGGGCACGGCAAGCGCAGCAAGCACTAAGAGAGCTTTCGGCTGCTTGGAAATCATACTCATTACGCAACTCCTTGATCTACACCAGCCGGCCCCGCGCGATCGCGGCTTCTAGAGGACGCCCCCCGTTGACGGCGTGCCCGGCTGTTGAAACCCCCTCTTCGCGTTGTTCAAAAATGCACGGCGGATATGCCGCGGTTGGCGCCATGCAACCCATGGCTGCCCGGCGTAATCTTTTCGGTCCGCGAAGGTTCCGGGGGGCTTGGCGGGTGAACCGGCGATCCGGTGGAGTCCTGCGGCGAAGCGATGCAGCCAGCCTCGATTGGCAGGAAAACCCGCATGGCGGCGGCAGCTCTTCGTTATTCCGCCTTGCGCCACCGAGCGACGAAGAATCCGTCGAGCCCGCCGTGCTCGGCGAGCTGGCCCGGATGGGTGCGCAGCCAGCCCTCCGGCGCGGGTGCGAGGCTGGCGGGCAGTTCGTCGGCGCGGATCGGCAGCGGCTCGAGCGCGACTTTGGCCGCCTGCGCTTCGCCCTCCTCGGCTTCGAGCGAGCAAGTGGCGAAGACCAGCGTGCCGCCCGGCTTGAGCCATCCGGCGGCGCGTTCGAGCAGCGCCGATTGCAGCTCGGCCATCTCGGCGATCTGGCGCGACCCCACGCGGTGGAGCACGTCGGGATGGCGGCGCGCAGTGCCGGTGGCGGTGCAGGGCGCGTCGAGCAGGATTGCGTCGAAGCGGTGCTTGGGCTCCCACGCCAGCGCGTCGGCGCGCACCACTCCCGCGGCGAGGCCGGTGCGCGAGAGGTTGTCGCGCAGCAGTTCGAGCCGGCGCTTCGACACGTCGAGCGCGGTCACCTGCCAGCCCGCGGCGGCAAGCTGGAGCGTCTTGCCCCCCGGCGCGGCGCAGAGGTCGAGCACGTGCCGCCCTTCGCCCGCCCCCAGCAGCCGCGCGGGCAGCGAGGCGGCGAGGTCCTGCACCCACCATGCGCCTTCCGCGAAGCCTGGCAGCTTCTCCACCGCAGCGCCGCGCGGTAGGCGCAAGTGGCCGGGCGCAAGGCTCTCGGCCGCGAGCTGGTTGGCCCAGCGCGCGGTCTCGCTCCAGTCGCGCAGCGCGAGGTCGAGCGCCGGAGGATCGGCGAGGCCGGGCGCAATCTCGTTCGCCCGCTCCTCCCAGCGCTCGCGCGCCGCCTCGGGCAAAGCAGGCGCCGCAGGCAAGGCCGGCTCCTGCTTCGCCAGCGTCGAGAACACCCCGTGCGCCAGCCGTCTTGGCCCGCCCTCGAGCAGCGGCAGCGCGGTCGCGATCACCGCGTGCGGCGGGGTGCCGAGCCGCAGCCATTGCGCGAGCATCAGCCGCAGGACCATGCGCGGCTTGGCGTCGTCGGGCAGGCGCTGCCTGGTCGCGCTGTCGATCAGCGCATCGAGATCGGCGAGCCAGCGCAGCGCCTCCCCCGCGATCGCACGGGCGAGCGCCTTGTCCTCGGGCCGGCGCACGTCCTTGGTAGCGGGCGCGAACGCCTGATCGAGCGTCTCGCCCCGGCGCAGCACCGCGTCGAGCAGGCGCAGCGCTGCGCGGCGCGCGTGGATGCCGGGGGGTTGAGCCATGCCGCGGCCCCTACCCGCGCTTGCAACCGCGCGCCAGTGCGCGCATCTCGGGTGCATGACAAAGCGCGCAACCAAGCGGCCCGAAGCATTCGCGAAGCCCGCTCACTGGAGCAACGATCCCCCGCCCAAGCCGAAGCCGTGCGAGGACGACGAGCAACTCAGCCCCACCCGCTACGGCGACTGGGTGAAGGACGGCATCGCGGTCGATTTCTAGCGCGAGCCCCCGCGAAGGCGGGGGCCTCAGGCAGCAGGAGAGCGCCAGCGGCACGAGGTCCCCGCCTTCGCGGGGACTCACAACGGTTTCAGCGCGATCCTCAGCCCATCCCGCGGCTTCGGAATCGGCCACGGCTGCCACTCCGGCTCGTAGCCCGGCTCGATCTCGATCCGGTAGCGCTGGAGTAGTTGCGCCATCAGGATCTTCACCTGCATGTAGGCGAAGTGCAGCCCGAGGCACATGTGCGCGCCGCCGCCGAACGGGATCCAGGCATACTTGTGCCGCGCCTTCACCTTGTCCGGGGTGAAGCGCAGCGGATCGAACATGTCGGGGCTGTCCCAGTACTCCTCCATATGGTGCGTCAGATGCGCGTTGAACCCGCAGGCGGCGCCCGCGGGAATGCGCAGCCCGCCGAACTCGAAGCTGCGCAGCGCGCGGCGGGGGATCGAGGGGACCGGCGGGATCAGCCGGAGCGATTCCTTGAACGCCATCTCGGTCAGCTCGACCTTGCCGAGATCGTCGTAGGCAAGCCCGCGCGGATTGCCGCGCGCGTCGGGGCCGCCGGTGACCGCGATCGCCTCCTGCCGCAGCTTCTCCTGCCACGCCGGGTTCTTGGCGAGCTGCCAGACGAGCGCGGTGGCGCTCGAGGTGATGGTGTCGTGCGCGGCCATCATCAGGAAGTTCATGTGATCGACCACCTCGTCGACCGGCAGCAGGCTTCCGTCCTCGCGGGTCGCGGTGGCGAACTGGCTGAACATGTCCTGCCCGTTGCCCTCGCCCGCACGGCGGCGCAGCGTCTCGGCGGTGAAGTAATCGACCAGGAATTCGCGCCCCTTCACCCCCTTGCGCATCTGCGTGAACGGCAGCGGCTTCCTCACCGGCGTCACCGCCGCCTGCACCATATCGACGAAGGCCTGGTTGATCCGCGCCGATTCCGGACCCCACGGCACGCCGATGAAGCTGTCCGCCGCGAGATCGAGCGTGAGCTGCTTGATCGCCGGATAGAACAGCATCTCGCCGTTCCAGTTCGCGACCTCCCGGGCGATCCCGCGGTCGAGCGCGTCGGCGTAGTGGCGCATCGGCTCGGGCTTGAACGCGATCGAGAGCGCGCGGCGGTCGGCGCGGTGATGCTCGAAATCGAGCAGCATCAACCCGCGCGGGAACAGCCGGTGCAGCGTCGGGCCCCAGCCCTGTTCGGAGGAGAAGTTCTTGTCGCGGTCGAACAGCAGCAGCTCGTTCGCCTCGGCCCCGATCAGCGCGATATGCCAGTGGCCGATGGTCTTGTTCTTGTACACCGGGCCGTACGTGCGGAACATGCGCCAGGCGAAGCCATGCGGGTCGGCGAGCATGCGGAACAGATTGCCGATCACCGGCGGCCCCGCCTCGCCCGGGATATGCGCGACATCGGCGTCGGTCAGCCGCCCCTCGCGCCAGTGGCGCGGCGAGGCTTCCGCCGGTTGGTGCGCGGCAAGGGTCGGTTCGGCGAGCGTGGCCATGCGGCGTCTCCTTACTTACTTCGGTGTAAGTAATCCCCGGACTTAAATCCAGCCCGCAAGTTCGCGCCGCACGATCGTCTCGAGCATATCCATTCCCGGCACGCCCGCGTTGAGGCAGGCGAGCGCAGCGAACCGCTCGCCGCCCGCACCGAGAAATTGCTCGCGGCCCTGGATGGCGAGCTCCTCCAGCGTTTCGAGACAGTCCGCCGAGAAACCCGGCGCGGCGACCACGACCCGCTTCGTTCCGCGCTGCGCCTCGGCCACCAGCGTCGCGTCGGTCGCAGGCTCCAGCCATTTCGCGCGACCGAAGCGGCTCTGAAACGTAGTGTCGATCCGCAGATCGGGCCGCGCGAGCGCCTCGCCCAGCAGGCGCGCGGTCTTGCGGCAGTGGCAATGATACGGATCGCCGAGATGCAGCGTGCGCTCGGGCATGCCGTGGAAGCTCAGCAACAGAGCCTCGGGCACGAAATCGAGCGCGCCGAGTTGCGCGCCGATATCCTTCGCCAGCGCCTCGATATAGGCCGGATCGTCGTGATAGGGCGGCAGGGTGCGAAGCGCAGGTTGCCAACGCATCGTCCGCAGCTTCTCCGCAGCCTTGTCCACAACCGTCGCGGTCGTCGCGGCACAATATTGCGGATAGAGCGGCGCGAGCAGGATGCGTTCGCATCCGGCATTCATCAGCGCCTGAAGCTCATCGCCGATCGCGGGCGCGCCGTAGCGCATCGCCCAGTTCACCGTCACCGCATCGCCCAGCCGCGCCTGCAAAGCCTTCGCCTGCTCTGCGGTGATCGCGGCGAGCGGCGAGCCGGCCTCGGTCCAGACCTGGCGATAGGCGTGCGCCGATTTCTTCGGTCGCGTGGTAAGCACGAGGCCGCGCAGGATCGGCTGCCACACCAGTTGCGGGATCTCGACCACGCGCCGGTCGGACAGAAACTCGGCGAGGTAGCGCTTCACGCTCTTCGCATCGGGCGCGTCAGGCGTGCCGAGATTGACCAGCAGCACGCCCACACCGCCGCTGCGAGCCGGCGCGTGATCGCGCGGCAATTGCTGTTCCTGCCAGGTCATAGACCACCCGATAGCAGAGGCAGACGGCGCAGGCGAAGCCCGGTGGCCGAGTGAAGCGCGTTGGCGATCGCAGGGGCCGCGACTGCCACGCCAAGCTCGCCCGGATCGAACGGCTCGGCCTCGCTGGCGATGAAATCGAGCGCGATCTCGGGTGCGTCGGCCAGCACCGGCAGGTTCAGCTGCGCCAGCCGCCCCTGCACCGGCAGGCCTTGTGCATATGCGACCGCCGCGCCGAGCGCCTGCGCCACGCCGAATATCAGCCCGCCCTCGATCTGCTGGCGCGCAATGTCGAGGTTGACGATCCGGCCGATATCGACCGCTGCAGAAAGCTGCGCGACGCGCACCCCGCCGGCCGCCTGCCGCGCGGTGGCGACGCACGCAATCCGCCCGCCGCTCGCACTGTCCCCGATCCGATGGCAGGCGAGCCCCTTGCCGCTCTGGTTCTGGCCCCCGTCCCACTCGGCGAGCCGCGCCGCGCGCTGGAGGCATTCGACCATGCGCGGATCGCCCCCGAGCATGGCGACCCGGTACGACAGCGGCTCGCGCCCGTGCCGCCGGGCAAGCTCGTCGATGAAGCTTTCGATGAAGAACGCCGTATAGCCGTGGGCATTGCCGCGCATGCGCCCGCTCTGGAGACCGGTGGCGACCGGGATGTGCTCCACCGTCACGTCGGGAATCGCGTAGAACGGCAGCGCGCCCTCGACCGCCATCGGGTCGGCCTCGCCTGCGCTGTTCGCCAAGGCAGCCCAGCCGGTCTCGTTGTCGAACAGCCGGCGGCCGAACTCGCGCACGGTCGGCTGCATCGCGATTCGCACCTTGAGGGCGCTCGCCTGCCCGCCACCGCCCGGCGCGACCCGCGCGGAGACGATCGCCGAGACCGGCGCGCGTGGCCGTCCGGCGAGCTGCTCCTCCCACCGCGACCAGACGAGCTGGACCGCGCGGCCGTGCCGCTCGCCCACTTCGCGCGCGATCAGCGCCACCTCGATCGCGTGATCGTGTTCGAGCCGCCGGTCGAAGCTGCCGCCCGCGGCCATCGGGTAGAGGATCACGTCGCGCAGCGAGATGCCGAGCGCCTCGGCCGCCGCGCGCCGCGCGTGCTCGGGCGCCTGGCTGGCGATCCACAGCTCGAGTCTCCCGTCCGCATAGCGCGCCGTCGCGGTGGCGGTCTCGGGTGTGGCGTGCGCACCGGGCGCGACGTCGTAGCGCAGCGCGAGGTCGGGCGCTTCGGTCCATTCCGCGCCTTCGCCGCGCACCGCGACCGCGGTGCCCTCGCCGCGGCGGATCGCGATGTCGAGCTTCTCCTCGACCTCGCTCGACTCGAGCGCGCCCGTAACGCGGAAGCGCGGGCGCATCGCGGCGAGCGCGCGGTCCGCCGCCCACCAGTTGATCGCCACCGCGGCGAGCCAGCGCTTGCCCTCGACCACCTGGACCAGCTCGCGCATGCCCGCCGCGCGGCGCGGCTCGAAGCCGGAGAGCTCGGCCGCATCGGCCGGGCCGTGCTTGATCGCAGCATAGACCATGTCGGGCAGGCGAACGTCTCCCGCGAAGGGGAACGTGCCGTCGACCTTCGCCGGCAGGTCGAGCCGCGGATAGGAGGTCGCGGCATCGGCCTCGCCGGGTATCGGGCTCTCCGCGGGCGCCTGCGGGCGCAGGGGCGGAGGATCGGGCGGGGTCAGCTCGGCGGCCTCGACCGCGAGTTCGGCGAAAGCGAGCCGCTGCTTGCCGTGGCGCACGAACCCGGCGGCCGTCTCGCATTGCTCCCATGCAACGCCCCACCGCTCCGCCGCGGCCATGCACAGCACCGCGCGCGCCGAAGCGGCAGCTTCGCGGCACGACCGTTCGTGCGCGGCGAGCGTGGTGCCGTCGGCGGTCGCGACGAAGCGCGTCGTCTGCGCGAAACGGCGCGCCAGCAAATCGTCGCGCTCGTCGGCGATACCGGGAAAGAACGGCATCCACAGCGGCGCCCACTTCGCCGCGAGCGGGACGTTGGCGTAAGCGCCGCTGACCGGCGCAGGCTCGACCGCTACGGTGCGCCAGTCCGCCCCCAGCTCGAGCGCGGCGACCTGCGGCAGAACCGTCGTCACCCCTTGCCCCATCTCGAGCTGCGGCACCGCGACGGTGATGACCCCGTCCTCGCCGATCTTGAGCCAGGCGCCGAAGGCGTGCTCGCCGCGCCCCGGTGAAAGAGGGTCGGAAAAGCTCCGCGGGCGCAGCGCCCAGGCGACCAGCAGCCCGCCGCCGACCGCGGCGCCGATCAGCACTCCGCGGCGGCTGACCTGCATTCTCAGGCGCGCCTCTCGTCGAGGAGCGTCGCGAGCTCGGCCGCGATCGCGCGAAACGCCTCCCCCTGAGGCCCTTCGCCGGCGGCGGGCGGCGTTCCGGCGTCGCTCGCCTCGCGAATCTCGAGCGCCAGCGGCACCCGGCCGAGGAACGGCAGCCCCAGTTCGCCCGCCGCGGCTTCCACCCCGCCCGCGCCGAACGGATCGCTCACCTCGCCGCAGTGCGGGCAGGCGTAGCCGGCCATGTTCTCTACCAGCCCGAGCACCGGCACCCCGCCCTGTTCGAACAGTTGCATCGCGCGGCGCGCATCGATCAGCGCGAGATCCTGCGGGGTGGAGACGATCACCGCGCCCGCTGGCTTGAAGCGCTGGAGCATGGTCAACTGCACGTCGCCGGTGCCCGGCGGCAGATCGACCAGCAGCAGTTCGGCATCGCCCCAGTTCGCGTCGATCAACTGGCCGAGCGCATTGCCCGCCATCGGCCCGCGCCAGGCGATCGCGCGGCCCGGCTCGACCAGATGGCCCATCGAAAGCACCGGCACGCCCCATTTCGTCTCGACCGGGACCAGCTTGTCGTTCTCCGCCACCGGCCGCGCGCCTTCGCTGGCGAGCAGCTTGGGCTGCGAGGGGCCGTAGATGTCGGCGTCGACGATCCCGACCTTGCGCCCCATCCGCGCGAGCGCGATCGCGAGGTTGGTCGTCAGCGTGGACTTGCCGACCCCGCCCTTGCCCGAGCCGATCGCTATGATCCGCCGCTGCGGCCGGTCGGCCATCATCGCCACGCGCACCTCGGACACCCCTTCGGTGGCGCCGAGCACGTCCTTCACGGCGGCTTCGAGGTCGCCCCGCGCCGAAGCGTCGAGCCCCGAGGCGTCGAGAATCGCGGTCACCGCCCCGTCGCGCGCCTTCAGCGATTGCACGCGCGCGGCGATCGTATCGGGCAGGCGGGCTTTCAACTCGGCGTCTGTCATCACGCGGGTCCTAGGGCTCGGGCCTTTGGCTGGCAATGGCCTGAGCCCCTGCACCAATTTCACGCGGACAACCCCTGTTTTTCCGAGCGCCGCCACCTATAAAGACTGCATGGACGTATTGGGCGGTTTTCAGAAACGGATAGCGCTGGCGATGGCCGGCAAGAGCCCGTGGGGCGGCAAGCGCGGCGGCGGTCAGGATGGCGGCCGGGAGCCTGAAGGCGGTGATTCGGGCGAGACCCCGGACGAAACCCCACCGCCGGGGGACAAGCCGCGCGGCCCCCGCAATCCGTGGCTCCCACCCGGTGGCGGCGACGAGCCGCGCCGCTCTGCCAATATCGAGGACATCTTCAAGCACCGCGGGCCCGAGGGTCCGCGTCGCCGCGGCGGCGGCGGCGGCCCACCGCGCTTCCGTCTGCCCGAACGTCCCGGCGGCCGCAGCTGGTTTCCGCTCGCCATCGCCGCGATCGTCGGAATCTGGATCCTCGCCACCAGCATCCACCAGGTCGCCCCGCGCGAGCAGGGCATCGTCACCTGGATGGGCGGCAAGTATTCGCGCACGCTCTCGTCCGGCCTCAACTTCACCCTGCCCTGGCCGATCCAGGTGGTGACGGTCGAGAACGTCAGCCAGATTCGCTCCGAAAGCATCCCGGGCGACGGGGAGGAGAAGCTCATCCTCACCGGCGACCAGAACCTGGTCGACCTGTCCTATCTGATCCGCTGGAACATCAAGGATCTGAAGCAATTCCGTTTCCAGCTCGCCGATCCCGAAGAGACGATCCGCGAGGTCGCGGAGGCGGCGATGCGCGCCTCGGTCGCCGAGATGAGCCTCGACGAAGTGCTCTCGGGCGCCGGCCGCGCCGCCATCGAGGCTCGCGTCGCCACGCGCATGCAGGAACTGCTCGACGCCTACCAGGCGGGCGTTGCGGTGCAGGGCATCGAGATCGAGAAAACCGATCCTCCCGCCGCGGTGGTCGAGGCGTTCAAGGACGTGTCCGCCGCGCAGCAGGACGCCGAGACTGCGGTCAACAGCGCGCGCGCCTACGCCCAGCGGGTGATGGCCCGCGCCGAAGGCGACGCCGCGGCGTTCAACAAGATCTACGAGGAATATCGGCTGGCGCCCGAAGTCACGCGTCAGCGGCTCTACTACGAAACGATGGAAAGCGTGCTGAGCAAGACCGACAAGACGATCATCGAAGCCGACGGCGTCACCCCCTACCTGCCGCTTCCGCAAGTGCAGCAACGATCGAACACGCCCCCCACCCCGATCGTGACCGCGCCGGAGGGCCAGTGACATGAGCCGCATCTGGCAGGACCACAAGGGCAGCGTCATCGCGCTCGGCATCGCGGTGCTCGTCGCGCTGTCGTGCTTCGTCATCGTGCCCGAGACGCATCAGGCGGTGATCATCCAGGCCGGCCGGCCCGACCGCGTCGCCAACAAGTTCGAACCGGACGCCGAGTTCGGCAATACCGGTGCGGGCATCGTGTTCCGTATCCCCGGCTACGAGCGGGTGCAGATGATCGACAAGCGTATCCTCGACCTCGACATGGAACGCCAGCAGGTGCTCTCGAGCGACCAGCAGCGGCTCCAGGTCGACGCCTACGCGCGCTTCCGCATCATCGACCCGGTGCTGATGGTCGAGAACGCGGGCTCGGAGGAAATTCTGCGCAACCAACTCTCGCCGATCCTCACCTCGGTCCTGCGGCAGGAACTCGGCCGGCGGCCCTTCTCCGCCTTGCTTACCGCCGAGCGCGGCACCGCGATGGCGAACATCCGCGACGCTCTGGACCGCGAGGCCCGCAGCTACGGCGCGCAGATCATCGACGTGCGGATCAAGAGCGCCGACCTGCCCGACGGCGCACCGCTCAACGCCGCGTTCACCCGGATGCAGACCGACCGGCAGGAAGAGGCCGCGACGATCCGCGCACAGGGCGAGAAGAACGCTCAGATCATCCGCGCCGAGGCCGAGGCCGACGCCGCCGCGACCTACGCAGCGGCCTACGGCAAGGATCCCGAATTCTACGACTTTTACCGCGCGATGGAGAGCTATCGCCGCACGTTCCAGCAGGGTGAGGCGGAAAGCACGATGATCCTCTCGCCCGACAACGAATACTTGCGCCAGTTCCAGGGCCGGCCGTGAGGGTCTGAAGACCGGCATTCAAGCCGCATTCAGGGCTTCGGGCCATCTATCGCCCACGGGACTGGAACCGCCTCCCAGCGAGGCTCGTAAGCATAACACTACGAAGAGGAAGCATAAGGAAGTGAAGCCCGTGAAATACTCCTATGGCCTGACTTCGGCACTCCTTGTCGGCGGCGCAGCCATTTCGCTCGCGACCGGCCAGCCCGCAGGGGCGCAAGTCGCCCAGAACGACGAGAGCCGCATGGCCGGCGCCGTTCCGCGTGCGGGCGCGCCCGAGAGCTTTGCCGATCTCACCGCGCAGCTCCAGCCGGCAGTGGTCAACATCTCGACCACCCAGCGCATCGAGGTGCAGACGATGAACCCGTTCGCCGGCACCCCGTTCGAGGGGCTGTTCGGCAACCGCGGCACTCCGCAGGAGCCGCAGTATCGCGAAGGACAGTCGCTCGGCTCGGGCTTCATCATCTCGGCCGACGGCTACGTGGTCACGAACAACCATGTCATCGCGCCGGGCGCCCGCGGCGCCACGGTCGAGGAAATCACCGTGACCATGCCCGATGGCACCGAATATCCGGCCGAACTGGTCGGCAACGACGCGGCGTCCGATCTCGCCGTGCTCAAGATCAGCCGCGACGAGCCCTTCCCGTTCGTCGAGTTCGGAAATTCGCAGGATGCGCGCGTGGGCGACTGGGTGGTCGCGATCGGCAACCCGTTCGGCCTCGGCGGCACGGTGACCAGCGGGATCATCTCGGCGGTCTATCGCACTCCGCCGAGCGCTGGCGTGACCGGCGCCTACGACCGCTACATCCAGACCGACGCGAGCATCAATCGCGGCAACTCGGGCGGCCCGCTGTTCGACATGCGCGGCAACGTGATCGGCATCAACAACGCGATCATCTCGCCCACGGGCGGCAGCGTGGGCATCGGCTTCGCGATTCCCGCCGACGTCGCCGCGCCGATCGTGGCCCAGCTACGCCGCGGCGAGCGCGTGGAGCGCGGCTACTTCGGCGTTTCGCTCGGTCCGGTTAACGAGGACATCGCCGATTCGGTCGGGCTCGACCGCAGCGTCGGCGAGTTCGTCCAGATCGTGCGCGAGGGCGACCCCGCCGATCGCGCGGGTATCCGCCCGGGCGATATCATCGTCGAGGTCGGCGGCGAAACGGTCACCGACGAACGCAGCGTTTCGTACATCGTAGCCAACACCGCGCCGGGCACGACCCTGCCGGTCACGCTTTACCGCAACGGCGAGCGGCGCACGGTCAACGTCACCGTCGGCCAGTTCCCCACCGACGAGGCGCTCGCGCAGGAGCAGGAACAGTTCGACCTCGAGGCCGAGCCCGAAATGTCCGAAGAAGCGCAGAGCGGCGCGATCGCCGAGCAGCTCGGAATCCAGGTGCTCGACCTGACCCCGTCGATCGCGCGCCAGCTGCGCGCGCCGGCGGGCATCAACGGCGTCGTCATCGCCGCGGTCGACCGCAGTTCGGACGCGGGCCAGAAGGTCACCCGCGGCGACATCATCCTGAGCGCCAACTACAACGATGTCGCCACAGCCGCCGATCTCGAGCGGATCGTGCGCGAGGCGCAGGCGAGCGGGCGCGAGGCCGTGCTGCTGCGCATTCAGCGCGTCGGCGCGCCCAACCCGTTCTACGTGCCGATCAGAATGCGCTGAGGCGCTTCACGGCACGAGCCAGACACGAGAAGGCCCTCCCAAGCGGGAGGGCCTTTTTCGTTGCGCTGCTATTCGCCGCGCCGCGGGCCGGCTGTCGGGCTCGCTTGCGGCGTGGGCGCGGGGCGGACCTGATATCGTACGGCTCCGCCGGTCGAGGCCGGCGCCGGCGGATCGTCGCGGCCGGTCGCACGGTCGAGGAAGTCGTCGCTGGCCGCCTGCCCCGCGCTGCCGCCGCCGTTCTCGCCCCCGCTCGGAAGCTCGCGCGGGCGGTCCATCTCCGGCATCTCGCCTTCGATCGGGAACGGGAACTCGCCGGGTTCCTCGGGCACGCCGGGCTCGATCAGGTTGCCCTGCTCGTCGATGTAGTAATAGTCGCCCGGCTCGCCGTAGTAATACTCGTCGTCCGGCTCGAGCTGCCATTCGGGCAATTGCAGCTCGGTATCGAACTCCTCCACCGGACGGTCCTTGACCGCGTAGCGCATGTAGGCCGCGAAGGCCTGCGCGGGCGCGCGCCCGCCGGACAGGCCCGGCACCGGGTCGGCATCGTCGCGGCCCATCCACACGCCGGTAGTGATCCCGCTGGAGAAGCCGAGGAACCAGCCGTCCTTGTTCGCATTGGTCGTGCCGGTCTTGCCCGCGACCGGACGGCCGATCTGCGCCGCGCGGGCGGTGCCGGTGTTGACCGTGGTCTGGAGCAGATCGGTAATCCCCGCCGCGACATAATCGGGGACCAGCTTGGTCGAGCGTGCATCCTCGTGCTCGTAGAGCGTTTCGCCGTCCGCGGTGGTCACCTTGACGATCCCGTAGGGCTCGACCGAGACCCCGCCCGCAGCGATCGAGGCGAAGGCGCGGGCCATGTCGATCAACCGCACTTCGGAGCTGCCGAGCACCATCGCGGGGTAGGTGGAGATCGGGGTCGTGATGCCGAAACGCCTGGCCATCGAAGCGACCGTGCCGAAACCGACCTCGTTGCCGAGCTGTGCGGCAACGGTGTTCTTGGAATAGGCGAAGGCGGTGCGCAGATCGATCTCGCCCGCATAGGAGCCGCCCGCGTTGCGCGGGCTCCAGCCGTCGATCGTCACCGGCGCATCGACCACGCGGTCTTCGGGCGTGTAGCCGGCCTCGAGCGCGGCGAGATAGACGAACAGCTTCCACGCCGATCCCGGCTGGCGCATCGCGTCGGTCGCGCGGTTGTAGTTGGTCTCGACGTAATCGGTCCCGCCGACCATCGCGAGGATCGCGCCGTCGCGGTCGAGGCTGACCAGCGCCCCTTGCGCGCCATCGGGCGTGTTCGACTTGATCGCCGCGGTCGCTGCGCGCTGCATGCCGACATCGATCGTTGTCCAGACCTCGATCGGCTCGAAGGTTTCCGGCAGGAGGATGTCGAGCTGGGGCAGGGCCCAGTCGGTGAAATAGCGGACCGAGTTCTGGCTGCGGTCTTCCTTGAGCTTGACCGTCGAGGGATCGACCCGCGCCTCGCTCGCGGAGATGCGCCCCTGCTCGCGCATCAGCCGCAGAACCACGTTGGCGCGGCCGACTGCGGCGTCAACGTCGGCGGTCGGCGAATAGCGGCTCGGCGCCTTGACCAACCCGGCGATGATCGCCGCCTCGGCCGTCGAGAGCTCGGTCGCGGGGTGGCTGAAGAACTTGCGGCTCGCGCTGTCGACGCCGTAGGCCCCGCCGCCGAAATAGACCTTGTTGAGGTAGAGCTCGAGGATCTGCTCCTTCGAGAACTTCCATTCGAGCGCGAGCGCAAGCACCGCTTCGCGTAGCTTGCGGTCGAGCGTGCGGTTGGAATTGAGGAAGATGTTGCGCGCGAGCTGCTGAGTGATCGTGGAGGTCGCGGAAAGGCGCTCGTCGCCGGTCACCCAGACCCACACCGCGCGCGCCAGACCGATGGGATCGACGCCGGGATGCGAATAGAACCGCCGGTCTTCGACCGAGATCATCGCATCCTTCATCACCTGGGGGATTTCGGAGCTGTCGAGCCATTCGCCGTAGCTCGGCCCGAGCTCGACGATCGGCGTCCCGTCGCGGGCGCGCACGACGATCATCTGCGCGGTTTGGGTCGCCCGGAGCTGATCGTAGCCGGGGAGCGAACGCGCGGCGAAGGCGACCGCGAGGCCGAGAAACAGCGTGCCGAGCAGCGCCAGCCCGCCGCCCCAGATCGCCGAGCGACGCAGCCACAGCCTCCAGCCGGTCAACTCGCGCTTGCCGGTCGACTTGGCGGCCTTCCGCCGGCTGCCTCGCTTCGCCATCTGTACCCGTCTACCTCGTTGCGGGCCGCGGCCCGATTACCCGTCGCCGCCCGTGCATAGGGGAGTTGTAACGCGGCGTGAACGGGTGCGCGCGGTTTATTCCTCGGGCGCGAAATCGAGCGCTGCGCTGTTGATGCAATAGCGCAGCCCGTCGGCGCCCGGGCCGTCGGGAAAGACGTGGCCGAGGTGCCCTTCGCACTTCGCGCAGGTCACTTCGGTGCGGACCATGCCGTGGCTGGTGTCGCGATGCTCCTCGACCGCTTCGCCATCGGCGGGCGCGGTGAAGCTCGGCCAGCCCGAGCCGCTGTCGTACTTGTCGCCGCTCTCGAACAGCACCTGGCCGCAAGCGGCGCAGCGGTATTCGCCCGCAGCCTTGTTCTTGTCGTACTTGCCGGTGAAGGCGCGCTCGGTCCCGCCTTCGCGCAGCACGCCGTACTGCTCGGGCGTCAGCCGCGCGCGCCATTCGGCGTCGGTGAGGTTCATCTTGTCGGGCATGGCAGAGTCTCCTTGAACCGATCCCCCGCGAAGGCGGGGGTCTCAGGCAGTTGGAGTGAAATGAACGCAGCGCCAGTGGCCTGAGGTCCCGGCCTTCGCCGGGACTCGCAAGTTTTTCAAACGTCCAGTTCGGCATAATGCCGAGGGGGCTGGATCACTTCCATCCGCTCCGACAGCAGCGGACGGAACGACGGGCGGCTCTTGAACACCGAATACCAGCCGCGGGTCTGCTCGTGACCGGTCCAGTCGATGCCGCCCAGATAGTCGGCGACCGAGATCTGCGCCGCGGCGGCGAGATCGGCGAGGCTCATGGTGGCGCCCGCGAGCCAGGTGCGGTTGTCGACCAGCCAGTCGATATAGTCGAGGTGCCCGTGCGCCAGCTTCATCGCTTCGCGCAGCACCCGCGAATCGGGCGGTTGGCGCAGCACGAGCCGCTTCTTCATCCGCTCGTGCAGCAGCGGCATGGTGACGTCGCCGAAGAAGTTCTCGTCGAACAGCGCGACCAGCCGGCGGATTTCCGCACGATTGACGGCGGTACCGTTGATCATCGGCGCCTGGTCGACCGTCTCCTCGAAATACTCGCAGATCGCGCGGCTGTCGGCGAGCGCGATGCGCTTTTCGGGATCGCTCAGCACCGGGGTCCGTCCCGCCGGGTTGAGCGCCCAGAACTCGTCGCTCCCGTCCCACGGGTTCTCGCGCCAGAGCTCGTAGCCCACGCCTTTTTCGCTCAGGAGCAGGCGGACCTTGCGGCTGAAGGGGCAGAGCGGGAACTGATAGAGGCGCCACATATGCGCCCCGCTCATGCCGGATCGGCGCGGGGCCGTCTACCGGCGCGTGGTGGCGGATGGCGGGTTTTGCGCAGGCGGGCCGCTATTGCGCGTCAAGGCGCGCCTGGTCGATGCCCGCGCGCAGCCGGTCGGCCATGATATCGAGCGCCGGCGCCATCGCCTCGATGCTGCCGGCCATCGCAGCCATCGCGTCCATCGCCTGCGGCAGTCTGCTCGCGGCACGGGCGGCCACGTCGCCCGCCTCGGGGTTCATCTTGCGCAATGTGAGGTCGGGATCGACGCTGCCCGGATCGCCGGCAATCTCGGCCATCGGCTCCAGGATCGGGGCCAGCGGCAGGTCGAGCAGAACTTCGCCGAGCACGGCGATCGTGCTGGCCAGGTGTTCCTGCGTCGCCGGATCGGACAGGCGCTCGGACAGCGGCTCTTCGTAGCGCGGTTCATCGTAAGGCGGCGCAAGTTCGTAATCGCCGTAGATGTCGCCTTCGTAATAGCCCCCCGGCGCCTGCGCGGCGGCGGCGGTGGGCAGCGCCAGCGCAGCGGCGGCGGCGGAAATGACGAGAATACGCATGGATGTTCTCCGGGGTGTTCTCCGATTCGTGCACGAAATCACTGTCTTGCAGAGCCTTACCGCGCCGTGAACGATGCGGCGAAGCGTGCTCTCAGAGCCCCGAAGCGTCGAGCAGCAGCAGGCACGGCGGCATGACCCCCTCGAGCGCTTCCGGATCGCGCAGCGACTCGACCTCGGCCGCGAGCAGCCCGGCGACCTGTTCGCGGCCCATCCCGGTCTCGTCCATCAGCTGCGCCGAGCTGCGGACGAAGAACTCGCGTCCGCGTTCGCCGAGCGGCGGATAGTCGGCCATCGCCGGATCGCCCCGCGCCTGCCCCTCGGCGACGAGCGCGAAGGCGGTCGAGCAGCGCAGCGCGGTCTTCTGCTGAATGGTGAGCTCGGGCGCGGCGGGCTGCTGCGCGTGCGCCGCCGGGGCGAACACGGCCAGCGCCGCGACGGGAAGGAGAAAACGGATCATGGCGCGTGCCCTATACGAGCCAAGATGAACGCGAGCCAAGGCCCCGCGGTTGACGCCCCCGCCGCGCACCGCCATCTCGGCGCGCAAGCACGAGCAACGAGGAATTTCCGATGGCCGACCACCCCTCCCTCCACCTGCTGATCGCCGGCGAGAAGGTTTCGGGCGGCGGCCGCGACACCGCCGAGGTGATCGACCCCGCGACCGGCGAGACGATCGGCGCGGTGCCGCACGCCACACCCGAAGACCTCGACCGCGCGCTCGACGCCGCGGCCCGGGGCTTTCGCACCTGGCGCGACACCCCGGCGGACAAGCGCGCGGCGATCCTGACCAAAGCCGCCGGCCTGATCCGCGAGCGCGCGGGCGAGATCGGCCAGGCGCTCACCCGCGAACAGGGCAAGCCGGTCAAGGAAGCGGTCGGCGAGACGATTTACTGCGCGATGCTGCTCGAATTCTATGCGCAGGAAATCAAGCGCATCTATGGCCGCACGCTGGTGCGCCCCGCGGGCCAGCGGGTCGAGGTGCAGTACCACCCGGTCGGCCCGGTCGCGGGATTCGCGGCGTGGAACTTCCCCGCGATCAACGTCATGCGCAAGATCGGCGGCGCGCTCGCCGCGGGCTGCTCCACCATCGTCAAGCCGAGCGAAGAGACCCCGGCGGCGGGGATCGCGCTGGTCCAGGCGCTGCTCGACGCGGGCGTGCCGGGCGACGCGGTGCAGTGCGTGTTCGGCGTGCCGGATGACGTGAGCCGCCACCTGCTGGGCTCGCCGGTGATCCGGAAAGTGACCTTCACCGGCTCGACCGCGGTCGGCAAGCATCTGGCGAAGCTCGCGGCGGACGATCTCAAGATCGCGACGATGGAACTCGGCGGCCACGCCCCGGTGCTGGTGTTCGAGGACAGCGATATCGACCAGGTGCTCGATACGATGGTCGCGGCGAAATACCGCAACGCCGGGCAGGTCTGCGTCAGCCCGACGCGTTTCCTGATCGAGGAGCCGGTGTTCGCAAAATTCCGCGACGGCTTCGTCGAACGGGCGAAGAAGGTCGCGGTCGGCAACGGCTTCGACGAGGGCACGCAGATGGGCCCGATGGCCAATGCGCGCGGGCTCGATTCGCTCGACCAGCGGATCGCCGACGCGAAAGACAAGGGCGCGAAGCTGCTGACCGGCGGCGCGCGGATCGGCAACCGCGGATTCTTCCACGAGCCGACGGTGCTCGGCGAAGTCCCCACCGAGGCCGAGATCATGAACGAGGAGCCGTTCGGCCCGGTCGCCGTCCTCAACCCGATGCAGGGCGAGGACGCGATGATCGAGGAAGCCAATCGCCTGCCCTACGGCCTCGCCGCCTATGCCTGGACGAACGACCCGGCGCGCCGCCGCCGCCTCGCCGCCGAAGTCGAAGCGGGCATGCTGGCGATCAACGGCGCCAGCGTCTCGGCGGTCGACGCGCCGTTCGGCGGGGTGAAGTGGTCGGGCTACGGCAGCGAGGACGGGCGCGAAGGCGTCATGGCCTGCATGGTGCCCAAGACCATCCACGAAGGCTGATCTCAGGCGGCCATCACACAACCCCCGTTCGTCCTGAGCTTGTCGAAGGACCGCCCTTTTTCTAGCGCAGCGCGAAACCAAGAGCGGGGCTTCGACAAGCTCAGCCCGAACGGATTTCCTGGAGTGTTTGATTATGAAAACCCGCGCCGCCGTCGCCTTCGAGGCGAAGAAGCCGCTCGAGATCGTCGAGCTCGACCTCGAGGGCCCGCAGGCGGGCGAGGTGCTGGTCGAAATCATGGCGACCGGCATCTGCCACACCGACGCCTACACCCTCGACGGGCTCGATTCCGAAGGGATCTTCCCCAGCGTGCTGGGTCACGAGGGCGCAGGGATCGTACGCGAGGTTGGCCCCGGCGTGACCTCGGTCAAACCCGGCGACCACGTGATCCCGCTCTACACCCCCGAGTGCCGCCAGTGTAAGTCGTGCCTATCGGGCAAGACCAACCTGTGCACCGCGATCCGCGCGACGCAGGGCAAGGGCCTGATGCCCGACGGCACCACGCGGTTCAGCTACAAGGGCGAGCCGATCTTCCACTACATGGGCTGCAGCACGTTCTCCAACTTCACCGTCCTGCCCGAAATCGCGGTCGCGAAGATCCGCAAGGACGCGCCGTTCCAGACCAGTTGCTACATCGGCTGCGGGGTCACCACCGGCGTCGGCGCGGTGGTCAACACCGCCAAGGTCCAAGTCGGTGACAACGTCGTGGTGTTCGGCCTCGGCGGGATCGGGCTCAACGTGATCCAGGGCGCGCGGCTCGCGGGCGCGAACGTGATCCTCGGCATCGACATCAACACCGACAGGGAGGAATGGGGCCGCAAGTTCGGGATGACCCACTTCCTCGACACCAGGGGCATGAGCCGCGACGAGGTGGTGGCCAAAGTGGTCGAACTGACCGATGGCGGCGCCGACTACAGCTTCGACTGCACCGGCAACACCGAAGTCATGCGCACTGCACTCGAATGCTGCCACCGCGGCTGGGGCACCAGCGTCATCATCGGCGTGGCCGAAGCCGGCAAGGAGATCGCCACCCGCCCGTTCCAGCTCGTCACCGGCCGCAACTGGCGCGGCACCGCGTTCGGCGGCGCCAGGGGCCGCACCGACGTGCCGAAGATCGTCGACTGGTACATGGACGGCAAGATCGCGATCGACCCGATGATCACCCACATCCTCTCGCTCGAGGAGATCAACAAGGGCTTCGACCTCATGCACAAGGGCGAAAGCATCAGGAGCGTCGTGGTCTATTGACGGCGCCCCGGGCCGGGATACAGGTGGCGGATCGAAACCCAGTGGGAGAGCCTGCGATGTACAGCCACATGATGGTCGGGTCGAACGACCTCGACCGCTCGAAGACGTTCTACGACGCCACGTTCAAGGCGATGGGCGGGCGCGAGGGCATGGTCGATCCCAAGGGGCGGCTGATGTACGTCCACAATGGCGGCGTGTTCATGGTCACCAGCCCGATCGACGGCGAGCCCGCGACGCACGGCAACGGCTGCACGGTCGGCTTCGCGATGAGCCCCGAGCAGGCCGATGCCTGGCACGAGGCGGGCGTCGCCAACGGCGGGACCGCGATCGAGGACCCGCCGGGCGTGCGCGAAGGCGGCGGCATGAAGATGTACCTCGCCTACCTGCGCGATCCAGACGGCAACAAGCTCTGCGCGCTGCACCGGATGGAATCCTGACCCGATCGCTGCGCGGCGAACAGGGATTGCTGGCGGACCTCGGCTCGCTTGCGATCCCCTTCGCCGCGCATGAGCACGCGGCGGTCTTCACCGTCGCCGAAAGTGGCGCGCTCCACGCCGAGATTCCCGGCGCACACACCAAGAACCTGTTCCTCAAGGACAACGCGGGTGCGTTCTGGCTGGTGACCGTGGCCGCCGAGGCGCGCGTCGACCTCAAGGCCCTGCCCGCCGCGATCGGCTGCAAGCGCGTCAGCTTCGCCAAGGCGGAGGACATGAAGCGCCTGCTCGGCATAACCCCCGGCTCGGTCACGCCGCTGGCGATGATCAACGCCGCGCCGGGCAGCGTGACCGCGGTGCTCGACGCAGCGTTGGCTGCGGCGGAGCGGATCAACGTCCACCCTTTGCGCAACACCGCGACGGTGGGGCTGTCGGGCGCGGACGTGCTGCGTCTGCTGCATCACTGGAGCCATGCCCCGGTGGTGGCGCCTGTCCCCATCCAGTCTTAGCACTGCAGGGAGACACAGAGACGCGAGATTTCCGCTCGCGGCAAGACAGTATCAGAAAGAAGAAGTTTGGTTCACGCAAAGGCGCAAAGTCGCGAAGATGCTGGCCCCGCGGCGCAGCCGCACTCTAAATTTCAGTCCAGCGCTAACAGATAATGCGCCTCCGGCGCGGGCATGAGCAGCCTCTTCGCGCCTTCGCGCCTTCGCGCCTTTGCGTGAATCCAAACCGGAACCGCCCTATCGACTTTCGCCGAGGCTTGCGGGTAAGCCACCGCCCATGACCATCGAAACCGTCAGCGAAAGCCGCAGCCACGGCGGCGCGCAGGGTGTGTACTCGCACGCCTCGGCCGAAACGGGCACCACGATGACCTTCTCGGTGTTCGTCCCGGACCATGCCGAGGGCACGAAGCTGCCCGTCCTCTGGTATCTCTCGGGCCTCACCTGCACCCACGCCAACGTCACCGAGAAGGGCGAGTACCGGCAGGCATGCGCCGAACACGGGGTGATCTTCGTCGCCCCCGACACCAGCCCGCGCGGTGACGACGTGCCCGATGCCGAAGACGAATACGATTTCGGCAAGGGTGCCGGGTTCTACCTCGACGCGACGCAGGAACCGTGGGCGAAGCACTACCGCATGCGCAGCTACCTCGAGCGCGAGCTGCCCGAGGTGATCGCCGCCAACTTCCCCGCCGACATGGCGCGCCAGTCGATCACCGGCCACTCGATGGGCGGCCACGGCGCGCTGACCATCGGCTTGCGTGAGCCCCGACGCTTCCGCTCGATCAGCGCCTTCAGCCCCATCGTCGCGCCGAGCGAAGTGCCGTGGGGCGAAAAGGCGCTCGGCCGCTATCTGGGGGACGATCGCCAGTCATGGCGCGAATACGACGCCGTCGCGCTGATCGAGGACGGCGCCCGCCACGATCACCTGCTGATCGATCAGGGCACCGCCGACCAGTTCCTCGTCGAACACCTGCGCCCCCACCGCCTCGCCGAAGCCTGCGAGGCGGCCAACATCGAGGCCACGATCCGCCTGCAGGCGGGCTACGACCATTCGTACTACTTCATCTCGACCTTCATGACCGAGCATGTGCGGTGGCACGCGAGGTGGTTGGGGTGAGGGGATTGGACGGCTGCGGGCAATCCTGTTGCGGACGTTTGCATTAGCCCCGACGCGGCCAAGAACCCGCCTCTACTGCCGCAATCACCTGTTTTACAGTGATCGGCTGCATCTTGTCCGGCGGCCCCCAAGTTTTCATAGCCCAGAGCCAAAGCGCAAGCAGAGCGAAGGTGATCGCGATCCCTCCTACCGCGCCGAAATCAAGTAAAGCGGCAACCACGCCCCCGACTACGGCTACAGGAATGATCAGAAGACCGTTCCAGCATGAAAAGCCTTCAGGGCCAAAGTGGTCGCTCCATCCTTCATGCAATGCCGTCAGATCAGTTCCAAATCGCTCCTGCAATGAGGTGAAGAAGTCCACCGCGTCATCGCCGTCCATTCCGAGGTCCTGCAACAAACGCGAAGACGCATCGATTTCGGTCGGCGAAAGACCACGCTCCTTCGCCAGCATTTCCACCACTTCGTTTGCTGCCCTCTCCATTCGTAGAGGCTATCCGGCTTTGGAGCGTGTGGAAACTCATTGTCCGCTTGCCCCCGAAGGCAGACATTTTCCTACACGCCTTGCGCCTGCTAGCTTCCGGCCTTGCTCTTTCGCATCGTGATGACCCGGCCACGGCCCGCGCAAGGTGACACCGCCGCGGGCCAAGGCGACACTTTTTCGGCGCAAAGTGACACTTCGCGCGGACAAGGCGACACTTTCGCGCGCAAGGCGACAAAACTTCGCCTGGACTGTGTAACATGCGGTCCATGTCTCGCCTGGTGAGAGGGCGAATCGGTTGCCTCCCATTCCATCGTCATCCCGGACTTGATCCGGGATCCAGCTTGCTTCGGCGCAGCGCTCAAGGGGGAAGCGGGACCCCGGATCAAGTCCGGGGTGACGAATTGGTGTGTGAGTCCCCGCGGAGGCGGGGACCTCGGGAGGCAATGGACGACATCAAACTGCCGTCCGACCAGGCGGCCTGAGGCCCCCGCCTTCGCGGGGGCTCGCGGGTTAGCTACCCCCGCCGCACCTCGAACAGCGCGTACTCCGCGCGCCAGTTGGCACCGCTTGCGCCCACCTCGCGGTCGGCGGTGAAGAACCAGCGGTTCTCGATGGCCACGCCGAGCGCGGCGGTCAGTTCCTCGAAGTCCTTGACCGTCACATGGTGGATGTTGGCCGTCTCGTACCAGCTCACCGGCAGGTGGCGCGTCACCGGCATGCGGCCGCGGCGCGCGAGTGCCCAGCGCATGCGCCAGTAGGCGAAGTTGGGGAAGGAGACGAACGCGCGACGGCCCACGCGCAGCAGCTCGGCCAGCATGCGGTCAGGGCGCGCGGCGGTCTGCAACGTCTGGCTGAGGATCGCCACGTCGAACGCCCCGTCGGGGTAGAAGGCGAGGTCGCGGTCGGCATCGCCCTGCACCACGCTGAGGCCCCGCGCGACGCAGCGTTCGACCAGCGCAGGGTCGATCTCGATCCCGCGCGCGTCCACCCCCTTGTCGCGCCGCAGCGCCGCCATCAGCGCCCCGTCGCCGCAGCCGACGTCGAGCACGCGGGTTCCTTGCGGCACCTGCCGCGCGATCACCGCGAGGTCGGGGCGCAGGGCGGTCATTCCTGAAAGACCTTGCGGTCGATCAGCATCGTCCGCTCGGGCCAGGGATAGCGTTTCCACCCGTGCGCTTCGTAAAAAGCCTGCGCATCCTTGGTGAACAGCAGCCAGCGTCCGACCTCGGCGAACCGCGCATCCGCCCGCAGCCGCTCGATCATCGCGCCCGCCAGACCTTTGCCGCGGTGCGGTGGAAGAACGTAGACGTCGTTGAGGTAGGCGATCGTCACGCGATCGGTAATCAGCCTCGCCATCGCGATCTGCCTGTCGCCGTGCCATATCGATATCACGTGCGAATTGCCGATCGCCCGACTTACGAGATCGAGCGAGATGCCCTCGTTCCAGTAAGACGTGGTGAGGAATGCGTGCGCCTCCGCCGCGTCGGCTCCGTCGCGCCATTCGTAGCCTTCGGGCAGCTCAACCATCGAGGAACCCCTGCACCACGCGGTCGAGCGGCGGCACGTCGAGCAGGAAGCTGTCGTGGCCGAACGGGGCCGAAAGCTCGACAAAGCTCACCGGCGCGCCCGCTGCGTTCAAGGCGTGGACGACGTGGCGGCTCTCCGCGGTGGGGTAGAGCCAGTCGCTGTCGAAGCTCACGAGGCAGAAGCGCGCAGCTGCGCCGGCGAAGGCGTCGGCGAGCTTGCCGCCGTGCTCCTCCGCGATGTCGAAGTAGTCCATCGCGCGGGTGATGTAGAGGTAGGAGTTCGCGTCGAACCGCCGGGTGAAGCCGCTGCCCTGATAGCGCAGGTAGCTCTCGACCTGGAAATCGGCGTCGAACCCGAAGGACTTCGAATCGCGATCCTGGAGATTGCGGCCGAACTTCTCCGTCAGTCCGGCTTCGGAGAGGTAGGTGATGTGCGCCGCCATCCGCGCCACCGCCAGCCCCGCGTCGGGCGCCACGTCGTGCGCGTAGTAGTCGCCGTCGCGCCAGTTCGGGTCGGCCATGATCGCCTGCCGCCCGACCTCGTGGAAGGCGATGTTCTGCGCCGAGTGCCGCGCGGTCGTGGCGATCGCGAGCACCCGCGCGGCGCGCTCGGGGAAGTTGGCGGCCATGCTCAGCGCCTGCATTCCGCCCATCGACCCGCCGACCACCGCGTGCAGCCGTTCGATCCCCAGCCCGTCGAGCAGGGCGACGAGCCCGCGCACCATGTCGCGCACCGTGATCACGGGGAAGCGCATCGCGTAGGGCTTGCCGTCGGCGGCCGCGCTGGCGGGCCCGGTCGAGCCCATGCAGCTGCCGATCACATTGGCGCAGATCACGTGGTAGCGATCCGTGTCGATCGGCTTGCCGGGGCCCACCATTCGCTCCCACCAGCCGGGCTTGCCGGTCACGGGATGCGCGCTGGCGAGGTACTGATCGCCGGTCAGCGCGTGGCACACGAGGATCGCGTTGGCCTTGTCCGCCGCAAGCTCGCCATAGGTCTCGTAGGCGATCGTCGCGCCCGCCAGCGCCTGCCCGCCGTCGAGCGGGAGCGGGGCGGGGAGCGTGAAGGATTGCGAAGGCGTGCTCAAACCGGACCTTGGGGCAAGAAAAAGAACGGTGGTTGGACTTCGTCCGCCTGCGACTCCAACAGGCGCAGCACGAACGGGCTTAAGGGTTCGCTCTCTAACCGCTCGCCCTGAGCTTGTCGAAGGGCCGTATTGCTTTAAGTGCCGATAGCCGAAATGCCCGACCAACCCACCCGCAAGCACTGGATCGATGCGATCCACGCCTACGTGCCCGGCCGCGCGACCAGCGCCGACGGACGCGAGCTGGTCAAGCTCTCGGCCAACGAGAACCCGCTCGGCACCAGCCCGGCGGCGCTCGCCGCGCTAGAGACGGCCGCTCCGCCCTCCCGCTATCCCGACCCCGATGCGGCCGTACTGCGCGCGGCGATCGGCACGCTGCACGGGATCGACCCGGCGCGGATCGTCTGCGGCACCGGCTCGGACGAACTGCTCAACCTCGCTGCGCAGGGCTATGCAGGTCCGGGCGACGAGGTGCTGTTCACCCGCTACAGCTTCGTCGTCTACGACATCGCCGCGCGGCGCTGCGGCGCGACGCCGGTCGAGGCGGCGGACCGGGACTACGCGACCGACGTCGACGCGCTCCTCGGCGCGGTGACCGAGCGAACCCGCGTGGTCTTCCTCGCCAACCCCAACAACCCCACCGGCAGCTTCCTGCCCGCCAGCGAAGTCGCGCGGCTCCACGCCGGCCTGCCGCGCGACGTGCTGCTGGTGCTCGACCAGGCCTATGCCGAGTACCTCGCACCCGAAGACGACGACCGCGGCCTCGAGTTCGCCGCACGGCACGACAACGTGCTGGTCACCCGCACGTTCTCCAAGATCTACGGTCTCGCGGGCGAGCGGATCGGGTGGGCGACCGGCGCGCCCGAGATCGTCGACACGCTCAACCGCATCCGCGGGCCGTTCAACGTCACCAATCACGGGCAGGCGGCAGCGCTCGCGGCGCTCGACGACCAAAGCTTCGTCGAGCATTCGCGCGAGCACAACGCCGCCGAACTCGCGCGCTTCGCGGAGCGCATCGAAGCGCTCGGCAACCACGGCCTGCGCGCGCTGCCGAGCCGGGGCAACTTCGTGCTCGTGCTGTTCGAGGGCGCCCTGACCGCCGCCGCCGCGCTCGACGGGCTCGCCGAAGCCGGCTTCGCGGTGCGCCACCTGCCCGGCCAGGGTCTCGCCCACGGGCTGCGGATCACCATCGGCACGCGCGAGCAAATGGACGCGATCGCCGAGGCGCTGCGCACGTTGGCGGAGCGCGCGCGGTGAGCATCGAGCGCGTCGCTATCATCGGCCTGGGACTGCTCGGCGGCTCGGTCGGCCTCGCGGTCGCCGAGCATCTGCCCGGCGTCATGACCACCGGCTACGACGCCGATCCCGCAGTCCGCCGCCGCGCCGCCGAACGCGGGCTCGTCGGCACGGTCTGCGCTACACCTGAGGACGCGGTGCACGCAGCCGATCTCGTGCTGCTCTGCGTGCCCGTCGGCGCGATGGGCAAGGCGGCGCGGGCATTCGCCTCAGCCCTGCCCGTGCGCGCGATCGTCAGCGACGTCGGCTCCTCCAAGCAATCGGTCGGCGCAGCCTTGGCAGAGGCCCTGCCCGGCCGCCGGATCATCCCCGCGCACCCGGTCGCGGGCACCGAGCGCAGCGGGCCCGACGCCGGCTTCGCCACCCTGTTCCACCACCGCTGGTGCATCCTCACTCCGCCCGCCGACGCCGACCCGGCGGCGGTCGCGCAACTCGCTGCCTTCTGGGAAGCGCTCGGCGCCAAGGTCGAGACGATGGACGCCGCGCACCACGACCTCGTGCTCGCTGTCACCAGCCACATCCCGCACCTGATCGCCTACACCATCGTCGGCACCGCCTCGGATCTCGAGGATGTGACCCGCAGCGAGGTGATCAAGTATTCCGCGGGCGGCTTCCGCGACTTCACCCGCATCGCGGCGAGCGACCCGACGATGTGGCGCGACGTGTTCCTCTCCAACCGCGACGCGGTGCTCGAGATGCTCGGCCGCTTCACCGAGGACCTTACCGCGCTGCAACGCGCGATCCGCCGCGACGACGGCGAGGCGCTGTTCGATCTCTTCACCCGCACCCGCGACATTCGCCGCTCGATCGTCGAACAGGGCCAGGACGACGCAAGACCAGACTTCGGGCGGGCGGATCACTAAAGCGGCGTTGGTGCGCCGATCACGTTGATCGCATCGACCCGTGACGATAGCGTCGCGCGATGCAAATCGAGCTAACCTGCAACCCGACGGACGACGAGGCTGAAACGCTGAGCCGCGCGATCAGGGAATTCAACGCCGAAGCGATTCGCGATCTCGAACCGGTGGAAGCGGAGAAGCGGTTCCACGTCCTGACGAAGTCCGAAAGCGGAGACGTGCTCGGAGGTATCCGCGCCACGTGCTTCTGGAACACACTGCACATCGAGTTGCTGTGGTTGTCCGAAGAGCTGCGAGGCGGAGGAGTTGGGCGGCAACTCGTTGAGACCGCAGAGGACTTCGCCCGAAAGCATGGGTGCGAAAATTCTTTCGTCGAGACAACAAGTTGGCAGGCCAGACCGTTTTATGAGAAGAACGGATATCGACATATTGCGACGCTGAACGGGCGTCCGCGCGGGCACGCTTCGCACTATCTGACCAAGACCCTTTTCAAGCGCGCTTGAGATTACCGGGCGGCATCCGCTTGGCGTTCGTTTTATCGGCGCCTCACCGTCTGGGATCGCCCGAAGCATTCAACGCATTGATCGCCTCGGTCACCCGCGCTTCCACCTCGGCGCGCGGGAGCCCCGGTTGGATCGGTTCGGCGAAGCGGTAGGTGATCGTGCCGGGGCGCTTGAGCCCGCGGTGGTAGAGCGGGCCGCTGTTCACCGCGACCGGCACCACCGGCAGGCCGAGCAGCTTGTAGAGCCCGGCGAAGCCCGATTGCAGGGTGCCGCGTTCGCCGTGCGGAACCCGCGTGCCCTCGGGGAAGATCACCAGCGGGCGCCCTTGCGCCGAATAGGTCCGCGCTGCTGCGATCATCGCCCGCAAGGCCCGCGCGCCTCCCTCCCGCGCTACCGGGATGCAGCCATAGGCCCGCGCTGCCCTTCCCCATCCGGGGATGCCGAAAAGCTCGCGCTTGGCGAAGGGGGCCGGCCATTCGAACAGGCACGGCGCGTCGATCGCCTCGAAGAAGCTCTCGTGCCGGATCGCGTAGAGCGCGGGGCCGGCGATCGGCGCCCCCTCCACCCGCACCCGGATGCCGAGGAACGCGCGCGCGCAGAGGCGATGGTATCCGCACCAGCCCGCCACCACCGCGCCCAGCGCGGGGCGGCTCACCGGCGCCGCCGCGACCGCGGCGAGCACGTAGAACACGCTGCCGAGGTAGAACGCGAAGTAGAACCCGATGTTGCGCAGCACGATCATGCCACCACCCGCGCCGCGGTGCTCGCGAGCAGCTTGTGATATTCGAGCACGAGGATGCGCAGCGAGGGCCGCGAGGGCACACCGTCGCGCACGACCTCGACCCCTTCCGGCAGCGTGCGCGCCAGTTCGCCCGCTGCACGGCGCATGTGCCAGTCGCTGGTGACGAGCCGCAACGAACGAACCTTGCGCCGCTCGACCCAGCGCGCGGTCTCGGTCGCGTTGCTGCGCGTGTCGACCGCGTTGAAGCCGAGCGAGATGCAGCAATCCATCAGCGCCATCGGCACGTCGAATTCAGCGGCGAACTCGGCTGGCCGCACTTCCGGATCGACTCCGGTAACGAGCAAGGCCCCCGCCTGCCCCTCGCGCACGACCTCGATCCCGCGTTCGATGCGGCCCGCGGCCCCGGTCGGCACGATCACCGCGTCGGTCTTCACCGCGCCCGCCGGGCCCGGCAGCGCGACCGCGAACCACAGGAAACCCAGCGCCCATAGCATGAGCGCGGCCGCGGCGATCCGGCGGATCACAGGATGCGCCTCAGCGCGGCAAGCACGGTAAGCCGCGCGGTCACCATCGCGATCGCCACGCCCGCAAGCGGGATCGCTGCGAGAGCAAACCAGTCGGTCGGGCCCAAGCCGCCGCCCGCGACCATGCCCGAGCCGAGCGCGGCGAACTGCCCCCCAAGCAGCGTAACCGCGACAACTCCGATCGCCAGCCCCACGGTGCCGCCGAGCACTGCATCGTAACCGATCGAGCGCTGGAAGATGCGCGCGATCTGCCCGTCGGTGCCACCGAGCAGGTGGACGATCTCGATCGTGTCGCGATTGCCCCCGAGCGCCGAGCGGGCCGCCAGCCACACCGCCGCTGCGCTCGTCAGCGCGAGCAGCACGACCAGTGCGATTGCGAGCCATTGAAGCGAAGCGATCGCCCCGAAGACAGGTTGCAGCCAGCTCGATTGCGCGTCGACCCGCGCTGCGGGTGCGACCTCGGCAAGCCGCGCCTGGAGCCGGGCGATCGCCTCGCCGTCGGCCGCGCCGCGCAGCCGCACGTCGATCAACGCGGGGATCGGCACAGTGGCTTCGGTCGCGCCGACCCCTAGCCAGGGTTCGAGCAGCGCCTCGAGCTCGCTCTCGGGCACGCGGCGATGGCTCGCGACCGCGGGATCGGCGGCAAGCGCGCGTTCGACCGCACGCGCCTGCCGCTCGCGCGCCGCAGGCAGCGCCTCGACCACTTGCACGGTCGCTCCGCCCGCGAGTTCGGCGCGCGCGGCCTCGGTCATGTTCTGCAGCGCGAGGCCGCCCGCGGCGGCGACCACCGTCAGCGCGACCATAATGGCGATCACCCACGGCATCGGACCCGAGAGGCGCGCCTGCGGCACGAGCCGCGCCTCGCGCTCGCCGCCGAACTTCGCGCGCCCGCGGCCGAGCGCGCGATCGAGCACCGGGGGCCGCTTCACGGCTCGATCCTCTCGCGGCGCACTGCGCTGCCCGTGGCGCGCGGCGGATAGCGCAGCGCGCCGGTGGGATCGGACAGCCGCCCCTTGTCGAGCCGCATGATCAGCGAATCGGGCACCTTCTTGAGCAGGTGGACGTCGTGGGTTGCGACCACCACCGTGGTGCCCAGCCGGTTGAGCGCCTCGAACAACCGCAGCAGCTTCAACGCCATCTCGGGATCGACGTTGCCGGTCGGCTCGTCCGCCACCAGCATGTCGGGTCGGCCGATCACCGCGCGCGCGATCGCGACGCGCTGCTGCTCGCCGCCCGAAAGCGTCGCCGGGCGTGCCTGGTGGCGGTGCGACAGACCGACCCAGTCGAGCATATCGGAAACGGGCTTCACCACGTCCGCCTCGGACACGCCCGAAACGCGCAGCGGAAGCGCGACGTTGTCGAACGCGGAGAGGTGCGGGACGAGCCGGAAGTCCTGAAACACCACGCCGAGCCGGCGCCGGAATGCGGGCAGCCGGGCGCGCGGCAGGGTGATCACGTCGGTCCCGAACATGCGGATCGCCCCGCGCGAGGGCCGCTGCGCCAGATAGAGCAGCCGCAGGAGCGAGGTCTTGCCCGCGCCGCTCGCGCCGGTGAGGAAGTAGAAGCTGCCCGGGAACAGCGTGAACGAAACGTCGCGCAGCACTTCGCCTTCGGTGCCGTAACGCAATCCGACATTGTCGAATGCGACGATCTCGGCGTCGTGATCGCTCATGGGCGAAACCCGGTTCGCGCTGTCGGAAGGGGGCAAGTCGGCATCTGCGCGCGGCTATAGCGGCGCTTCGGTGTGGAAAAAAGCCGCTGCCGCCGCCCGTCCACGCCGGGCGAGCCTTGTTGCGATTCGCGTCGCACCGTAAGGGTCGCGATTACAATGATCATCGCCTGCCCCGCCTGCGCAACGCGCTACGTCGTGCCCGACAGCGCGATCGGTGTCGACGGGCGCACGGTTCGCTGCGCGAAATGCCGGCACAGCTGGTTCCAGGAAGGCAGCGGAACAGACCTCGGGGCGGCGCCCGCCAAAGCCGCGGCGGCTGCACCCACTCCTCCGCCGCCTGCTCCCGAACCCCGATCTGCACCTCCCCCGCCGCCGGAGCCGGAGCCGGAGCCGGAGGAGATCGCGCAGCCCACCCCCGTTCCCCCGCCCTCGCCGGACTATGCCGGTGAGCCGGTGAGCCGGGCCGAAGTGATCCCGCCGGTCTTCGAGAACGACGAGATCGACGACGGATATTCCCCCTTCGCTGCCGAACCGCCGTTTCGCCCGCGCCGCAACATGCTGCGGATTTGGACCATCGCCGCGGCAGTCTTCGCCGTGCTCGCGCTGGGCACGATCGGTGCGGTCAGCTACTGGGGTCTGCCCGACTGGGTGCCGATCAGCCGCCCGACCTTCGCGGTCGAACAACCCGATCTGGTGCTCGAATTCCCGCCCGGCCAGCAAGACCGCCGCACGCTGCCCAACGGGACCGAGTTCTTCGGTGCGAGCGGCACGATCACCAACGTCGGGCGCGAGACGCGCAGCGTGCCCTCGATCCTGATCGTGATGCGCGATGCGCGCGACCGGATCGTCTACAGCTGGGAAGTCGCGCCGCCGAAGCCACGCCTCGCACCGGGCGAGAGCATGACCATCAACGAGGCGGTGACCGACGTTCCCAAGGCGGCAAAGTTCGCCGAGATCGGCTGGAAACCGGACTGAGCGACAGCCCCGTCGTCAAACCGCTTGCGGAGCCCGCGCCCTGTTGCTAGTGGCGCGCGCCTACCCCCCAAGGGCGCCCGCGCCCTTCTGGCTGAGTGCGGTCGTGGCGGAACTGGTAGACGCGCAACGTTGAGGTCGTTGTGGGCGAAAGCCCGTGGAAGTTCGAGTCTTCTCGACCGCACCAAAGTCCTGAGGGTCCCCCCGGATTCGGAAGACGCCCGAACCGCGTGTCCGGAAGGACGCGATCCCGTAGCCGTTCGCCATTTCCTCGAAGTGCTGGGCCCGACCGCGATCGCTCGTGGCGGTTACTGATCTTGCGTCGGGGGCGTCTCGCCGTAAGGCGATCTTAACCATCGAAGGGCAATGCTATCGGGCCCCGACGCATTGGGGGAGGCAATGAAGACAATCCTGGTCGCAGACGACGAGCCGCTCCTCACCGAGCTGCTCGAATATCGCCTTTCCGCGCGGAATTATCGCCCGGTGATCGCGCGCGACGGCCGCGAGGCGCTGGCGCGGCTTCAGGACTCCGATCCCGATGCCGTCGTGCTCGACGCCATGATGCCAGTTCATGACGGTTTCGAGGTGCTCCGCCGCATTCGGGCCTCGGCCGATCATGCCCGGATTCCGGTGATCATGCTGACAGCGCGCAGAGGCGAACAGGATGTCGTAGGCGCGCTCGAACTGGGCGCGAACGACTATCTGATCAAGCCTTTCATGCCCGAAGAACTGCTCGCGCGGCTGGCGCGTCTGCTGAAGGATTCGGAGTGAGGTTGCCTGTCGCCTTGCTGGCCGTCTCCGCCGCGCTGGCCGCGGCGCCATCGGCGACCGCCCAGGATGCTCGCCCATACGACGAAGCGGTGGCTGCCCGCCAGACAGGCGATCCTGAGCGTGCGGTGGCGCTGCTTGAACCGTGGGTTGCAACCCATCCCGAAGATGTCGACGCTCGGCTACAGCTCGGCTTCGCACGCCTCGCACTAGGGGAGCTCGACGCTGCGGAGGCGGACTTTCGCGCGGTGCTGGCCGCGGCGCCCGATTATCGCGACGCCCGGGAAGGGCTCGATATGGTCGCTCGCGCCCGAAGCCCGGACGCAGGATCGCGGCGGGGGTTCGTGGTGATCGAAGGCGCCATCGCCGATCTTTCGCGAGGACGCAGCAGCTGGCGCGAGGCTGCGGTCTCCGGAGTGGTCCCGGTCGATCCCGCCACGACGCTAGACTTTCGCGGTGCCTACTATCGACGCTTCGATCTCGACGATGTCGAACTGGCCGCGGGCGCGAACAGGCAGGTATCGCGCGACACCTGGATTCGCTTCGGTGCTTCTGCAACGCCCCATGCAGACTTCCGGCCCGAATGGGGCGTGGCCGCGGGTGTCGATCATCGCTTCGGGGACGAGGTGAATCCCACGCTGATCGGTGTGGATCTGCGCTATGAGAAATTTCCGCTGCAGGACGTCGTCACGGTAGCGCCTCAGCTGACGCGGTATTTCGCCGATGGCCGTATGTCGGGAACGGTACGGGCCATCGGCACGATCGCCGATGGCGGCACGATCCGGCTGGGCGGCCTGGCGCGACTGGACTACATGCCGTCCGATCGCATGCGGATTTATGGCGGAGTGGGCTATGGGCCGGACACCGATCTGGGGGTCGTCACCGACACGGCCTCGCTCTTCGGCGGGATAGAGGTGCCGGTTCTGGATCGCCTTTCCCTGGTCGGGGCGGTATCGCATGAATGGCGAGAGGACGGGCTCGACCGTACCGAAGGGCGGCTCGGCCTCAAAATCGGATTCTAGGGGATCGTGGTCGCGCTCGTTACTTTGTGGAACACCTCGCTCCTGCTTTGTCTGGCGGGCGGGGGCGCGCTGCTCGCGCTCATCGCGGCGCGAGGGATCGCGCTGCCAGCGAGGCGCAAGCGTATCGAAGCGCGACGGCGGCTCGCTCCGCTGCTGATGGGGGGAAAAGCGCCGCCACAACAGCTGGCGCGGATCGAAGGCAGGGTCGCAACCGAACTGGCAATCGAACTCGCCGAGCTCACCCGCGGTTCGGATCGCGATGCCATGCTTGATGCAGCGGAACGGTTGGGTGTGCCGCGGCTCCTCGCACGCGGGTTGCGCTCGCGCACCGCCCAGGATCGGCTTACCGCTGCCGAAACGCTGGCGCTGTTTCCCGGCCGCGCCAACGGAGCTGCTCGCGCGCTGGACGACCGCAATCCCGATGTGCGGCTTGGCGCGGCGCTTGCCCTGGCGCATCGCGAGGACGGGCCAGCGCCGGCCGAGATCGTTCGAAAACTGCGGCTGGGAAGCGAGGAGCATTCGCTCCTGCTCATCTCGTTGATGCGCGATCTGGCCGGGCGCGATCCGGCGGCGATCGAGGCGATGATCTTCGACGAGGCGACGGCCGAGGAAGCGAGGCTGGCAGCGATCGATGCCCTCGCCGAGTGTGGCCACGCCCATGCCCCGCTGCTGGCCTATGTCGCGCAGGAAGCGTGGTCGAACCCGGGCCGCCACGCCCGCGTCCTGCGTGCCCTTGGGCGAACGGCACACCCTGCGGCCCGGGCAGCGATCGGCGACGGCCTCGACAGCGAAGATATGGTCGTGCGCGCCGCGGCGGCGGAAGCTGCCGGCAGCGCCCGCATGGCCGAGTTCGCCGCTGCGCTCGGCGGATTGTTGAGCGATTCCGAATGGCGCGTGCGGCTCAACGCCGGGCAGTCGCTTCTCAAACTCGGGCGCGAAGGCCTCGAAACGATGCGCGAAATCGCCGGTTCGACCGATCCGATCGCGAGCGAGGCGGCACGCGTCATGCTTGCCGAGGCGGGGCAGGCGTGAGCGTGCCCCCGATCCCCGGTGCCGAAGCCTGGATGGTGCAGTCCGCAGAAACGATCGCGCTGGTCGTGATCGCCACCGGACTGCTGCAGACCGGGTTCTATATCGTCCAGCTCGCCTATGCCGGCTACGCGCTGGCAACGCGCCCGCCGGTGCCGCGCAGCGCCACGTTGTGGCGGCGCTATTCGGAACAGACCCCCGCCATCGCCGTGCTCGCACCGGCCTTCAACGAAGAACTGACGATCGTCGAAAGCGTCCGCTCGCTGCTCGCGCTGCAGTATCCGGATTTCGAAGTGGTGGTGATCAACGACGGCTCGAAGGATGAAACGCTCGCCACCCTCGTGGCCGAATTCGGATTGCGCCAGGTCGAACGCTATGTCGACGATGCGGTCGCGCACGCGCCGATACGCGGATTCTACGCCTCGCCGGACATCCCGCGACTGGTCGTCGTCGACAAGGAGAACGGCGGCAAGGCCGATGCGCTCAATGCCGGGATCAATTGCTGCCGCGCAGAACTGTTTTGCGCCATCGACGCGGATTCAATTCTCGAGGCCGATGCGCTGCTGCGCGTCGTGCGTCCGTTCATCGACGAGCCCCACCTCACCGTGGCGGCGGGCGGCACGATCCGCATCGCCAACGGCTGCAAGGTCGATGCCGGCCGCATTATCGAGGTCCACCTGCCGACCAGCTTTCTCGCGCTCGTGCAGATCATGGAATACCTGCGCGCCTTTCTGATGGCGCGGCTGGCGCTGGGCAAGATGCAGGCTCTGACGGTGATTTCGGGAGCGTTCGGACTGTTCGACCGGCGGCGGGTGGTCGAAGTGGGCGGATACAGCCACGGCACCGTGGGCGAGGACATGGAACTGGTGGTAAAGCTCCACCGGCACCTGCGAGACGAACGGATCGATTACCGCATCGAGTTCATCGCCGAACCGGTCTGCTGGACCGAATGTCCCGACGATGTGCGGACGCTGTCCCGTCAGCGCGCGCGCTGGCAACGGGGCGCGCTCGAATGTTTCGTCAAGCACAAGACGATGACGCTCAACCCACGCTACGGCCGCATCGGGACGATCGGCTTCGGCCAGATTCTGGTGGTCGATGTCGTCGGCCCCCTGGTGGAGATCGTCGGATATCTGCTGGTTCCCTTGCTGTGGGCCCTGGGTCTGCTGGCGCTGCCCTGGCTGCTCGGTTTCCTTGCGGTGACCTTCACACTGGGGGTATTCGTGTCGATGGCCACCCTGGTTCTCGAGGAAATCCAGCTGCGGCGCTTCACGCGAGCGCGCGAAATCGCGGTGCTGGCTTTCGTCGCGGTGATCGAGAACTTCGGCTATCGCCAGCTGTCGAACTTGTGGCGGCTGCAGGGCTGGTGGCAGTTCTTGCGCAAGCAGCAAGGATGGGGCGCCATGACCCGCAAGGGTTTCAGGACGAGCTAGAGCCCGTACCGGGGCGGTCCGCCTCGATCGCCCCCAGCGCCGCGTCGAGAGCCGATGCCGGAGCGGCGAGACTGCGGCCGTCTTCCGCCGCCGCTTCGAGCGAGAGTGCGAGATCGGTGACATTCGGATGGCCCAGCATACCGGCAAGGCCCGCTAGCTTGTGCGCGATGTCGCGAACGGTCGCACGATCCTCATTTGCCAGCGCCTCTGCCAAATCTGCGCGATCCGCCGCTGCGCGTTGCGCAAATCGCGCGGACAGCACCGCGAGCTTCGCGTCCAACTCGTTCACGAGAGCAAGGCCCGCACCTGGCTTGCGAGCGAGATCGGGTCGAACGGCTTGGCTATCACCCCCTTGGCATCCAGCGTGGCAAAGGTCTGGAGCTCGGACCTCTGCGCCCGTGCCGTGACAAAGGCCACCGGCAGATCGCGCAGCTCCGGCACCTCGCGCATTCGTTTGAGCAATGTCGGACCATCCATCTCCGGCATGGTGACATCGAGGAGCGCGATGTCGACCGGCCATCGGCCAAGCAATTCGAGCGCTTCGGCTCCCGAGGCTGCGGTTCTGACCTCGAAATCCGGATCGAGCCCCAGTGCGAGTTCCACAATCTCCCGGATGTCGGCCTCGTCGTCGACGTAAAGAACCCGCGTCACGCCTGCCTCCCATTGTCCGGTTCGAGCAAGTTGCGCATCGTGGCGACGAGATCCTGGATCGTCGAGCGGCTCTTGATCAACACTGCATCGGCCTTCGCGTCGTCGTGAAGGTCGTCGATCGCGCTGAACAGGACGACGGGCATCGCATCGTTCTGCTTTCGCAGCAGCGGGATCAACGCTTTGCCGTCGGCGTCGCGAAGGCCGACGTCGATGATCGCACCGGCAAGCGGTTTACGAGCGATAACCTCGCGGGCCTCGTCGATATTCGCAACCGAGACGAGCCGGGCGACCCCGTCGAACGCGCTGCGCGTGACGCTGAGGCAATCGCGATCGTCGTCGACATGCAGCACCACAGGCAGGCCATGCTTGCCCGTTCCGTCTGCGCTGTCGGTCTGTACGGTCGGCATTCTGACGTAAAACACCGTCCCGCCGCCGTCGCGATCACGAAAGCCGATCGAACCGCCGTGACGCTCGGCGATTTCGCGCGCGATCGACAGCCCGAGACCGGTTCCTCCGCGCTGCCGGCTGTCCGAGGTGTCAGCCATCGCGAACTTGCCGAAAATCCTCTCCCTGAACGACATCGGCACGCCTGCGCCGCGATCGCGCACTTCCACCGCGACCCACTTGTCTTCGTGCAGCACCGCAATTTCGACCGTGCCGCCCTCGGGGGAATATTTTATTGCGTTCGAGGCGAGGTTGGTCAGCAGTTGTTCCAGCCGATCGGCGTCGCCGAGCACGAGGATCCGCTGGTCGCAACCTTGCGTCGCCAATCGCACGCCGCGGCCGTCCGCGAACGCAGCATTGGCGGCCGTCATGCGCTCGACGAGCCGGCATATGTCGAGCTCGTCCTGCGCAAAATGCATTTTGCCCGACTCGATCTTCTCGATGTCGAGAATGTCGTTGATGAGGCGTATCAGGCGCTCGCAATTGCTATGCGCGATCGCGACCAGACGATCCGCCTTTTCGTTGAGCTTGCCCACCGCACCCGATGCCAGCAGCCCCAGCGATCCGCCGATCGACGTCAGCGGGGTACGCAGTTCGTGGCTCACCGTGGAGACGAACTCGTTCTTCATCGCTTCGGCGCGTTTGAAATCCGTTATGTCGCGTATCGCCGCGACATAACGTCGATCGCCATGGTCCGGGACCAGGCTGATCGCGACTTCTGTTTCGAACGTCGATCCGTCGTTGCGCCGCCCGGTGAACTCCTGCCGCCGGCCTGCGCCGTGTTCGCCTGCCATACCGACGCGATCGAGCCACGCGCGGCTGGTCGCGAGATCGAACGGATCGGCCATCAGCTCGGTGTTGTGTCGGCCCACGAGCTCCGCCTCGCCATAGCCGAACATGCGAAAAATGCTCGGGTTGGCGCGCTGGATATTGCCCGCCTCGTCTAGCAGCAGCATGCCATCGACCGCGCCGTCGAACATCGCGGACTGACGCGCCGCCATCCGGTTGGCACGGTCGAGCGCCTCCTGCCGTTCACGGCTGGTCCGTCCGATCATGGCTGCGGCGCCTGCAAGCAGCAGGGCTATACCGACAAGCAGCATGGTTATGGTGAACTCGAGATTGCCGCGCAGCCCTTCGCCCCGCCGGGTGACCGCCTGGAGCTGCGCCGCCTGGATCGAATCCAGAGCCGCGATTTCGGCACGGATCTCGTCCATCGACCGCTTGCCGACGCCCGACGCGATCCTGGCGCGCGCAGCCGATGCCCGCCCTGCGCGCACGTCCGCGATGTTCCGGGCGGAAATGGCGCGCTTCTCGTCGGAAGCCCGTGCGAGCCTTTCCAGAATCCCGATCGACCGTTCGTCGCCACGCAGCACGGATCGTAGCTGCGCGAACAGCCGTTCGCGTCGTGGCATCGCGCTTTCGTACGGTCCGAGGAATGTCTCGTCGCCAGTGAGAACGTAGCCCCGCATCCCCGTCTCGGCATCGAGATGAAGGGTAAGAAGGCCGGAGAGGACGTCTCTCGTCGCCACCGCGGTTTCGACCGTACCGCGGAGCTCGCGGTTGTCGTCGAATTCGCGGTCGATCAGGAAGTGCACGCCCAGCAACGCCAGCGGGATGAGTATTATCCCTATAACGACCGCGGCTTGTCTCAGTTTCATCGGCCCGTGCTTCGCCTTCCTCGCGCATGGGATAGCACGCAGCAGTTCAACCCGCACCCGCCGGAATCGTCCAATGTCGGATAATATCTTCCGATCGCGGGGTTATCGGCGCGTCCTGCCTGTTCACTTCGGATCGAAGCATCGTAACGCAACGCCCCGGGCGGAAGAGCATCGCCATCCATTCCACGATTTTTCAGGGGAAGCCCGACGACGAGAATTCGGGACTCGTCAGGACTGTTTGGTGCCGCTTACGTGACTCGAACACGTGACCCCATCATTACGAATGATGTGCTCTACCAACTGAGCTAAAGCGGCACTGATCGCGGCCTTTATCGGCACAGCGGGCGGCCCGCAATGCCGGCTTTCGCGAAGATATCAGATTGCACTGAGAACCCCTCAAATTCCAACTGGAATCAAAGGATGTTTTCAGAATCGCGTTGGGGCCGATTGCAGTAGTTTTCCCTCAGATCAACCTATTTTTGCAGACAGTCGTGCTGCCCTCGGTTTACGGAGAGCGCCATCTATCCGGGATAAAACAGGAATTCGGCGGCACCTGCTGAGCCACCGGGCTTTGATCAGAAGCCCAATGAGAGTTGAGCATCTCGCATGAGCGTTGCGCGACTGATCAGTTCATAAGCATGAACTCGGTGCCAACCGCCCGGAACGATTTCCCGCACCCGCGCGGCACTCAGGAGGCGAGACGTCCGCGTCGGATCCAGATCGAGTTGCTTCGCTATTTCTGCCGTTGCAGCAACTTGCTTCGCGCGATCGACGACCCGTTCGAGTGGGAACAGTTTAGGATTGATGCCCGTGCTGGCGATACCTTTGAGCAAGCCGAAACTCGTGGCCGAGCAGTTCAGGATTTCGAGCGCGTCGGACTGGGAAATCATCGGTGACAGCCCGCGCAGGCTGGCCGGCCCTCCCCGCACAGATTTCATGACAAGCTCGTTCGCACCGCTTTCCTCGATCAGAAGGCGTCTGGCGAACTGATCGTCTTCTCCCGACTCGAGCCTTGCGGAGATCTGACCGAGCGTCACCGCATGCAGCACGTCGCCCCATGGCTTTATTCTTCCTGCGACGCCGCGCATAAGATCATGGAGCGTGATCATCTTGGCGTGGGGTGCTGGTTGCTGCAGGGATGCCATATCGCAGAAGCGATCGACGGTCCGGGTGGAGAAGCTGAAGCCGGACCCCGGCAAGCTGAGCGCGCTGGGGAGGAGAACCCTTCCTATCGCGCACTGCTCTATGGCATATGTTGGGAGCCCGAAACGATAGCCGACCGAGGAAGCGCTCACACGGGTCTTCCATGCTCCGGCGAATGCGAGCAATTCTCGCACCTCGAAGGCGGGGAGCAACCTGTCCCCATGAGCGCGGTATCTCCGGGTTACGAGGCGTGCTTCCCAGGCAGAGCGGAGGGTGTCGTCTTCCAAGCCTGAGATCGCAGATGCCTCCCTGATCCCCACGACGCGATCGAGTTCGTCAATGTTGTCCGAGAAAACCGTGACCGTGGCTCCTGAGCATTCCGCCTGCGCTGCCTGGATAGCAGGCTCTGCTCCCAAAGCTGCGTAGCTCTGCAGGAGCGGGGGAAGCGTCTGGCCATTTCGTGACGCACTGAACTCGATATCCTGCAGTCCGGTCGGCCAGGTTTGGATCGCCTTGCAGGCGCGATGCAGGCGGATGAGCTGCCCGTTGTCATCCTCGTTCGGAGCAAGGATCTTCATATGCTTTGCAAGGCTGAGGATCACCTCGAGCAGTGCCTGTGGTTCGGCCCGCTCGAGCGCTGCTGGCAATACCTCAAAGACCGCAGCCCGTTCGTTTCCCGCAGCGCCCACGAGCCGACAGATCACTTCGAGCGCGGGTCGCAGTTCCTCGGATACGTTCGACGTCGATCTGTCGGCCAGCCTTCTCCCGCACTCGTCGCAACGATCGACGGGCGTGAGCGTCCTGACCCATCCCTGCGCCTGCGGAGGCTGCGATCGGCACGCATCGCAGTGTTGCAGCAGCATGTCCCAGGTCACCGGGCAGAAGGGGAGGAACTTCAGCTCCCAGGCAGCGAGATGATATCCACGGTCACGAAGGAACGTGGGCGAATATCTCCTTGCACGGCTTTCGATGCTGCCTGCCGGAACGATCATTCCGAAGTATTCCCGGGCTCCGTTCTCCTTTTCGGGATATTGTCTGGCGGCCACCTCCTCGCGCGTGACGCCCAGCGCCTCCGCGAGTGCGCCGATATCGATGTCGGGATCCTCGGACACCAGCACCCGATTTCGGTGCTTGAGCCCGACTTCCTGCAGGACCGTCCAGCTGTTCGGCGCGCCGGCGAGTTCACAGGCTCGGGCCATGCCGCCTCGCAGGGATTCCCCGTCTCTGAAGGAGAAGGAAACCCTGTCCCGATAGAGCAGCCGACGAGGAGCATCGTCTGTCGAACGTTCCCTACGCAGCAGTTCCTGCGAGATATCGGCGAGAGCGAGCATGCGTCAGGCTGCTTCGAGGAGGAGGCGCTCTAGCGGGTTGGTATCGCACAGGCCGAGCGCGATCGACCAGTCATCGACGGCGACAACGAGATCGTCGACCGAGATGAAATCGCGGTCGTCGTGGATCGAGATGCGCAATGCCTGTCTCACCACGCTCATGAGCTGGCCGATAATCCCGCCGCAAGCCTGCCAGAGAGCCAACGCCAGCTCCTCATCTGCGAGGCCGGTCGGTTCGGCAATGATGCCGATCCGGATCATCTCCTTATCGAGTTCGGACAGGAATCCGATCCACAGATCCCTGTCTTCGTCGTTCGCCCAATCGAGGGCTCCGAGGCGACATGGTGCCATGGTCCGCATGAGGAACTCCTGGTCCTTGCTGATCATCTCTTCCGCCTTTTCGGTCCCGAGCAGCACGATCCCCACATGCCCGCCATTGAGCAGGGTCTTGAGTTCGGCGGTGAGGCTCGGACCATAGGCCGATCCCTTTCCACCCTCATGGGTTTCGTCGATAATCAGGAGGTCGGTGCCTGCGTGCTGCATAGCCTCGCAGGCCCGATCCCTGAGTATCTCGAGGTCCTTGGTTGCCGGGAAGCCTTCGCCGAGGATCTTCAGGATCGTGCGATACATGTTACTCGGTCCTCCCCCGCTGCCGAAGCTCATGTGAACAACCGGGCGCTGTCCTTCCTCAGCCCCCTCGTTCGCCACGTCCTCGTAGGTCTCGGCTACGGTGGTCTTCCCCGTATGTGGAGGGTCGAAAACACAGATCGCTGTCTGTCTACGTCCCTTCATCGCACGTCCGAGTTCTTGAGCCTCTTGAAAGGTCAGCAAGGCTTCGAGTTGGCGGGGATAGGGAAGCCGGATCGTGTTGAATGCCGCGATGGCCCGGGTCGCAGCAGTCGAGCGCATAGCCACCTTCTGGTCGCGCAGCGACCGGAAGGCATCCTTGATCGCGGGAGAGATGGGCATCTGATCGGCTTCAGAGACATCCTTGGTTTCGACCTTTTCGCTCTTGCTCATCACTTCTCCTTCCATGTGAGGCCTCTTCCCGAGGTTCGGCGCGGCGTCGCCTCTTGCCGTGTTGTCGAATTCGCTCTGGCGTTTTCATTACGCGCGCGAGCCGGGACACCCCTCGATTTCGCGCGCTGCATCTGTGCCCAGGTCCTGGCCGTCTGCTTCGCGGTCCTCCGGGGGCGCGGAGTGACATCCATGACATCCTTGCGTCGGCTCCCCGCGAGGGAATTGTTGATGACGCTCGCGTCCGGCTCGAACGGATGGATGTCCTCGGGTTCGGTATCGGTCCGGGTCGCGACGGCGGGGGTGTCCACGCCTTCCTCGGGCGTGATCTCGACGTAGCGCCTCAATGACGCCGCCGTCGATTTGTCTGCCAGGGCTCGGCCGAGGAGCTTGCGATTTTTCGCCGACGCCTTCTCGTTCACGTTCGAGATCATGTCGAACAGCTTGGCGCGGAAAAAGGCCTGCTCCTCCTTAGAGCAGAATTCGTCGGCCTCGATGTTCGCCAGCTCCATGCACTTCTCGTGCAACCAGACCGGAACGCCTTCCATGTCGGGGTTGTCGCACTTGAGCGTCACCCAGCGCTTGTGTTCGCCGAATGGGATCCAGAGATGGACTACCCCGAGGTTATCTGGGTCGAATTTCAGCTTGCCACGTGCGGTGATCTTGCGGTGCGGATTCTGGTTCCTGCGGGGCTGCTTCGGTGTGACGTCTCCTTCGGGAATGTTGCCGCGCTCGAAGAGCCCCACGATCTCACCCATTTCCTGGCATGAATACCGGTTGTGCATGAAGACGACGCCGGTCGCGTAGACGGCAGCATCGAACTTCACGCAGCCCATGTTGCGATCGAACTCGTCGAGATCCGCGATGACATTGGGCGCGCGAGTAGCGGTGGCCTTGCGCCACATCAGGAGGGGTTGCCGGCTCATAGGCCTTCGTGCCTTTGGATATTGTAAGTGAAGCATGCCCGATCGAGCAGTTCGCGCGCCTGCGAGATCGTGCAGAGAATCTGCTTGTCCGGGTCGAACCCGAACTTGCGCATCAGGGCGATGTCGTAGTTGTGGCTCGGCAGCTTCTTGAACAGCATCTGGAGCATTGTCCCGATGGTCCTCTCGATCAGACCCTTGTGCGTGGGATGCTCCTTCCCGGTGAAGTTGACCTGGATGTAGGCTTCCGCGCACGCGTCCTCGAAGTGACGGGAGTGCGCGCCTGCGGAATTGTCGACCTTGATGCGGTCGGGACGTAGTCTAACGAAAGGCAGGTCCGGAAATTTCTCGAGCAGATCAGCGGGAACCTCCTTGATCGAGTTGGCGTGCCTGACGGTGCGCAGCAGGGAGGCACTCGAAGCCGCCTCGGCGCAAAGATCCCATCCGACCAATGCCGTCGTGCTGCATTCGGCCATGAGGGTCATCGTGGCCGAGCCCATGCCGATGCCGGTGTCGTCATCGACGAGGAAGATGTTGGGAACGGGCGTTTCGTCCGCTTCGCACAGTGAGCCGAAGGACGGGCGCTCGCTGAAACCACCACCACCGTAGCGAGCGCGCTTTCCCCTCTCGGTGGTTGCGAGACCGAAGAGCTTCGGGGTGCGCATATCGCGGACCCGGCGCCAGAAGGTTGTGTAGTGAACGGCCTTATAGGGTGTCGACGGCCGTGGATATTCTGCGGCCTCGTCGCCGACGCTCCAGGTTCCGTCCTCGCCTTCGATGAGCACGGGACGGTCCAACGGCTTGCCGTTGTTGACCTTCCACAGGTCTGCAACGTAGCAATCGTAGAAGCTCTGGACCTGATCCTGATCGTTCGCGATACATGCGGACATCATGTGATAGAGGATCAGTTCTACCGGATGCCTGCTGACGATCGAACGCATGTAGCGGCCGGCCATTGATACGCCATCGCGCGCCTTGCGCCTTCCCGGTTCCCCGCGTTCCCGCAGCCATTCGCGGACCGTGGTGGGATGCGGAACCCATCCTGTTGGATTTAGCGCAGCGATATCCGGCTGGGAGACGGCGCGGCGAATGACCGGGAGCATGGCGTCGTCCGAGAGTGAACCGCAGTGCTCGTCGCAGAAGCGGGTGATCGCAATTCGAAGAGCGGACTTTGCATCCATCTCCCGGCACTGCTCGGCATCGAGTTCCATGCTGCGCGCCAGTCGGCGGCTCGCATTGCTCGAGGGACTGGACCGGAAGATGATGCCATCCTGTGCGAAGAGGGCATTCATCTCAGCCGTGGTGGGCTTGCGGGGATGTCCGTTATCGTCATCGACCATGAAGTCCGAATAGGTGGCGCCGTAAGGCGCGCGATATGTGACCGCGTAGTCGGGATCGACACGTTCGAAGTAGTAGTCGCGGCAGAGGATCTCGACAGGATCCCCTTTCTCATGGGGGTAGGCGAGTGGCGTTGTCATGCTGCGATCCCTTCGAATCCCGGCAGCGCCCGCGACGCGACGATCGGGGTGGGGCGTAGAATGGTGCGGTCGTGGAACGGCGTATCGAAGTCGACGGCGAACAGTCCGCCGGCGATGAGACGCTCGACTACCGCATCGCCGTGCTTGCGATCATGTGGAGCTACACAGCTACTGAGTGCCCCCCATTCGACCGGACGCATTTTCGCTCGGACGGCGTCGGCGCGCGAACTCTCGTCGCGCGTCAGCGCCATCGCGCGACGTCCGAAAACGTTGGCGACGTTGTGCTCTCGGCACTTCGGGCCAACGATGTCCTTGAGATAGCGGATCGAGAAGCCCCATCCGCACCGGCGCACGAACTCCTTGACCCTAGCCAGCTTGAGCTTTTCGTCAGCGTCCAGCTCGTCCTCGGTGCGTTTAACCTCCACGATCTCGACCCGACCGTCGCGGTATAGGATCGCGAGATCAGGGCGATAGGTGAAGCTCGGCCCTCCGAAGTCGATCCTGAACTGGTAAGGATGGCATTTGAAAGTGAGGATGTCGCCATCGACCTCGCACTGCATTGCGAGGAGTTCCTCTCCCCTGCCCTCTCCCGGCTCTGTCATGCCCGTCTTCACTGACGGCAAGCGGAAGCGCAGGTGCAGACCTCCTCGCGTTATGACCGGCCTTTCCGCTCCACCATGACGGAAGACCAGGATGCAACCGAGCGGCTGCTCATCCTCATCGATGGTGTCGGCGAGGACCACCCGTCGGCTATCTGACGGCTCACCTTCGTCCCGGAGGTCCGGAATGGCTCGCGACCTCCTGGAAGGATTTGCGAGCTTCACGACGCTCGGCTCCCCGCGAGAGGACTCCAGCGCCACGCCGATGTGCGCGTTGGGCGCACCCATTTCGCGGGATCAAGTGCGCGGCGCCGAATGAAGTGGTCAGGGCTGTTGGCTACCGGATCTTCTTCGCGGACCCCCTTTTCGAAGTAGTCCGTCTGCTTCCCCTGGGGCAGACCGGGTCGGGCCTCCTTGCTGGCGGCCACCGCGTCCGGGCACTTGGGCCCGCTTCCCTCGGTGATCTCCTCGAACTCACGCATTGTTTCGCTCCCTTCAATGCGTTTCTATCTAGAAGGTGCGCTTTCAATGTCAATGGTGTAATTCGTTGCTATCTAGAAATCTTACTGTTAACCTTGTCGCGTGTTGATCGCGGCCCTGCCATTCCCGTTGCTTACCGTCCCGTCCGCTGCATGAAGCCCAGCTCGGAAAAGCTCGCTCAGTTCCTGAGCGGTCTATCGTCTGCGGACCGGAAGAGGTGGGATACGCTTACGCCTGCGCGCAGACGCGATGCCGAGGCGCGTTTCGACGTTTTCGAGCAGTGGACGCAGGGCAACCTATCCGCAGAAGAGGCAATCGGCAGGTTCGGAAAGAGTCCGAGCCGGTTCTATCGCTTGGCAGCGCAGTGGAGGGAGCGCCCGGGACTGGATGCATTGGGTGTAGGCGTCCGCGCGCCCCGGTCCCGAGCCAAGCTAGATCCTCACATCGTAAACGCACTTCAGTCGAAGGTTGCCGAAGTCGTGCGGCTCAACGCGGACGCGAGTGTAAGTCGGCAGGCGGACCTGCTGCTCGAGGCCGCTGGCTTTCGGGGTGAGAAGCCGATCGGAACCACCGCCCTGCGCAAGATCGTCGAAACCGAACGGCGTCGGATAGTGGCTTCTGGACGAGTAGGCCACCAGATCAGCCTCGACTGCACCGCGATCAATCTCCCGCAAGAGAGCGGGCGTCCCTATATCCTTTATGTTCTCGCGGACGTTGGCACCGGCCTGGCTCTGGGCTGGTGTCATGGAAAATCGGTGGACGTGGTGGCAGGATACGCCGCCGCGGCGAAGAGCGCTCTCGAATGGATGACCGGGGCCGGGCCAGCGCTGCCGTGGTCGGCAAGATTGACGCAGACGGTGCTCGTCGCAGGTCCGGATGGCGATCGATCCAAAGCCTTGGTGGAAAGGCTAATGCGCGAGAAGATCGGCGGCAATGTTCTGAGGGCCAGCGGACCGCGACGCTTCGGAAGCCAGTTCCGCAAGCTCTACGGCGAGAGGTTGGGTCGGATCCAGATTACGCCCGCGCGAACGCTCGATGGCGAGGCTCTGCCCGACAACGGTAACATGACCCCCTGGACAACGAGCGAAGTGCGCGAGGAATTGCGGCGAACTTTTGACGGCCACAACGAATCCATCATGGGCGATCTAGATCATTCGACCGATTCAAAACCTCCGGCGTCGCTGACTGATCTCTTTGAAGAGTTGGCGCGCATCGATGTGTAGGTCTGAAGCGCGCGCTGGCGATGCCGACGCGCCCGACCTCCGACTGAAGGTTCATCCACGTCGGCGGGAAAGCCCGACAGACGAAAGCTGCTAGCTGTGGGGGATAATGATGTTCTTGAATGATCAAGAGACCGCAACCGATTTACTCTATTACGAGGCGATCGCCAGGACGGTCGTGAAGCTCATCCGCAACACGCCAAATTCGCCGGTGACGATTGGGGTGCATGGTGATTGGGGTGCAGGCAAATCGAGCGTGCTCAAGATGCTCGAGGGAGCGCTCAACAAGGATGATCGAGTCCTGTGTCTATGGTTCAACGGCTGGACTTTCGAGGGCTTCGAAGACGCGAAGACTGTGGTCATCGAGACGATCGTCGACGAACTGAGGCGCGCGCGGCCGAACTCAACCAAGGTAGCCGACGCCGCGAAGAAGGTGCTGAAGCGCGTCGACTGGCTGAAGCTTGCCCGCAGGACGGGCGGCATGGCCTTGACGGCTACGACAGGCCTTCCAACGCTGGAGCAGGCGAAGGACCTATACAACCTGGCGGCCGCATTCGTCGCCAAGCCGCAAGACCATGTGTCCAAGGTCGACATGGTCGAGATGGCCGAGAAAGCTGGAGACTTCATCAGGGAGGCGCCCAAGGACGACGGCAACCTTCCCGAGCATGTCCACGCTTTTCGCAAGGAGTTCAAGGAACTGCTCGATGCAGCCGACATCGACCAGCTTGTGGTCATCGTTGACGACTTGGACCGTTGCCTTCCTCAGACCGCCATCGCGACACTGGAAGCAATCCGGTTATTCCTGTTCGTCGATCGCACGGCGTTTGTGATCGGCGCGGACGAACTGATGATCGAATACGCCGTGCGCGAGCACTTCCCTGACTTGCCGCCTAGTTCGGGCCCCGTGAGCTATGCCCGGAACTATCTGGAGAAGTTGATCCAAGTGCCGTTCCGCATTCCCGCGCTGGGGTTCGCCGAAACGAGCGTCTACGTCACCCTTCTGATGGCAGAGAATGCGCTTGGTTCGACTGACCCGCGCTTCCTTGCACTGCTTGAGGCGGCTCGCGAAGACATGAAGCGACCCTGGAAGAGTAGGGGCCTGGACCGGAAGACGGTGGAGACCGCCATGGGCGGCACCATGCCGCCGGACGTCGACCAAGCCTTGGTGATCAGCGCGCACGTCACCAAAATCCTCAGCGAAGGCACCCGGGGAAATCCACGGCAGATCAAGCGCTTCTTGAACTCGTTGATACTGAGACAAGCTATCGCGGAGGAGCGTGGGTTCGGGACCGAAGTGCAGCGTCCGGTCCTGGCCAAGATCATGCTTGCTGAGCGCTTCTACCCAGACTTCTATGAGCAGCTTGCAAGGTTGGCCGCGAATGCCCCGGACGGCAAGCCGGATGCGATCGCCCGGTTCGAGGCCGCTATCCGGGAGCCCGCCCCTCAAACCGAAGACGAGGACAAGCCTTCCGCCAGGGGCAGGCGAAAGACAACGAGGCCTACGCAGCCTCCAATGCCCACCGAGCTCGAGGAATGGATGAAGAACGAGTGGGCGAAAACCTGGGCCACGATCGATCCGGCGCTATCCAGCCATGACTTGCGCCCTTACGTGTTCGTCACGCGCGACAAGCGCAGTTCGCTAGGCGGCCTCGCCGCAGCCAGCCATCTCGAGGCTCTGGTCGAGAAGCTGATGGGGCCGACGATGATGGTGCGCAGCGCGTCTGATCAAGTGGCGAAGTTGACCGGTCCGGAGCCCGAGGAGGTGTTCGAGGCCATCCGCGGTCGCATCCTGCAGGAGGACAGCTTTGCGACGAAGCCGAAAGGCATCGATGGACTCACCAAGCTGGTCGAGATGCAACCCGCGTTGCAACGGCGACTGCTCGACTTCGTGCGCGAGCTTCCCGTTCCGAAGATCGGCGCGTGGGCCGTGTCCAGCTGGGGGACGTGCTTCCCTGACGCCGTCATGTCCGGTGAATTTGAAACCCTTGTCCGCGGCTGGGCCGAGCAGAGCGAAAACACCACCCTTCAGACCACCGCCAAGGCGGTGTCGCAGCTGAGCCGGAACTGAGCGATGGGAACCTCTAAAGGCTACGGCGGCCCGTCCAGCGGCTTGGTTCCATCCTGGGTCGACGATCCAGCACCAGGCGTGGGACCGGCACCGGCAATGCCCGCGACCGCCACACCTGGGACGCCTGGATCACCGGGGCAGCCGGCCGCACCCACGCCAGCCAAACCGAAGGCGCCGGCGCCACGCCCGGACACCAGCGGAGCGGGCGCCTTAGGCGGAGCGCGCGGCAGCTTCTCGCGCTTCGCCCGGACAGGAAGCCGTAGAGCGCTGGGCAGTGCACTTTCGAACTATGTGCGGAACGGCACGGGCGGCTCCAGGCGGGCGGCGAGGCGGATGGGATCTTCCCGTGCGGCCGGTGCGCGTTTGCTCGGGGTCGTGCGGAACTTCGCGACGATCGGCCCGGTCGAAACCCTGCGGCAACTGAACCTGGCGGGGCTAGCGGGTCGGCCGGCCGCTGAAGTCTTCGTCGGTCTGCTGGAGTTCGTATGCCCGCCGGGCGGCGCTGTGGACGAGGCCATCGCCCGCCAGGCCATGCTTGAGACCATTGGAGACATGGCCGAGGCTGGCTTGGGCAGCTTCGACGCGCTCACGTCTGATCAGATGGGCGAGTTCTTCCTGGATTTCGTCGCGCGATCGATCGAAGGTAGGGTGATGGCCGATCTGGGCGGCCGGGGCGTGACCCTGCCTGACAGCGTGGCAGCCGTGGAGAACGCACAGGCCCAGCTTCACGACTTCGTGACTGGCTGCACACGCGGGCAACTCGCAGGACGACTGGATGGTGTCGAGCGCATGTCCGACCGCGACATCGAAGTCGTCGTGAATCAGATTTATGAGGCGGCATTCGAACTCGTCGCCGCAGCAGGCGAGGCAGAAGCATGAGACACCACACCATCGTCGCGCGGCTCGGAGGCACCGACACGACCCCGATCAGCCCAGCGCGTGGGGACACGCACGTGACGGACATATCTTTTATTGATGGCTTCGGACATCTCGGCTTTGGATTAGGACAAGCGCTCGACCAGCTTCGCGATGTCGGGCTAAGTCCGAGCGAGGTGGCGATCGATCTGGCGCTGCTGGCCGCCGCCGTCACCGCGGCTGATACCCGTATCTCACGCGACGCCGATGCTCAGGACGCCTGGACGCGCGAGATCGACCTGCTTCTTCCGGTTCACGATCCGGCGCTGTGGGCAGGGCTCGCGCCGTTGATCCTCACGACGCTGAACTTTCTGACCGGCGATCACTGGGGCGTGCACTTCCGTCCCCGAATAGCTTCTGCGCCTCTCTTGGCTTCCCCTCCGACGAAGCTGCGCACGGCGACCCCATCGGGGGTCTGCCTATTCTCGGGTGGCCTCGACAGCTTCATCGGGGTCATCGACCTACTCGCTGCGGGCGAGACTCCGCTGCTCGTCAGCCACTATTGGGATGGCATCACGAGCAAGCACCAAACCTATTGCGGCGAGGCACTGAAGCGACACTACCCGGGCTCAACCATCCACCATATCCGCGCACGGGTCGGCTTTCCGAATAGCCTCGTCGACACCTTCTCGGCGGAGAACACCCTGCGGGGTCGCTCCTTTCTGTTTTTCGCTCTTGCGGCGATGGCAGCGGATGCCATCGGAGGGCAGACGATCGTCCATGTGCCGGAAAATGGTCTTATCTCGCTCAACGTGCCGCTGGATCCGCTGCGGCTCGGCGCACTCAGCACCCGGACTACCCACCCGTTCTACATGGCGCGCTTCGATGAGCTCTTGCATGGACTGGGACTGAGCGTCACACTCCACAACCCTTATGCGTTTCAAACGAAGGGGCAGATGGCGAAGGGCTGCGCGGACGTCGGCTTCCTTCGGCGCGAAGCCAAGAATACCATGTCGTGTTCGGCACCTGCCAATGCGCGGTTTGCGATGGATGTGGCGGACCGCCAGCCCAAGCATTGTGGTTACTGTGTGCCTTGCCTCATTCGGCGTGCAGCTATTCTGGAAGGCTGGGGGAGCGATGATACCGAGTATCAGGTCGCGGATCTCCACACTCGGACACTAGACACAAGAAAGGCGGAGGGCGGTCACGTTCGTTCCTTTCAGCTCGCGCTCTCGCGTCTGGCCAAGAAGCCCGCTCGCGCTGCATTCGACATACATCGACCAGGACCTTTGACGGATCAGCCAGATAAGCTGGACGACTATGAGGGGGTATATATCACGGGCATGCGCGAGGTCGGACGCTTACTCGACGGGGTGAAAGCTCGGCCGTCGTGACAACCGTCTCGAATGCTAATCGACCGCCCCGTTGGGTGGACTTCCACTGTCACCTCGACTTGTATCGGGACCATCAGGCGGTCATCGCTGAATGCGATCGCGAACGTGTCGCGACCTTGGCCGTCACCACTACGCCCAAAGCCTGGCGGCGCAATCGCGAGCTGGCCTCTCAATCCAAGCAGGTTCGCGTGGCTCTCGGCCTTCATCCGCAACTCGTTGCCGAACGGGCCAGCGAGCTACCGCTGTTCGAGGCGCTGCTTCCGGAAGCCCGTTATGTCGGCGAGATCGGCCTGGACGCGGGGCCACGCTTTTACCGCAGCTTTACGGAACAGGAGCGGATATTCGAGCGCATTCTGCGCGCCTGCGCAGAGCAGGGTGGGAAGATTCTCACTGTGCACAGCGTGCGCGCCGTCTCGAAGGTTCTCGGTCATATCGAGGCCTTGCTGCCGCAGGAGCACGGACGCGTTATACTCCACTGGTTCACGGGAACGCCGGCCGAAGCCCGGCGGGCTACCGAGCTCGGGTGCTATTTCTCAATCAACAGCGAAATGTTGCGTTCGCCTAAGCATCGCCGAATGGTGGCAGGCCTGCCAGTGGACCGGCTGCTAACCGAAACCGACGGTCCGTTCGTGGAGATT
>CAMPIX010000002.1 GCA_946886565.1 uncultured Altererythrobacter sp.
CCCCCCCCCCCCCCCCCCCCCCCCCCCCCCCCCCCCCCCCCGCCCCCCCCCCCCCGGGCGGGGGCGGCGCCCCCCCCCCCCCCCCCCCCCCCGGTGCGGCATCGCCGGACAGTCCCCACCCCAACCCCTCCCCTGAAGGGGAGGGGCTATCAAACCGTCTCGGCGGAATGGAGCGGACCGCGCCGATGGATATCCCCGGCCTGTCGGAACCCGAGACGATCCGCCACTACACCCGCCTCAGCCGCCAGAACTACGCGATCGACCTCGGCCTCTTCCCGCTCGGCAGCTGCACGATGAAGCACAATCCGCGCCTGAACGAGAAAGTCGCGCGGATGCCGGGCTTTGCCGATGTCCACCCGCTCCAGCCGGTCTCGACCGTGCGCGGCGCGCTCGAAGTCATCAACGAGCTGGCCTTCTGGCTGCTCGACCTAACCGGCATGCACGGCGTCGCGATGAGCCCCAAGGCGGGCGCGCATGGCGAGCTGTGCGGCATCCTGTGCATCCGCGCCGCGCTGGAAGCACGCGGCGACGCGCGCGAGGTGATCCTCGTGCCCGAGAGCGCGCACGGCACCAATCCCGCCACCGCCGCTTTCGCCGGCTACCGGGTGGAGGACATTCCCGCCAACAAGGACGGCCGCGTCGATCTGGAGGCGCTCAAGGCTCGCCTCGGGCCGGACGTCGCGGGGGTCATGATCACCAACCCCAACACTTGCGGCCTGTTCGAGCGCGACATGAAGGCGATTTCCGACGCGGTCCACGCGGCGGGCGGGTTCGTCTATTGCGACGGCGCGAACTTTAACGCCATTGTGGGCAAGGTCCGTCCGGGCGACCTCGGCGTCGATGCGATGCACATCAACCTGCACAAGACCTTCTCCACCCCGCACGGCGGCGGCGGGCCGGGCTCGGGCCCTGTCGTGCTGTCCGAGGCGCTCAGCCCCTACGGCCCGCTGCCCTTCACCGCCCGCGACAAGCAGGGCGTCGTCCACCTGGTCGAGGAAGAGAACGCCGCCGAATTCGAACACACCAAGGCCTTCGGACGCATGACCGCGTTCCACGGGCAGATGGGCATGTTCACCCGCGCGCTGACCTACATCCTCAGCCACGGCGCCGACGGGCTGGCGCAAGTCGCCGAGGACGCTGTGCTCAACGCCAACTACATCCTGCGCAGCCTCGAGGATCTGCTCGACGCGCCGTTCGGCCCGAGCGGCCCGTGCATGCACGAAGCGCTGTTCTCCGACGCCGGGTTCGGCGACGGCCTCTCGACGCTCGATCTCGCCAAGTCGCTGATCGACGAGGGCTATCACCCGATGACGATGTACTTCCCGCTGGTGGTCCACGGCGCGATGCTGGTCGAACCGACCGAGACCGAGAGCAAGGCGGGCCTCGATCAGTTCATCACCGCTCTGCGCAGCGTGGCTCAGCGGGCGAAGGCGGGCGATGCGAGCATGAAGCAGGCGCCCTACTACGCGCCGCGCCGCCGGCTCGACGAAACGCTCGCGGCGAGGAAGCCGGTGCTGGCATGGAGCGAAACCGAATAATATCGGGCGGGGCTTTCCAAGTCGCCGCCGGATTCCTACAATCCGCCAAACGATAAGGCGATACGGGTCGCGCATTTTCCGCGGGGAGGGCGGATTTTGAGCGACGAGGCACGACCGAATTTCATCAGACGCGGCTGGCGCAACGTGCGCGAGGCCGGTCCGCGGCGCCTGGCGCTGACGGGTGGGCTCGTGCTGCTTGCCCTGCTGGTCGCCCGGTTCGGCTGGGGTTTCGGCGAACAGGCGATCCCCGCGGTCACCGACGCCGAGCGCGCGATGTACGACTTCCGCGTCTATCTCGACGCCGACCGCAACGCGGTCGCGCAGGACGATCGCATCCTGCTCGTCGTCTACAACGACCAGACGCTGATCAACGCCCGCAAGCGCTCGCCGCTCGATCGCGGGCTGCTCGCCGCGGCGCTGCGCAATCTCGACCAGATGGGCGCCAAGGCGATCGCGCTCGACATGCTGTTCGACCAGCCGCAGGACGAGGACGAGGAACTGATCGCCACCTTGCGCGCGATGGAGACTCCCGTCTCGGTCGGCTACGCGCGGATGGCGACCAACGCGGGCGATATCGTCTATGCGCAGGAGCAGTACCTCAAGGCGTTCCTCGCCCGGCTCGAAGGCAGCAATGCGCGCCCCGCTAGCGTGCGGTTGGACGACCAATACGGCGTCACCCGCATATGGCCGCGGCTCGAGCCGGGCGAACCGCCGGTGCTCGGCCGCTCGATGCTGATCTCGGCCGGCGAAGAGGAACGCGCGTTTCCCGGCTACGAGGGAGCGATCCGCTTCCGCCTGCCGGTCGATGCCTCGCGCCCAGTGTTCTCGACGCTGCCGATCGACACCTTCGCCGACCCCGCGCTGATCGCGATTCCCGAGCTCAACGCCGCCCTCGCCGAGCAGGTGCGCGGCAAATACGTCCTGATCGGCGGCGACATCGTCGATTACGACCGCGTCGCGACCCCGCTTTCGACCGCGATGGGCACGCAGGACCCGCCCGGGCTCCAGGTTCACGCAGAAATGCTTGCGCAGATGCTCGACGGTGCCGACTTCAACGCGCCCTGGTCGATCACGCTGTGGGCGCTCGCGATCCTGGTCGTGACGATGGCGGTGCTCACCGGCCTGCTCGAGTGGGGCTCGTGGAAGATCTACGCACTGCTCGGGGCCCAGTTCGTGGTGATGGTGGGCGCGCCCTTCGTCATGCAGTTCGGCGGGGTCGACACTTACGGCGTGCCCGCGGTGGGCTGGCTGGTCGGCTGGATCGTCGCATTCGCCGCGGTGACCTCCGCAGCGCGGACGGCGGGTGCGATCCAGCGCAACTTCGCGCAAGGGGCGCTGGGCAAGTATCTCCCGCGCGAGATGGCCGACGAGATCATCGAGAATCCCGAGCTGCTCTCGCTCCACGGCGAGAAGAAGACGATCTACGTGCTGTTCTCCGATCTCGAGGGCTTCACCAAGATGAGCCACGCGCTGGAGCCGGAGATGGTCGCCAAGCTGCTCAACCGCTATCTCGAAATGCTCAGCCAGGTGGTGTTCGATCATGGCGGGGTGATCGACAAGTTCGTCGGCGATGCGGTGGTCGCGTTCTGGGGCGCGCCGATCGCTCGGCCCGACGACGGCGAGCGCGCGGCGAAGGCGGGCTATGCGATCTGGCAGGCAGGCGAGGCGTTCCGCGCGGAGGTCGCCGCGATGGACCCGAACCTGCCGAAGATCGGCAAGACCCGCGTCGGGCTGCACTACGGCGATGCGGTGGTCGGCAACTTCGGCGGCGACACCCGCATCCAGTACACCGCACTGGGCGACAGCATGAACACCGCCGCGCGGCTCGAATCCGCCAACAAGGCGCTTGATTCGAGCGTCATGGCGAGCCGCGAGTTCGCGGAGCGCTCGGGGCTCGACTGGTGGCGCGCGATGGGCCGCGTGGTGCTGCGCGGTCGGGCAAAGCCGGTCGAAATCTTCGAACCCGCGCCCGATTTTCCGGAAGAGGACCGCAATATCCTGCATCAGGCGGCGATCCTCGCGGGCAGCGACCGCGAAGGCGCGATCCGCGCGGTGGAAGGGGTGGCGGCACGTCATCCGGATGACTCCGCACTGAAAAATCTGTTATATCGACTCACTAACGGAGAAGAAGGAAACGCTTATGTTCTCGGCTAAAGCGCTCGTTCGTTCGATCGCGCTGGCAGGCGCGACCTTTGGACTCGGCCTCGCCGTCGCGGCGCAGGCGGACGTTGTCGTGGCCTCCAGCGGCCCTTCCGCAAGCCAGTATCCGGTCGGCAAGAAGCTCTCGCCGACCGACCGCATCACGCTCAAGGCGAACGACTCGGTCACCGTGCTCGGCGCTTCGGGAACGCGGGTGATCAAGGGCGCCGGGGTCCACCGCGTCGGCGCGCAGGGCACCACCAACCGCTCCGCCTACGCGGTGCTCACGCGGCAGAACTCGGCGCGCAGGTCGCGCACCGGGGCCGTGCGCGGCGCGCCCGTCGCCGAGCCCAAGCGGCCCAACATGTGGTACGTAGACGTCACCAAGGGCGGCACGGTGTGCATCGCCGACACCACCGGCGTCAGCCTGTGGCGGCCCGCGACCGAGGAGGTCGCGACCTATTCCGTCTCGTCCTCGGCATCGGCCGAACCGCTGCAGGTCACTTTCGCCGAGATGGAAGACGTCGCCGAATGGGATCCGGCACGGATGCCCTTGACCGACGGCGGAACCTATACGATTGCTGGCCCCGGCGGGGCGCCCGGGAACCAGGTCAAGTTCGTGGTTCTCGATACTCCGCCCAATAATCCGGAGGACATGGCCGCCGCCCTGATCGAAAACGGGTGCACCGGCCAGCTGGACCTCCTCGCGACGACGCTGTTGACGGCCAACTAGCCGCGACGAGCCGAACCGGGTTGCAAGGCGGACCGCAAGGCCGCTTGTGAGTGATCGGCCCCGCGGGGCCTCGCCCTGCCGCGCATGCGGCATCGGGGCGGAGGGGGAAGCGTATGCGCGCGTCGCGCTTGCAATGGGGGCTGCTTGGACGGTTCGGGCTCCGGACCGCCGTCCGCTCGTCACGCGCGCTCAACTCCTTGATTTTCGGCCTGTCCGCAGTTCTTCTGCTCGCTGGACTCGTCGGCCATTGGCCGGGCGAGGGACGCGCCGTCGCGCAGGGCGGTTCCCGGCAATTCGAAGGCGTGGCGAGCTGCGCGGGATCGACCTGTCACGGCCGCGCCGAGGGTAACGGCGAAATCGTCCGGCAGGACGAGATCGCGACCTGGCAGGAACCCTCGTCCTCCACCGGCGCGCACAGCCGCGCCTATGCCGCGCTCGCCAGCCCGCGCGGGCGGCAGATCGCCGAGCGTCTCGGGCTCGGCGCGGCGACCGGCGCGGCCGAATGCCTCGGCTGCCATGCGACCTTCGCGCCCCAATCCGCGCGGGGCGGACGCTTCCAGCTCTCCGACGGGGTGGGCTGCGAAAGCTGCCACGGCCCGGCATCGGGCTGGCTCGCCGTCCACTATGCCAAGCCCGCCACCCACGCCTCGAACGTCGCCGCGGGGCTGATCCCGCTCGACCGGCCGCAAGTGCGCGCGAAGGTCTGCCTCGATTGCCACTATGGCAGCGCCGATCGGGGACAGTTCGTGACCCACGCGATGATGGCCGCCGGGCACCCGCGCGTCGCGTTCGAGCTCGACCTGTTCTCGGCGCTGATGCAGCACCACGACGTCGATGCGGACTACGTCGCGCGCAAGGGGCGGATGGATTCGGTGCGTCTGTGGGCGGTCGGCCAGGCCGAAGCGGTCGCGCGCTCGAGCGACCTGTTCACCCGGCCCAATCTCGCTGTGAACGGGGTGTTCCCCGAGTACTATTTCTACGATTGCCATTCGTGCCACCGTCCGATCGCCGATGGGCCGCGGGCGCAAATCACCTTCGAGACCAACCCCGCGCGCCCGATCCCCTACGGCATGGCCCCGTTCAACGACGAGAACGCGATCATGCTCTCGGCGGTCAGCCGCGCGCTCGCGCCGGGGCGGGCGGAGGCGTTCGACGCCGCCAGCCGCGATTTCCACCGCGCGATGGGGCAGGGCCGGGAGGAGGCAGTGGTCGCGGCCCAGCGGCTGCGGGGCGAGGCGGCGGCGCTGTCCGACGCGCTGTCGCAGCGCAGCTACGGCGGGAACGACGCCTTCACCGTGATCGCGGCGATTTCGGACCGCGCGACCGCGCCGCGCTTCACCGACTATACGGGCTCGGCGCAAGCGGTGATGGCGGTCGACACGCTGCTCAATTCGATGGTGCGCGAGGGGCGGGTGACGACCGGCGCGGCCGCCGGAATCCGCGCCGACATCAACCGCGCCTACGCCGCGGTGCGCAGCCCGGAGAGCTACGAACCGGCGCAGTTCCGCGCCGCGCTCGGGCAAGCGACCCGCGCGATCGGGGCGCTGCGCTGATGCTGCGGCGGGGCGCGATCGCGAGCGTCGCGGCTGCTGCGCTGGTGCTCGCGGGCTGCGGCGGGGGCGGCAGCGGCGGTGGCAACCAGGGCCCGCCGACCCAAGGGCCGAGCCCCACGCCGACGCCCAGCCCCGGCACGGTCTATGCCCGTCCGGCGCAGGAATCGCTTTCGGCCGCCGATGTGCAGCGCGTGCTCGCGCAGGCGGTGGGCGAGGCGCAGGCGCGCGGCCTGCCGTCGGCGATCGCGGTGACCGACCGGGTGGGCAACGTGCTCGCGGTGTTCCGGATGAACGGCGCGCCGGCCACGACCACGGTCAGCCGCCGCCAGATCGGCGGCATCGCGGCGGCCGGGCAGGAGGTCGGCCTCCAGGGTGCGAGCGTGCCCGCGGTCACCGCCGCGATCGCCAAGGCGATCACCGGCGCCTATCTCTCCAGCGGCGGCAACGCCTTCTCGACCCGCACCGCGAGCATGATCGTGCAGGAGCACTTCCCGCCCGCGCCGACCACCGCGGGCCTCGAGAGCGGGCCGCTGTTCGGGGTGCAGTTCAGCCAGCTCCCATGCTCCGATCTTTCCGCGCGGATGAGCGACGGGCTGATCGGCCCCAAGCGCTCGCCGCTCGGGCTCGCCGCCGATCCGGGCGGGTTCCCGCTCTACAAGAACGGCGTCGTCGTCGGCGGGATCGGGGTCGCGGGTGACGGCGATTACGGCTTCGATCCCAACGTGCTCGATGTCGACGCCAGCGACGAGGAGGCGATCGCACTCGCGGGCACGCAGGGGTTCGCGCCATCGGCCGAAATCCGCGCCGACCGCATCCCGGTCGACGGCTCGACCTTGCGTTACACCGATGTCGAAGCGGGCGCGCTCGGGCCGTTGCAGACGAGCTTCGGCGCGGTCAACGGCCCGGCGGGCGGGCTGGTCGCGGTCGCCGGCTACACCGACGGCACGCTGCGCGCCGGGACCGCCTACGGCAGCGAAGCCTCGGGCATCCGCGCCGCGCGCGCGAGCGAGTTCGCCAATCCGGACGCCTTTGTGCTGACCAATGGCAGCGGCGCGAACCGCTATCCGATCCGCGGCGGCACCGACGGCGCGAGCGTCGCCCAGCCGCTCTCGGCGGCCGAAGTGCGCGCGATCCTCGAAGCGGCGTTCACCGTGCTGTCGCGCGCGCGGGCGCAAATCCGCCGCCCGCTCGACAGCCGGATGCAGGCGACGATCAGCCTGGTCGATACCCACGGGCAAATCCTCGGCATCGTGCGCTCGCCCGACGGGCCGATCTTCGGCACCGACGTCTCGCTGCAAAAGGCGCGCACCGCGGCGTTCTTCTCCAACCCGGTCGCGGGCGCGCAACTGCTCGCGACGCCCGGCGACATTCCCGAATACGTCCAGCGCGTGCGGACCTTCCTGGGCGATCCCACCGCGCTGACCGGCACCTTCGCCTTCGCCGACCGCTCGGGCGGCAATCTCTCACGGCCCTATTTCCCTGACGGCGAGGTCGGCCAGGCGCCGGGGCCGTTCTCGGTCGAGCAGTCGGCGCGGTTCAGCCCGTTCGCGGTGGGTCTCCAGACCGACCTGGTCGCGAACAACATCGTTCAGCACCTCGGCTTCGTCGCGAGCGGCGGGGCGAGCCCCGACACGCCGCGCGGCTGCACCGGCGTGCCCGACGCGCCGGGCGGAACCAAGCGGATCGCTAACGGAATCCAGATATTCCCCGGTTCGGTGCCGATCTATCGCGGCGGGCAGCTGGTGGGCGGCATCGGCGTCTCGGGCGACGGGATCGATCAGGACGACATGGTCAGCTTCCTCGGCCTGCACAACGCAGGGGTCCAAATCGGCGGCATCGGCAATGCGCCGAAGGACATTCGGGCCGACCGGATCGTGGTCGACGTGAACGGCCGCTCGGTCCGGCTGCGCTACGTCCAATGCCCCTTCGCGCCGTTCCTCGACACTTCGGAACAGAACGTCTGCGAGGGGCTGTAATGAGCCCCTACGTCCTCCTGCCGCTGGTCCTCCAGGCACCGCCGCCCGACGTGCCGAGCGACGCCGAGGCCGCGCAGCAGGTCGAACCAGACGAGCGTGCGACCGAGGAGGGCGAGCCCTATCCGCCGGTCGATCCGCAACTGATCGAGGGCCGCCGCCGCCCCGGCTACGTGACCGACCTTCCCGATCCGGTGACGCAGGACAATCCCGGCGCGGTGCGCGCGCCGCCGCCCGAGGCGTTCCCGACCGACCAGATCCCGGTCCCCGACCGCTGGCGGCTGATCGAAACGCTTGGCCTGGTCAAGGAACGCTGGTGGGATCCGTACAACCAGAACACCTACAAGGGCGACCGGCCGATCGACCCGAAGAGGGTGCCCTGGCTGCCGATCAAGGGCGACGACTGGTTCTTCATCGCCAACGCGGTCAGCGACACCGTGTTCGAGCCGCGCACTTTCCCCATCCCCGTCGGCGTGCAGACCACCGAGGACCCCGACCGCAACGACGTGTTCGGCCGACCCTCGAGCATCGTCGCCTCGCAGACCTTCATCCTCGGCGGCGCATTGGTGAAGGGCAGCACCGCGTTCAAGCCGCCCGACGTCGAATACCGGCTCACGCTCGCGGTCAACGTCAGCCACGTCGACGTGCCCGAGCGGCGCGTGCTGCACGTCGAGCCTTCGAAGCCGAGCCACCGCACCGATCACTTCGTCGGCGTGCAGGAGCTGTTCTTCGACTATCACTTCCGCAACGTCTCGGACCGTTACGACTTCGATTCGGTGCGCATCGGCATCCAGCCGTTCCAGGCCGATTTCCGCGGCTTCCTGTTCAACGACAACCAATTGGGCGTGCGCTTCTTCGGAACGCGCGACAACAACCGCTTCCAATACAACCTCGCCGCGTTCTGGCGGCTGGAGAAGGACACCAACAGCGGGCTCAACGCAATCCTGCAGACCCCGCGCGACGATTTCTTGTTCGTCGCCAACGCGTACCGGCAGGATTTCCTGATCCCGGCGCTGACCAGCCAGTTCACGGTGGTCTACAACCGCAACCGCGAGGCAGACGATATCCAGATCGACGACAACGGCTTCCCGGTGCGTCCGGCACTGCTCGGCGACTTGCGCGGGCGGGACTACGACGTGGTCTATCTCGGCTACAACGCCGACGGCCGGGTCGGGCGGATCAACCTGACCGCGAGCGCCTACGCCGCGCTGGGCGAGGACCGGAACAGCTTCTTCACTTCGCGCGAGGCCAAGATTCGCGCCTACTTCGGCGCCGCCGAAGTGAGCTACGACCGCGACTGGATGCGCTTCCGCCTCTCGGGCGCATACGCCAGCGGCGACGGCGATCCCTACGACGACACCGAAACCGGGTTCGACGCGGTGTTCGAGAACCCGGTCTTCGCGGGCGCGGACACCTCGTACTGGATCCGCCAGACGATCCCCTTCGCCGGCGGCGGCCGCGCGGTCAGCGTAAACGGGCGCAACGGCATGCTCAATTCGCTGCGCAGCTCAAAGGAGCAGGGGCAGTCGAATTTCAACAACCCCGGGCTGATCCTCGCGGGTGCGGGCGCGGATTTCGACCTCACCCCCGAATTCCGCCTCTCGGCCAACGCCAACAAGCTGTGGTTCGAAGACCCCTCGACGCTTCAGGCGCTGCGCAACGAAGGCTCGATCCCCAAGGACATCGGGTGGGACCTGAGCGCGGCGGCGATCTGGCGGCCCAAGGCAACGCAGAACCTCGTCTTCCGCCTCAGCGGCGCGGCGCTCGTCGCGGGCGAGGGCTTCCGCGACCTGTTCGACCGGATCGGCAACAGCCGGACCTATTATTCCATCCTCGCCAACGTGGTGCTGACCTACTGATGCCGCACGCCCGCCATCTCGCCCTCTGGTTCGCGCTGCTCCTGGCCGGGCTGGCGATGGCGTTCGGGCCGACGATCCGCGCGGCCGAGGGCGAGAAGCCGGTCGAGCGCGACTACACCCGCGTCACCGCGCCGCCCGCGCCCGCGCAGCAGACGCTCGACGCAATGATGGCGAAGTCCGAAGGGTGCTTCTCGTGCCACGTGCGCACCGACGAGCCGACGATGCACGTCTCGCCCGCGGTGCGGCTCGGCTGCATCGACTGCCACGGCGGCGACGCGACGGTGATGGGCGATTCCTCGCTCGAGCACGACGATCCGCTCTACGTCGCCGCGCGCGATCGCGCGCACGTGCTGCCCAAGTATCCGGAATCGTGGCACTATCCCTCGTCGGCCAACCCCAAGCGCAGCTACACCCTGCTCAACCGCGAGGCGCCCGAGTTCATCCGCTTCGTCAACCCGAGCGACTACCGCGTCGCGCGCGAGAGCTGCGGCGCGTGTCACATGCCGGTGATCGAGGCAGGCGAGCGCTCGCTGATGGCGACGGCGGCGATGTTCTGGGGCGGCGCGGCCTACAACAACGGTGTCGTGCCCTATAAGAACTACCTGTTCGGGGAGGCTTACACGCGCGAGGGCGAACCGGCGAAGCTCCTCAGCCCCGGCGATCCGCCCGGAACGCTGACCGAAAAGCAGAAGGCGCGCGGCGCACTCGCCGAGCTCTACCCGCTGCCAACGTGGCAGGTGACCCCACCGGGCGACGTGTTCCGCGTGTTCGAGCGCGGCGGGCGCAACATCGCCACGCAGTTCCCCGAGATCGGCCTGCCCAACCCGACGGGGCTGATCCAGCGGCTCGAGGAACCGGGGCGGCCCGATCTCAAGCAGTCGAACCGCGGGCCGGGCACGGGCCTGCGGGTCGCGATCCCGATCCTCAACGTCCACAAGACGCGGCTCAACGATCCCTACACCTGGTTCATGGGCACCAACGACCAGCCGGGCGACTATCGGCATTCGGGCTGCGCGAGCTGCCACGTGATCTACGCCAACGACCGCGAGCCGCGCCACTCGCTGATCTACGCCAAGTACGGCCGCGACGGGCAGACGGTGACGGTCGATCCGACGATCGCAAACCAGCTCGAGCCAGCGCATGAGGATGGGCACGGCGCAGTCAAGCAGCCGGGCGCGGCGGATCATCACGAAGACGGCCCGGTAAAGGAGAAGGGCCATCCGCTGCGCCACGTCTTCACCCGCTCGATCCCGACCGCGCAGTGCATGAGCTGCCACATGCATCAGCCCAACATCTTCCTGAACTCGTACCTCGGCTACACCATGTGGGACTACGAATCCGACGCGCCGTTCATGTGGCCGAAGGAGCAGAAGTACCCGACCGCGGCCGAGATTCACGAGGTGCTCGAGCGCAACCCCGAAGGCGCCGCGCCCAAGGGCAAGTGGGCCGACCTCGATTTCCTGCGCAACGTCTACGACCTGAACCCTGAGCTCGAGGACACCCAGTTCGCCGACTATCACGGCCACGGGTGGAACTTCCGCGCGGTGTTCAAGCGCGACCGCGAGGGCAACCTGCTCGACGCGCAGGGAGACGTCGTCGCCAACGACGATCCCGAGAAATGGCGTAAGGAGGGCGAGGGCAAGTTCGTCGAGCCCGGCGTCAACCCGGGCAAGACCGTGCACCTGATGGATATCCATGCCGAAAAGGGCATGCAGTGCGCCGACTGCCACTTCGCGCAGGACAGCCACGGCAGTGGACTGATCTACGGCGAGGTCGCCAACGCAATCGAGATCGGCTGCAAGGATTGCCACGGCACCGCCGACGCCTATCCCACGCTGCGCACGAGCGGCCCGGCCGCGCCGCCCAGCGGCCACAACCTTGAGCTGCTGCGCAATCCCGACGGCAAGCGTCGCTTCGAGTGGGGTTACGGCATCGGCGGCGAGCGCGTGCTGATCCAGCGCTCGATCGTCGATCCCGACCTCGAGTGGGAGGTCAGTCTGGTCAAGGACAGCGTGAACCCCGCCCTGCCCGAATGCGAGACCGTAGGGAGCACGTCGCCCGGCCAGTGCTTCAACCCCAAGTCGGCGCGCGCCAAGCTGATGAGCAAGACCGGCGCGGAGACCGGCCGTTTCGAATTCGGCCCCGGCATCGCGCCCGAGGACCGCGCGCACCAGGAAAGCGAGATGGCGTGTTTCACCTGCCACCTCTCATGGACCACCAGTTGCGGCGGCTGCCACTTGCCGATCGAGGCGAACTGGAAGACCTCGATGCACCACTACGAAGGGGAGGAGACGCGCAATTTCGCGACCTACAACCCGCAGGTCGCGCGCGACCAGATGTTCCAGCTCGGCAAGCACCAGACGACCAAGGGCAACCAGATCGCGCCGGTGCGCTCGACCTCGGCGCTGGTGCTCTCCTCGACCAACATCAACCGCGAGCGGATCTACGTCCAGCAGCCGCCGATCTCGGCGATCGGCTTCTCGAGCCAGGCCTTCGCGCCGCATTTCCCGCACACCGTGCGCAAGACCGAGACCAAGCAATGCTCGGACTGCCACCTGTCCGACGCCGACGACAACAACGCGATCATGGCGCAGCTGCTCCTGCTCGGCACGAACTACGTCAACTTCGTCGGACTCAACGCCTGGACCGGGCTCGAGGGTGGGTTCGAAGCGGTGCGCGTGACCGAGTGGGACGAGCCGCAGGCGGTGCTCGGCTCGTACCTGCACAAGTACGCCTACCCCGATTACTGGCGCGAATTCGTCGAGGGCCAAGGCCGCGAATTGAAGGACTGGACCCGCGGCAAGACCTTCGACGGCGATCTGAGCGGCGAGACCCACGCTTTCGAACAATTCGCCAATGTGCACGAGGGCACCGGCGACAGCGTCGGCTGCCTTCAACTACGCGGCGAATACATGTTCGTGGCGGAAGGGACCGGCGGTTTCCGCGTCTACGACGTCGCCTCGATCGCCAACAAGGGCTTCTCCGAGCGGATCGTGACCGCACCGTTCTCGGCGCTGGGCCACGACACGCACGTCGAGACGAAGAACGCGACCTGCATGGCGCTGCCGACCAACCAGGCGATCAATCCGCTGCGCAACACCGAGGAAATGCGCGAGATCAATCAGGAGCAGGCCTTCCTGCCGATCTACAATTACGCGGTGGTGACCGATGCCGAGGAAGGGCTGATCCTGGTCAACGTCAACACGCTGGCCGACGGCGAATTCCGCAACAACAAGCTCGAGCGCGCGGCGACCTGGAACGAGGGCGGGGTGCTGACGGGGGCGCGGCACATCACGCTCGCGGGCGAGATCGCCTATATCGCCGCCGACCGCGGGCTGGTGGTGGTCGACCTTGCCGATCCGCTCAACCCGCGCCTCGCCGCGGTGCGCGAGCTGCCCGACGCGCGCGCGAGCGCGATCCAGTTCCGCTATCTCTGGGTGACGACTTCGCGCGGGGTCGAGCTGTTCGATGTCACCGATCTGCGGAACCCTGTGGCGGTGCCCGAGGCGACCGTGCCGCTCGCCGATGCGCGCCGGCTCTACGTCGCGCGCACTTACGCCTACGTCGCGGCGGGGAGCGAGGGGCTGGTGATCCTCAACGTGACCCGGCCCGAGGCGCCGCAGGTCTATCTGCGCGAAACGCTCGGCGGCACGATGAACGACGCGCAGGACGTGATCGTCGGCTCGACCAACGCCTCGCTGTTCGCCTACGTCGCCGATGGGCGCAACGGGCTCAAGGTGCTGCAACTGACCAGCCCCGACAGCCAGCCCAACTTCTACGGCTTCAGCCCCGCGCCCAAGCCCGAGCTGATCGCCTGGGCGAAGACGCAATCGCCCGCGATCTCGCTTTCCAAGGGCCTCGACCGCGACCGCGCGGTGGACGAGACCGGCGGGCAGATCGCGGTGTTCGGCCGTCTCGGCTCGCGCCCCTTCACGCGCGACGAGATGGAGAACCTGTTCCTGACCAGCGGCGGCGTGCCGTGGAAGGTTAGCGACGAGCCCGACATGAGCGCCTGGGTCGGCCCGCTGAAAGGCCCGTGGCGTGAGGACGAGGGGATGGGCGAGTAAACGAGGATCGCGCCGGTCTACCCCCGTTCGGCGAACATCTCGCGCATCATCGGCTGGAGATGCGGGCCGTAATAGGCGAGCACGTCCCAGTCGTTGGTCGCCTCGTAGTGGGTCACCAGCGATCGCCCGTCCCACCGGTGGAGCGCGTAGCACGGCGGTTCGGTGGTGATCAGCGCGCGGTTGTCGGGCCGCGCCACGTCGACCTCGCGCAAGTCGAGCGAGACCAGCGGCGCGACCGAGGGGGTGACCGACAGCGGCACGCCGTGGAACGTGGTCGCGATCGGCCGGTGCAGGTGGCCGCAGTGGATTGCGAGGATCTGGCGGTGTCCGTCGATCGCGGCGGCGAAGTTCGCGATCCAGTCCTCGCCGGGCGCCGGGTCCATCCAGTCGACCCCCGAGACCACCGGTGGGTGGTGCATGAACATCAGCGTCGGGGTGTCGGGGTGCGCGTCGAGCTGGGCGCGCAGCCAGTCGCGCCGCCGGGCGCAGAATGCCCCGCCGTGCCGCCCCGGCTCGAAGCTGTCGAGCATCAGCACCCGCAGCCCCTCGGCCTCGAGCGCATAGTGAATGAAGCCGTCCTCGCTCGGAGTGTGCGGGAAGGCCGCCAGCAGCCCCTCGCGGCTGTCGTGATTGCCCGGGATCGCGTGGACCGGGAAGGGGCAGGCGGTCAGCAGTTCGGCGGTCCTGGCGAAGCTTTCGTGATCGCCGTGGTCGGTCAGGTCGCCGGTCAGCACCAGCATGTCGATCGGGTTGGGGCTCGCGATCAGCCGGTCGAGCGTCCGGCGGAAACGGATGCGGTTGAGCTCTTCCGGTTTGGCGTCGGGATCGAAGCCGATATGGATATCGGTCATCTGTGCGATCAGCATCCTCGTCCCCCCACCGAAACGCGACCTAGCCCGTCTTGCGGCTGATGCGCGCGATCCGGTCGACGACCGCATCGGGATGATCCGCCGGCATGCGACCCGGCTTGGGATGATAGGAGTGGCACATTGCGCAGCTCGAGGGAACCTCCGCCGTGCGTGCATCCTCGCCCAGATGGCAGGTGCGGCATTCGGCGATGCCCGGCAGCAGCACGTCGGACGAGCTGTCGGAAGTCTCGGCCTTGTGGCAACTCGTGCAATCCTCCTGCTTGTGATCCTCGTGGTCGAACCAGCCGTTCAGCAGATAGCTGTCGCGCAGGTTGACCGGGATCACGTCGGCGCGGCCACCGGTCGTGGTCGGCAGGTGACATTCGCCGCACACCCCGCCGGGCGAGAGCGCGCGGTTGATCCCGACCAGCGAGCGCGCCGGACTGCCGAAATCCTGATAGTAGAGCCCGCCGCGCGCGAACTCGCCGGGCCTTCGCCGGCCGGAGACGATCGGGCGGCGCGGCGCGCGGTCCATCGCCGCGAGATCGGCGCGCAACTGGTCGACATCGCCGTGGCGCAGCGTGCGGAAGGTGCTGCCGACCTTATCGTAGACGAGGCTGTGGCAGGTCTCGCAGTCCTCCTCCATGTTCACCGGCAGGAAGCCCGCGCGGTCGGCGGTCGGCGTGTGGCAGTCGGCGCAGACGAGGGCCTCGCCGTAGCCGCCCTTCGCGCCGATATTGCCCGCCATTCGCGCGACGCCGCCGCGGAGATCGAGGTGCAGCGCGTGCGGGAAGCGCAGCCCGTTCGCCTCGCTCGGGTCGTCGCCGAGAGAAAGCCGCTCGGTCTCGCGGCTGCCGAGCTCGGTGAACAGCACCGCCTTCAACTCGGGGTGCGCGGTGCCGAAGTCGCCCGCGTTGGCGAGCACGGTGTCGGTCAGCCGCGCATCCATGCCGTCGTGGCAGTCGGCGCAGAACTTCTGTGCGGTCGGCTCCATCCGCCCCGCGCCCTCGTGCTCGGTGTGGCAGGTGGTGCACGATCCGGGGCCTTCCTTGCCGAAGGTCTCGGCGACCGCCCAGAGCATCCGGTCGCCCGCGGTCATCGGGCCGCGCCCGGCGAGCTGGCGCGGGATCGGGGCGTGGTCGCCGATCTCCGCGTGGCAGGTGAGGCAGGTCTCGTCGCGCACCGACTGGAACGGTTCGACGTGGCACGCCTCGCAATTGTCTTCCAGCCCGTGGTGCGCGAGGCTGAGCTTGCCGGTCGACCAGCTCGCGTCCATCATCACCGCGCCGCGCGTGTCGATGTCGGGCTCGGCAGGGGCGCGCTTCAGATGGGTGAAGACCGGCAGTGCGAGGAACGCGAGCAGGATCGCGCCGAGCCCGATCCACGCCATCGCGCGCTTGCTCGGCAAGGCGCCGGCGAGCGCGAAGCCCTTGAGCGCGTCGGTCTTGCCCTCGATCTGCTCGGCCTGCCTGACCGTGGCGACGATCGGGCCGTCGCCCTCCTGCGCAATCGCGATGCGATAGGTTCCGAAGGCGAATTCGGCGCCTTCGCGCGGGTCGAACGTGGCCTGCGTGGTCTTGCGCCCGTCCATCGCGAAGGCGAGGCGGCCCACCGCTTCGATCCGCAGCTTGCCGCCCCCGGCCGGTTCGATCCGCGCGTGGCGCTGCTCGACCGCGAGGTCGGCGAGGTGGAGGTCGTTCTCGCTCGCGCGGCCGATCGTCAGGCGCTCGCCTGCGTGCTCGCGCTCGCGCACGATCTCGCGCCCGGCGGCGGTGAAGTCGATCGTGCGGATGAGATAGGTCATCGCTCGGCCGCGCTCACCAGTAGTAGAACACGCTGACGACGTGCGCGATCAGCGCGGCGATGAGCGCGATCGTCGCGGGAATGTGCACGAACAGCCAGACCTCGAGCAGCGCGCGCAGCTTCATCTGGCGGCGGATCTGGTCGAGCTGCGCCTTGCGCCGCGAAAGCAGCGCCCGCACGCGGTCGTGCGCTTCGTCCTGGTCATCGGGGATAGCGTCGAGTGCGCGGCGGGTGGCGCAGCGCGGATAGCGGCCGGTGAGCCGCGCGACGAACCCGGCGCGGAACACGTCCTGCCCGAGCGCGGCGATGACCACGTCGGCCTCCTCCCGCCCGAGCGGTTGCGCCGCCGTCTCGAGCTGGCGGTCGATCGCCTCGAGCGAATCGACCATCTGCCTACGCGTCATCTCGCGGCGGTTGTTGCTCAGCTTCTCGGGCAGCGCGGCATAGACCGAAATGCCGTAAATCCCCGAGACAATCACCAGCATCATCAGGCCCCAGGCGAGCGTGTGGACGTTCCACCCGAGCTGGAACCCGGTGTGGAGCGTGCCGATCACGATCAGCGCGAGCCCGAGATAGACGTGCGCGCTGGTCCACGCCTTCAGGCTCCAGCGCCCCTCGGTCATCTTGCGCTTGCGCACGCCGAGCAGCGCGAGCCACACGATCAACAGCGCGCCCACCGTGCCGAGCGCGTAGCCGAGCCAGCTCCCGCCGTTGTGGCGCGGCTCGACGTCGATCAGCGCATAGGCGAGGATCGCCACCAGCGAGACCATGACCGCGATCTTGAGCCAGCGCATGCGCGCGTGCGCAAGGAAGCTCTCGTGCTCGGTGTCGCGGCGCTTCTCGTGGAAGGCGAAGTCCTCGTTGGCGGTGCTCGCCATCAGTCGACCTCGTCCGCGAGCTTGGTGTAGGTGAGGAACTTCTCGGGGCTCACGCGGATCGCCGCGCCGGTGGGGCAGGCGCGCACGCAGGCCGGGCCGCCCTCGATCCCCGAGCACATGTCGCACTTGATCGCGAGCTTGCCGGCCTCCTGCCCGCGTTTCTCGGCTTCCTTCTTGCGCCACGTGTAGGGCGCCTCGCCCGGACCGGGGCCGGCGCCGAACAGCAGCCACGAGACCAGCGAGGGCTTCTTCGGCGGCTTCGCGTCCATCCGGATCACGCCGTAGGGGCAGTTGCGCTGGCAATTGCCGCAGCCGATGCAGGTGTCGTCGATGAACACCTCGCCGTCGGGACCGCGCTTGATCGCGTTGGGCGGGCAGTCGGCCATGCAGTGCGGATGCTCGCAGTGGCGGCAACTCGTCGGCACGTGGAGATGCGCGTAAGTGCGCCCGGCTTCGCGGTCGAGCCGGCTGAGGCCGTCGTGGCTGTCGGCGCAGGCTTTCTCGCAGTTGTCGCACCCGACGCACAGCTTCTCGTCGATCAGCAGCACGTCGGTCGCCTCGCCGATGCCGTTGTCGAGCAGGAACTGCGCGGTCTGCGAATACATGTCGACCGCGCTGCCGAAGCTTTCCTTGCGGCTTTCGACGAAGGCGTTGGTCTTGCGCCGTCCGGTCATGTCGGCGAGCACGCGCTCGCGCAGTTGCGGCTTGCGCTCGAGTAGCGCGACGAACGCCTCGCCCGGAAAACGCACGACCTCGCTCTTGATCGCCGCGCGCACCGTGGCGGTGCGGCGCGAGCCGTCGATCGCCGCCATCTCGCCGACATAGGAGCCGGCGGGGAGGTACGAGAGGAACACCGGGTGCCCGCCGATCTTCTTCTCGACGATCATCGAGCCGCGGCGGATGACGTAGACGTCCTTGTCCTCCTCGCCCTCGGTGATCACCGCCTGCCCCGCGCGCACGTCGACCACTTCGGCCGCCTCGACCAGCGCGGAGACGTCGTCCGGCGTTAGGCCCGAGCCGAACATCTGGAGCAGCTGACGCTCGATCGAGATGCGGTTGACCGCGCGGTTGGCGCTCGGCGCGGTCGCGAGCAGCTTGAGCGCGGCGGTGCGCGACAGCTCCATCACCACGGTTGGCTCGGCCGCGCGGATCGTCGCGCCGCGGCGGCGGCCCGAGACGAGCCCGACCTCGCCGAAGATCGATCCCTGCCCGATCGGTACGGTGATCGAGGGATCGGCCGGATCGACCTCGACCGCGACCGAGCCCTCGGCGATCGCGAACATCGAGGATCCCGGCTCGTTGCGGGTGAAGATCACCTCGCCCGGACGGAACGCATTGACGGTGCTGTCGAGCATCAGCTCGCGCATCTGCAGCGGCGAGAGCTCCTGCAGGATGACGACGTTGCGGTTGAATTGCTCGAGCCAGTATTCGACCGAATGGTGGCCCGGCAGCGCGGCGAACTTCTCCGCCAGGATCGGCTCGTCGGCGGGCTTGAGCTCGGTGTTCCCATTGAGGAACTCGATCACGTCGTAACCCTGGTTCATGCAGTGCTTGATCAACGGGTAGCCGGCGAGCGCGCCGATCACGTGGACGCCGTTCTTGGTCGTCTCGAAGCTGGGGCTGAGCTGCGGGAAGGCGGCGCGGTCCTCGCTGGTGAACGCAATCCCGATCGCCTCGACGAAGCCGCGCGGCGGCTGCGATCCGGTGCGTGCGATGATCCGGTCGCAGCGGATCGTCTCCTCGCCGTCGCGCGTCTCGAGCACCAATTCGCCCGGGCGGACCTCCTGCGGGCTCGTTTCGCGCCGGACGATCATCCGGCCGTCGGCCTCGGCCTCCTCGAGCAGCTTGACGTTCGCCCCCTTGGCGCGCGCGAAATCGGCGCTGCGGTTGAGGATCGTGACGACGTTGCGCTGCGCCGGATCGGCACACAGGCCGAGCGCGTTCTCGATTCCCGCGTCGCCCGAGCCGATCACGGTGATGTGCTCGTCGAAATACTCGCCCGGATCGTCGAGCTGGTACTGGATGTGCGGCAGCTCGGCGCCGGGCACGCGCAGCTTGTTGGGATTGCCCTGGGTGCCGATCGCCAGCACCACCGCCTCGGCCTCGATTGTCTCGCCGCTCTTGAGCTTGAGCGTGAAGGCGCCGGTCTCGCCGGTGATCTCGGTCACTTCGGCGTTGAGCTTCACGTTGACGTTCTGCGCGGCGACCTGCTCGTCCCACACACCCAGGATCGTCTCGCGCTTGCCGGCATCGAAATCGAGGTCGCTGCGCAGCACCAGATTGCTGGGCGTCGCCATGACGTGCTTGCCCTTCTGGTACTTGAAGATCGTGTCGGAGAGGTGGTCGGTCTTCTCGAGCAGCACATGGCTCATCCCGAGCTCCGCCGCGCGCGCAGCCGCGCTCAGGCCCGCAGGGCCCGATCCGACGACGGCTACGCGAAAACGATCCGGCACCTGCTTCCCCCCTGGAAGAGCGATCCCGCGACCTGCTGTTATCTTATCGGTTCATCATAGGGATAATGCGGCAAAGCTCCAGCGCCAATTGCCCGGTTCGCGCGCGGGTGCTAGCCGTGGTTTCCATGGATGAGGGGCAAGGGGCGAACGAGCGCAAGGGCGTGTCGCGCAACGCGATCGTGCTGCTGGCCGGGGCGGCGGTGCTCGCGGCGGGCGTGATCGGCTATCGCATGATCGGGAGCGCCGACGATCCGGCGCCCGAAACGGCGCTGGCGGCGGGCGAGGGCGCGCCGCTCACCATCGCCGAGCTCGAGGCGCGGGCGAAGGCCGACCCGCTGAACGCGGATGCGTGGCAGGAGCTCGGCTTCGCGCACTATTCCGAAGGCAACTACGCCGCGGCGGCGCAAGCCTATCGCCAGGCGGTGGAGGGCGATCCCGACGCCGCGGTGCTGTGGGCGGCGCTCGGCGAAGCGCGGATTCTCGCGAGCAAGGACGATCCGATCCCGCCGCTCGCGGTCGAGGCGCTGGAGAAGGCGCTCGCGCTCGATGCCAGGGAACCGCGCGCGCGCTATTACCTCGCGGCCAAACGCGATATCGATGGCGACCACGAGGGCGCAATCGAGGAGTGGCTGGGCTTGCTGGCCGACACCCCGCCGGGCTCGTCGCAGGAGGAGAACCTCGTCAAGACGATCGAGCAGGTGGGGAAGATCAACGGCATCCCCGTCGCCGAGCGCATCGCCGCCGCGAGCGAAGGGCGCACCGCCGCGCCTGCGCTCACCGCAGGCAATGCAATTCCCGGCCCGTCGCAGGACCAGATCGCCGCGGCGAGCGCGATCCCGCCGGGCGAGCAGCGCGATATGGCCGAGGGCATGGTCGCGCGGCTCGAGGCGCGGCTGGAGGGCGACCCGGACAACGTCGACGGTTGGGTCATGCTGATGCGCAGCCGCATGACGCTGGGCCAGCCCGACCGCGCGAGCCAGGCGCTGGCCGACGCGGTCGCGGCCAATCCCGAAGCCGCCGCACGGCTGCGGCAGGAGGCGGAACTGTTGGGGGTTCGCTGACGGTTGCCAGCGGCCGGGCCGGCCGGCAGGGAAACGCGATGCGCGTGATCTTCAGCCGCAAGGGTTTCGATAGCGCCTCCGGTGGCGGCGCGTCGCCCGTGATCGACGGGCGACCGGTCAGTCTGCCGATTCCGGCGGGCGCCGTATCGCGCACGAGATATGCCGATCTCGGCTTGGCCGATCATGCCGAAAACGCCAGCCGCGGCCGCGTGCAGGCGGCGGACCTTTGCCATCACGATCCGATGTTCCTGCCCGGCGATGCGTGTCTGTTCGGGCAGTGCGGCGCGGCGCAGACGCACCTCGCCAATCGCGGGGTGGGGCCGGGCGACGTGTTCCTGTTCTTCGGCCTGTTCCGTGAAGAAGCCACCGGCGAGCCGCACCATCGTATCTTCGGCTATCTCGAGGTGGCCGAGCGGATCGATCTGGCGCAGTGCGATGCGGCCACGCTCGCCGAACTGCGCGCCTTCGACCACCCGCACGCCATCGCGATGCACGCGCGCAACGATGCGATCTATCGTGGACCGGGGCGGCTGGCGGCGAGTGCGCCCGAAGCGCTGCGGCTGACCGTTCCCGGCGGCCCGCCGAGCCTCTGGCGGCGACCCGAGTGGCTGCGCCGGGGCGGGCTCAGCTACCACGATCGCGCCGACCGCTGGCTGCCCGGCGGGCGGCTGCGCGCGGTCTCGCGCGGGCAGGAATTCGTCGCGGATGTGGGCCGCCGCAAGGCCCCGCGCGAATGGCTCGCGCAGGTGATCGCGGCGATCCGCGAATAATCCTCCCCGGAACGGGGCGGGGGACCATCCGGAGCCGAAGGCGCAGGATGGTGGAGGGGGACGTGCAGTGCTGCGCGACCTCTCGATCTCGCCATGTGCGGCCGGTGCCCCTGCACCCCCGCGCTGCGCGCGGCGGTCCCCCTCCCCCGGTGGGGGAGGATTTAGAGCGTCTTGATGATCCCCGAGAAGTCGAGCCCGCCGTGTTCCTTTGCGAACGCTTCGTAAAGCTCCTTCGCGTGCTTGCCGAGCGGGGTCGAGGCGCCCGCGGTCTCGGCCGCTTCCATCGCGAGCTTGAGGTCCTTGAGCATCAGCGCGGTGGCGAATCCGCCCTGGTAATCGTTGTCCGACGGGGCCTGCGGGCCGACGCCGGGGACCGGGCAATAGCTGGTCATCGACCACGACTGGCCGGTCGCCTTTGAGGAGATGTCGTAGAATACCTGCGGGTCGAGCCCGAGCTTTTCGGCCAGCTTGAAGCCCTCGCAGGTGGCGATCATCGTCGCGGCGAGGATCAGGTTGTTGCACAGCTTCGCCGCCTCGCCCGCACCCGCGTCGCCAGCGTGGATCACCGCCTTGCCCATCGCCGAAAGGATCGGCTCGGCGCGCGCGAAGGCCTCCCCGGTGCCGCCGACCATGAAGGTCAGCGTGCCGCCGTTCGCCGCCGCGATCCCGCCCGAGACCGGCGCGTCGACCATCGCGTAACCTTTTGCGCTCGCCGCCTCGGACAGCGCGCGCGTGGTGGCGACGTCGATCGTCGAACAATCGAGGATGAGCGCACCCTCGGGCGCTTGGCCGAACACGTCGTTCTCGAGCACGGCCTTCACGATCGCGCCGTTGGGCAGCATTGTCACCACCGCCTCGACGTCCTGTACGGCTTGCTGGGCATCGGCGAACACCGCACAGCCGTTGCCCTGCGCCGTGGTGCGCGCCTCGTCGCTCAAGTCGAACGCACGCACCTCGTGCCCCGCCTTGACGAGGTTCGCGGCCATCCCGCCGCCCATATTGCCGAGGCCGATGAAGGCGATTTTCATGGTTGATCCTTTTTCGGTTTATATAACCAGCTTCCGGCGGCGGCTGCCGCGAACACGGGAACGAAAATCAGCGCCATGAGGCGTAGCAGAGCACCAAATAGCAGTGGGCTATCCCAAGGGAAAACCGGGACTGCCAGGGTGCTGAGAATGACCGCAATGCCAATGGAAATCGCGGTGGCCGCAAGAATTCCCATTCGGCCTGTACCAGTCAAAAACGCGGCTAATGCTGCCCCGAACATCGCGGTGGCGATGACGATGAGGCCCATTCCCATTTCTTACCGCCCCTTCCACTGCCCCTCGCGCTTCTCGATAAACGCCGCCATGCCCTCGGCCTTGTCCTCGCTCGCGGCGAGGATCTGGAAGATGCGGCGTTCGATCACGAGGCCCTGGTCGAGCGTGGTCTCGAACGCGGCGTTGACCATTTCCTTGTTCGCGACCGCGGCCATCGGCGGCATTCCGGCGATCGCGGCGGCGGTCTTGAGCGCCTCGTCCAGCAGACTGTCGTGCGGCACCACGCGTGCGACGAGGCCGCTGCGCTCGGCTTCCTCGGCGTCCATCATCCGGCCGGTGAGGCACATCTCCATCGCCTTGGCCTTGCCCACCGCGCGGGTCAGCCGCTGACTGCCTCCCATTCCGGGCGCGACGCCGAGCTTGATCTCGGGCTGGCCGAACTTCGCCTTGTCCGACGCGATGATGAAGTCCGCCATCATCGCCAGCTCGCACCCGCCGCCGAGCGCGAAGCCGTTGACCGCGGCGATCCACGGCTTGCGGGTCGCTTTGACGAGGTGGCTGGTCCAGCGGGCGAAGAAATCGTCGAGGTAGAATGCGGCTGCGGGCTTGTCGGCCATTTCCTTGATGTCGGCACCCGCGGCGAAGGCCTTGTCGCCCGCGCCGGTCAGCATCGCGCAGCGCTGCCCGTCGTCGGCCTCGAACGCGGCGAAGGCGGCGATCAGGTCCTCGAGCACCTGCGAGTTGAGCGCGTTCAGCGCCTGCGGGCGGTTGAGCGTGATCAGCGTGACCGCGTCTCGCTGCTCGACGGTGATGGTTTCGTACTGGGCCATCGGGCCTCCTTCAAAGTCGTCACCCTGAACTCGTTTCAGGGTCCATATCTCGAGTTGCACCGCAGTCGCTAATGGCACGATGGATGCTGAAACGAGTTCAGCACGACGGTGCTGGTTAGGTTAGTCGAGCGGCACCCACTCCTCGCGTTCGGGCAGCGGGGCAAAGATCGCGTCGATCAGTTCCGCGCTCACCCCCTCGGGGGTCGCCGGGTCCCACTTGGGATCGCCGGTCTTGTCGACGATCACCGCGCGCACGCCTTCGGCGAAGTCGGGGCGCAGCAGCACCCGGCTGGCGATGCGGTATTCGCGGCGCATGTTCTCGGCGAAATCGTTCAGGTCCTTCGCTTCGGCGAGCTGGCGCAGCGCGACCTTGCAGGTCTGGGGGCTCTTGGTGCCGAGCGTGTCGCGTTCCTTCTGCGCCCACTCGCTCTGGTCCTTGTCCAGGCTGGCGAGGATATCCTCGTAGCGGTCGGAGGCGAAGTGCTTGGCGATCCGGTCGGCGTTGGCAGCGATCCGCGCCTCGGGCGGGGTCGCCGAGAGCTCTGCCAGTATGCCTGCGATCCGGTCCGGATGTTCGGCGATGCGTGCCTTGGCCTCGGCCAGCTTCTCGCTCGGCAGATAATGCGTCGCGAGGCCTGCCCACAGACATTCGGCCCCGTCGAGCCGCGCCCCGGTGAGCGCGAGGAACTGGCCCAGCCGCCCGCCGAGCCGCGCGAGATACCAGCCTCCGCCGACATCGGGGAACAGGCCGATCCCCGTCTCGGGCATGGCAAAGCGGGTGTGCTCGGTCGCCACGCGGAACTTCGCCGGCTGGCTGATGCCCACACCGCCGCCCATCGTGACCCCGTCCATGAACGCGACGATCGGCTTGGGATAAGCGAACATCTGGTGGTTCAGCTGGTATTCGTCGTGAAAGAACCTGCGCCCCGACACGCCGCCGTCGTTCAGCGCCGAATGCCGCAACAGGTTGATGTCGCCCCCGGCGCAGAAGCCGCGGCCTTCGGCATGGTCGAGGATCACTGCCTGGACCGCGTCGTCGCCGGCCCATTCGGCCAGCGCCGCACTCATCGCGTGGCACATGTCGAGCGTCAGCGCGTGAAGCGCCTTGGGGCGGTTCAGCGAGATATGGCCCGCTTTGCCGTGGGTATGGATGTGAACTTCGTCGGTCATGGTCTCTCTATTCACTGGCGCAGCAGATCCCGGCCGACGATCATGCGCATGACCTGGTTGGTGCCCTCGAGGATCGAATGGACCCTGAGATCGCGCCAGAAGCGCTCGATCGGATATTCCTTCAGGTAACCGTAGCCGCCGAACAGCTGCAATGCGTTATTTACCACATTGCTGCCGCTGTCGGTCGCCAGCCGCTTGGCCATGGCGGAAAACTTGCTCTTGTCGGGCGCGTTGTCGGTGACCTTGGCCGCCGCAAGATAGAGCAGCGCGCGCGCCGCCTCCAGCTCGGTCGCCATGTCGGCGAGCATAAACTGGGTGTTCTGGAAATCCGCGATCGGAACGTCGAACTGCTGGCGCTCCTTGGTGTACTTCACCGCCTCGTCGAGACATCGCTGCGCCCCACCGAGCGAGCAGGCGCCGATGTTGAGCCGCCCGCCATCTAGCCCCATCATCGCGAAGCGAAAGCCTTCGCCCTCGTCGCCGACGCGGTTTGCGACCGGGACCTTCGCATCCTCGAAGATCACCTGCGCGGTGGGGCTGGCGTTCCAGCCGAGCTTCTTCTCGGGCTTGCCGAAGGATACGCCGGGCGTGTCCTTGTCGATCACCAGGCAGGTGATCCCCTTGGTCTTGTGCTCGGACGTCCGGACCATGGTGACGTACACGTCGTTGAAGCCGCCGCCCGAGATGAACTGCTTGGTGCCGTTGAGCACATAATGATCGCCATCGAGGCGTGCCGTGGTCTTGAGCCCGGCGGCGTCGGAGCCGGAGCCCGGCTCGGTCAGCGCGTAGCTGGCGATGCTTTCCATGGTCACCAGCTGCGGCAGATATCTGGCCTTGACCTCGGCCCCGCCGAAGCGGTCGATCATCCAGCTCGCCATGTTGTGGATCGAGACGTAGGCGCTGGTGGCGGGGCAACCGTAAGCCATCGCTTCCATGATCAGCGCTGCCTCGAGCCGGCCGAGCGCGATGCCGCCCGATTCTTCCGAGACGTAGATCGCCCCGAAGCCGAGCTCGCCGGTCTTCTGGATCACTTCGCGCGGGAAATGGTGCTTCTCGTCCCACTCGGCCGCGAACGGCGTGATGTTGTCGGCGGTAAAGCGCTGCGCCATCTCCTGGATGGCGAGCTGGTCGTCGGTTAGCTGGAACTGTCCTGTCATGGCGCGCGGTCTAGCTGGGCGAAGCCGTGTAGGAAAGAGGGGCTAATTCTCCCCGACGATCGCCTCGGCATCCAACTCGACTCGCGGTTCAGGACAGCTCAGCCGCAGGTGATCTCGGTGATCGTCATCGCGCGGTCGTAACGCACATTCACCCGGTCCGGGCGAAAATCCATCGTCCAAGCGGAATCGGGCGGGCCCCAGCGAAGCTGGCGTGCGCCGGTTTCATCCAGGATGCGCGCGCCGTTCTCGGCGGTGGCTTTCTGCCCGACGTATTCGCTCGCGGCGTCGGCGTCGCACATTGCCGTCTCGTTTCCGTCGCCGGTACCGGTGCCGCCATCTGCGGAGGTGGTTGCGCAAGCGGTGAGCATGGCGGCGGGCGCCAGCGCGATCAGGGCCGTTGCAATCTTCATCGCTGCCTCCTCAGGCACACTTGGTGTAGGTGAGCGGATCGGCCATCGCGTCTTCGCCGTATTCGGTGCGGACGAGTTTGCCGTCGCCCTCGGTTGCGAGCGAAATGTCGCGGCTCCATTCCATGCCTTCGCCGATAAAGTCGAATTCGGCGCGAATCCGGGTGTCGCTGCGTTCGGCGATATCGCCCAGCGTGGCGCGCGATTCGTAGAACGTGATCGTATCGCCGGTGATTTCGATCAGCCCTTTGGCATCGCCACGGGTCGAGGTGCAGTCCGCCGCGACGAGCCCCCAGCGGCCCTGCAGCGCCGTGGGAATGGTGGACGCGCCGGTCGCGTCCTCGTCGGCGGGCGGACCCGCGCCATCGCCGATGCCGCCATCGGGTTCGACCGGCATCGAGGTCTCGGGGGCCTCGGCGCTATCGGTCGCCGAATCGTCGGCGGGCGCACCGCACGCCGCCAGCGCAAACGCGGGGGCGGCGGCGAGGAAGATGGTCAGTCGCAAGGATGCCTCCTGTCTTTTCTGTCCCCCCTCAACTCGCGAGCCGCCGGCTTTATCCCGTGTTTCTCCTCACCCGAAGGTCGGGATGGTGAAAGCGTTCGAACCATCGCCGCCGCCGTCGGGCCAGCGCTGGGTCACGGTTTTGACCTTGGTCCAGAACTTCAGCCCTTCGGTGCCGTACTGGTTGGTGTCGCCGAAGCCGCTGCGCTTCCACCCGCCGAAGCTGTGGTAGCTCACCGGCACCGGGATCGGCACATTGACCCCGACCATGCCCACGTTCACCCGGCTCGCGAACTCGCGCGCGGCATGGCCGTTGCGGGTAAAGATGGCCACGCCGTTGCCGTACTGGTGGTCGCTCGGCAGCCGCACCGCCTCCTCGAAATCCTTCGCGCGCACGATCTGGAGCACCGGGCCGAAGATTTCCTCCTGATAGCTCTTCATCTGCGGCGTGACCTTGTCGAGCAGCGTCGGCCCGACGAAGAACCCCTTCTCGTGCCCCTGGAGGCTGAACCCGCGCCCGTCGATCACGACTTCGGCGCCTTCCTGCTCGGCGGTGTCGATCCAGCGTTCGATGCTCGCCTTGTGCTCGGGCGTGACCACCGGGCCGTAGTGCGCATCGGGATCGTTCGAGACGCCGACCCGCAGCCCTTCGATCGCCGGGATCAGCTTCTCGCGCAGGCGGTCCGCGGTGTCGTCGCCCACCGGCACGACGACCGGGAGCGCCATGCAGCGCTCGCCTGCCGAGCCGAAGGCCGCGCCGGCGAGATCGTTCACGACCTGGTCGAGATCGGCGTCGGGCATGACGATGCCGTGGTTCTTCGCCCCGCCCATCGCCTGGACGCGTTTCCCGTTCTCGACGCCGCGCTTGTAGACGTAGTGCGCGATGTCGCTGCTACCGACGAAACTGACGCCCGCGATATCGGGATGGTCGAGGATCGCGTCGACCATTTCCTTGTCGCCGTGGACCACCTGCAGCAATCCCTCGGGCGCGCCGGCCTCGCGGAACAGCTCGGCGAGCCGCACCGGCACGCTCGGATCGCGCTCGCTGGGTTTCAGGATGAAGGCGTTGCCCGCCGCGATCGCCATGCCGAACATCCACATCGGGATCATCGCCGGGAAGTTGAACGGGGTGATCCCCGCGCCGATGCCGAGCGGCTGGCGCATCGAATAGACGTCGATCCCCGGCCCGGCGCCGAGCGTGTACTCGCCCTTGAGCACTTGCGGGATACCGCAGGCGTATTCGATCACCTCGAGCCCGCGCTGGACGTCGCCCACCGCGTCGTCGACCACCTTGCCGTGTTCGCTCGAGAGCAGTTCGGCGAGCTCGCGCCGGTTCTTTTCGACCAGCTCCTTGAACGCGAACATCACCCGCGCGCGCTTTTGCGGATTGGTCGCGGCCCATTCGGGCTGAACCGCCTTGGCCGCCGCCACCGCGCGGTCGAGCAACGCGACGTCGCCCAGCGCGACCTCGGCCTGGACCTCGCCGGTCGAAGGGTTCCACACCTTGTGCGTACGGGCGGCACTGCCGCCGGCGCCGCCGGCAATGAAATGATCGATCGTTCGCATGAAAATCTCCTCTGCGGCGCGCTCTGGTCGGGCGCGGCGCCGAAATCAACCTTGTGGCAATGGAAATCGCGATGCAGACGGTCGTTCCGCGCGAGGGCGCGCACCGCGTCGGGCGCGGGCGGCAGGCGCCGAGAGCCGCTTCAGCCCGCCGACTGCGGCTCTGCCATCTTGCGATGCATCTGCGCCAGGATGGTCTCTGGAATCACTCCGGCGAACGCATCCTGCACCTTGTTCATGAACCCGCTCACGGTGTGCGCTTCGCCGGCGAGCAGGGCCGCGTAACCGTCGCGCGCCACCTTTGCCGGATCGGCCTTGCTGTCCGACCGGCCGACTCTGGTGTCTTCCATCTCCGCGCGCTCGAAAAATTCGGTATCGGTCGCTCCGGGCATGAGGCATGTCACCACGACGTCGGTTTCCTTGAGCTCGTTGCGTAGCCCGAAGCAGAAGTAGTCGATGTAGCTTTTGGTGCTGTTGTAGACGAGATTGAACGCGCCCGGGATGTGGCCGGCGATCGAGCCCGTCACCAGGATCCTTCCCGAATTGCGCGCGCGCATTTTCCGGCCGATTTCGTGCAGCAGCCAGGTGGTTCCGGTCACGTTGGTGTGAATGACGTGCGCAATCGTGGGCCAATCCTGGTCGAGAAACGCATCGCCCTGGCCCTGGCCTGCGTTCGCCATGAGAACATCGACCTGACGCGAGCCGAGCGCCGCCATCAGCGCTTCCAGCCCGTCGCGGGTCGCAAGGTCCGCCTCGACCGTCTCCACCGAGGCGGCGCCCGCATCGCGCGCGGCCTGCGCGCCGTCGGTCAGATCGCGATCGGCGACGAGCAGCAGTTCGCATCCGTCCGCGCCGGCCAGCCGCGCCAGTTCGAGGCCGATGCCGCTCGATGCTCCGGTAATCAGCGCCAGGCCGCTCAGCTTGTCGATTTCCTTCGTCATGATCAGGACCCCATTCCGGGCTTGAGGACCACCTTGGTCCAGGTGTTCTGTTGTTCCTTGAAGTTCTTGTATCCCTCGGGCGCCTGATCGAGCGGAAGGCGATGACTGATGAGGAACGTGGTATCGAGCGTGCCGTCCTCGATCTTCTCGAGCAGCTTCCCGGTGTACTTCTGCACATGTGTCTGGCCCGAGCGGATCTGCAGCCCCTTCTCCATCAGCGCGCCGAGAGGAAACTTGTCGGTCATCCCGCCGTAGACGCCGGGGATCGAAACCTTCCCGCCGAAGCGCACCGCGAGCAGCGCCTGCTTGAGCGCGCTCGCGCGGTCCGCGCCTACGCCGATCTTCTGCTTCACCACGTCGAGCATGTTGTCGATCGCGAATCCGTGCGCTTCCATGCCGACCGCGTCGATCACGGCGTCGACGCCGATGCCGCCCGACATTTCCATCAGCGCTTCGCGCACGTCGCTCTCGCGGAAGTTGACCGTCTCGGCGCCGAGTTGCTTGGCCAGCTCGAGTCGATGCGGATAGTGGTCGATCGCGATCACTTTCGCCGCACCCATCACGATCGCCGACTGGATCGCGAACAGCCCGACCGGGCCGCAGCCCCAGACGGCGACGGTATCGTCGGGCTGGATGTCGGCGTTCTCGGCCGCCATCCACCCGGTGGGCAGGATGTCCGACAGGAACAGCACCCGCTCGTCGTCGAGATGCTCGGGCACCACGATCGGGCCGACATCGGAGAAGGGCACCCGGACATATTCGGCCTGACCGCCCGAATAGCCGCCGGTGAGGTGCGAGTAGCCGAACAGCCCCGACATTGGATGGCCGTAGAGCGCGGCCGACATGTCCTGCTTTTCCGCAGGATTGGAGTTTTCGCACGCGGAAAACTGCTCGATCTTGCAGTGGAAGCATCCGCCGCAACTGATGGTGAAGGGAACTACGACGCGCTGCCCCTTCTTCAGGGTGCTCTTGGGGCCGACGTCCACCACTTCGCCCATGAACTCGTGGCCGAGCACATCGCCCGGTTTCATGCCCGGGATCACACCGTCGTAAAGATGCAGGTCCGATCCGCAGATCGCGGTCGAGGTGACCCGGATAATGGCATCGCGCGGGTTGACGATTTCGGGGTCGTCGACCGTCTCCATGCGAACGTCCTTGGTGCCGTGCCAGGTCAGGGCCTTCATGCTGCATTCTCCTGCTGGGCGGCGCGGGTCTCGTCTTTCCGGGCGGCGGAAGTGGCGATCTCGCCGGTCTCCATCAGCATCTTGAAGCGCCTGAGATCGTGGCGCGCCTGGATTTCCGGTTCGCGGAGAGAGAGTTTCGCGGCGGCCTTGCCGAGTTCGCCTGCGGGCGGGACGTAGGCAACGATCAACGTCACCTGCGTGCCGCGATCGCCGGGCGCATCGTTGAAGGTTACCTTGCCCTCGGTCTCGATCTCGGAACCTTCGACCGAGCGCCACGCGATCAGTTCGTCCGCCCGCTCGCCGACCACTTCGGTTTGGACATCCACCGTGCTTCCCCCCGGCGCCTTGATCGTCCAGGTCGCGCGGTCTTTCGAACCTGCCTGGGGAACGATCGCTTCGACGTTCTCCATCACCCCGGCCAGATTGCGGAAATCGCGCCAGAACGCGAACAGCTCGGACCGGGGCCTGCGGATGGTGACCGTGCGGCCGCTGATCTCGAACTTTCCGAAATTCCGCCGCGCGGTGTAGCCGGGTGCGGAATCGCCCCGCGCATCCTTTCGACGCCTGGAAGCCAACGCGCTCAACGCGAGCCCGCCCACCGCCAGACCAATTCCTGCTGCCCCTGCTGCGAGGCCTATTGCCTTCCGGTCGCTGTCCACCGCCAATCTCCTGCTCTCGGCGAACCAAGAGCGTGGCGGGGGCACTCGTTCCGACGCGACCCACGGGTATTCGGCAATAGCGACGGTCCGTGGGCTGCGAGCGCCAAGCCGACGAAATAGCTTAACAAATATTCGCCTGCCATAACGCTTGGCCGAGGTCTGTCCTGGCCGCGAGAGCGGTTGCCGATAACGCATGTTGACCAACCGGGCACGATCGTGGCAATCGCCGCGCGCATTTCACGCAAAGGGGCGACGGACCGCAAGCGGCGGCCTGCCAATCCCCGGCCGTTCTCAACGAGATGCGGGTGTAGCTCAATGGTAGAGCAGCAGCTTCCCAAGCTGACGACGAGGGTTCGATTCCCTTCACCCGCTCCACTTTCGGCATGACCATCTCCCTCCCATCGCCTTGCCGCAACGTCTGCCGGCTCTCGCCCGACGGAGCACTGTGCGAGGGCTGCGGGCGCACGCTGGCGGAGATCGGCGCGTGGCCGGCGGCGGGCGAGGCGGAGCGCCATCGCATTGTCGAAGCCGCGCGAGTGCGGCTCGCGTCGCTGGGCTAGGTCAAGACGGCCCTGTGATCGTAAGCGCGACCTGCGTGCCGCAGCGTTCGACTTGCGCGTCGATTCCGAACACTTCGGCAAGGCGCTCGGCGGTCATAGTCTCCGCCACGCTGCCATCTGCGACGATCCGTCCGGCTTTCATCCAGATCAGCCGCTCGGCGTAGCGCGCGGCGAGTGCGAGGTCGTGGACCACGGTGAGCACGCCGCGCCCAGCGCGCGCGGTCTCCGCGAAGAGGCGCGCAACCTCGTGCTGATAGCGCGGATCGAGCGCGGCGACGGGCTCGTCGGCGAGGAGCAGCGGAGTTTCGGAGGCAAGCGCGCGGGCGAGGTGGACGCGGGCAAGCTCTCCGCCCGAGAGCGTATCCGCGGTGCGACCCTCGAAGCCCGCAAGCCGACAAGCCGCAACTGCCCGTTCGACCGCTGTCAGATCGCCCGCCGACAGGCGCCCCGGTGCGGCGCCGTGCGCGAAGCGCCCGAGCGTGATCACGTCGCGCACCGGCATCGGCCAGGCGAGCGGGCGCGCCTGCGGGAGGTAGGCGATCTTGCGCGCGCGCGCCGCCGGGGAGAGCGCACGCACATCCTCGCCATCGATCGTCGCCGCGCCGCTGTCGGGCTGCAGCAGACCGAGTGCGAGCCGCAGCAGCGTGGTCTTGCCCGAACCGTTGGGGCCGATCAGCATCGTCAATTCGCCGGGAGCGAGCCGGAACCCGGCGTCTTCGACCAGCGGCGCGCCTTCTGCGCGATAGGCCAGCGCACGGGCTTCGAGCACACTCATGCACCGAGCCTCCCGCGCGCGGCGATCCACACGAAGAGCGGCGCGCCGATCAGCGCCGCGACTACGCCGAGCCGGAGTTCGGCGTCGGTCGGCAGCAGCCGCACGCCGATGTCGGCGAGGACCAGGATCACCGCGCCGAGCAACGCCGAGGGTATCAACAGCCGCGCGGGATCGTGCCGCACCAGCGGTCGCACGAGGTGCGGGGCTACGATCCCGACGAAGCCGATCGCGCCCGCGAGCGAGACTGCGGCGCCCGTCGCCAATCCCGCGCCGAGGATCACCGCGAGCCGCTGCCGTCGCAGATCGAGCCCGATCCCTTCGGCCGCCTCCTCGCCCAGCGCGAGCGCTGCAAGCCCGCGCCGCGTCGCCAGCATGATCGCGAACCCGGATGCGAGGAACGGCGCGGCATAAGCGAGGTCGGCGGCGCTGCGGTTGGCGACCGTACCGAGAGTCCAGTTGATCATGTCGGCGAGAGTGAAGGGGTTGGGGGCGAGGTTCATCAGCAGCGCCATCAGCGCGGCGGAGAAGCTCGACAGCCCGATCCCGATCAGGATCAGCGTCACCGCCGAGCGCGTGCGCAGCGCGGCAAAGGCGACGAGCAGCGTCGCCGCAAGCGCGCCGGCGATCGCCGCCAGCGGCAACACCAGCGGCCCGGCACCCGCCAAGCCGAAAAACAGCACGAAGGTCGCGAACAGCGCGGCCGTCGCCGACACGCCGAGAATCCCCGGCTCGGCGAGCGGATTGCGCAGCAGGCCCTGCAACGCCGCGCCGCTCATCCCCAACGCCGCCCCGACCATTGCCGCGGCGAGCGCGCGGGGCAGGCGGATCTGCCAGACGACGATCGAGTCACCGGGATCGCCCTGAAAACCGAGCGCGGCGAGCACGCCGGTGAACCCGAGCGAGGTCGAGCCCAGCAGCAGTGCCAGCGCCACCGCGCCCAACAGCGCGAGCGACAGCATGAGATTGGCGCGCGCGGTCATTCGCTCGCTCCCGTTCGGGCCTGCGCCAGCGCTTCCACGGCATCGACCAGAAACCACCCGCCGCAACTCGTCCATGCGCCTTCGAGCGGCACCACGGGGCGATCCTCCAGTTGCGTGCGGGCGATGGGGTGGCGCGCGGCGCTCCAGCGGTCGGTTTCCCCCGCCGCGCCCTCGTAGAACGCGGCGGCGACGACATCGGGACGCTTGTAGGCGAGCCGCTCGAGCGGCAGCGGGTTCCACTCCGGGCGCGTCTGAAAGTTGGCGAAGCCGGCGGCCGTCAGCACCTCGTGCACCAGCGTGCCTTCGCCCGAAGTGACTCCGCCGGGAGTCATGTAGAGCGCGGTGCGGCGCGGTTCTACCGGTGAGGGAAGCGCGGCCAGCCGGCGCTCCATGTCGGCCGCGACCCGCTCGGCTTGGTCCGCCGCGCCGAGCATGCTGCCCACCCGCACGACCTCGTCGCGTACTTCGGCGAGCGTCTGCGGGAAACCGATCTGGACCACCGGCACGCCAAGCTCGCTGAGGAAGTTCACCACATCGGGCCCTCCGCCGTAGGAGCGCACCACGAGATCTGGGTCGAGCGCGAGCACGTCGGCCGTGCGGGGGCGCACGGTGGGCAGACCTTCGGCCTCGGCGCGCATGTAGGAGAAGCGCTTGGCCGCGTCGGGCGAGAGAGCAAGGATCGCGTCGCGGTCGGCGAAGCGCAGCACGTATTGGTCGGCGCAATAGTCGAGGCTGACTATGCGTTGCGGCGCGCCCTCGCGGGCGATGGGCGCGGCCGCGCAGCTTGCAAGCAGCATTGCCGCGATCACGCCGAATGACGCCTTGCCGTGCATCGCATCGGCCTTTCCGAACCTATCGGCCCTGCGGGGAGGGCGTCGGAACCCCGCGTCGCCGTCGACAGTCGTGGCCCGCCGCGCCCAAAGGCGCGGCGCCGCAAGCCCGGCCGGTGGCTGTCGCTTCGGAGGGAAACCGCGTGTTTCCCGCCCGCTGGAGCTGACCCGGCTCAACGGACGAACGACGCGACGGCAGGTTTCCTGGCTTGCGGATCGTCGCCTCGGACCGTCTTCCCGGCACCGTTCCGTGGAGCGGCGGCCAGTGACGTGGTGGCCCGGGGCTCCCCGCCTACAGTTGCGGGCACAGCGCCGGTATTCGACCGGCTTCCCTCTTAGCCGTTCGCGCTTTCGCGCGCGCGGCACCGTCTACCTGCGCACCTGCGAGAACCGCGAGCCCGAGTCAATCCCCGCACCCCGGCGCGCAGCCGCGCGGCCCAACAATAATTCGGGTTGCCGTGCTCCCTCGCCATGGCGCACAGTGCAAGTCTATGCGATCTGCCGGGTGCGAGTTAGCGATGACCGCCAAGCACAAGATTCTCATCGTTGACGATCACCCGATCACCCAGGGCGGGCTGCGCATGCTGTTCGCCGGCCATGGACACTTCGAGATCGTCGGCGCGCTCGATCACGCATCAACCGTAAGCGCCTTCGTCCAGTCGCAACCGGTCGATATCGTCATTCTGGACCTCAACATGCCTGACGTACGCGGGGTGAACATCCTCGCAGAGATCGTCGGATCGCGCGATATGACGGTCATCATCCTCACCGGCGAGAGCCAGTTCGGCGAGATCGACTACGCGCTCAAGCTCGGCGCACGCGGGGTGGTCAGCAAGGCCGATCCGCCGCGGGAGATCATCGCCGCGTGCGATGCCGCGCTGGCGGGCGAAGTCTATCTCTCACCCCGGATGCGCGACGGCATGATCCAGCTGAGCGAAGTCCCCGTTGCGCTGTCGTCCCGCCAGATGGCGATCCTCCACTATCTGGCGCAAGGGGAGAGCAACAAGGAAATCTCGTACCGGCTGGCGATCGCGCAGCCCACGGTCTCGTTCCATATCGCAGAGCTGCGGCGCAAGCTGGACGTCCCGAACAACCGCAAGATCGTCGAGCGAGCGCAGGAGCTAAACCTGCTCTGACCGTCGCGCGAATGCGGGGTGCGCGCGCATTTCGCGGCACAGCGGCTTGACCAGCATCAGCTCGACCGCTTCGGCCAGCCGACCGCGGGTGACGGTCGTGTCGTCGTAGGTCGCCGCCGCCGCCGAAGTCCGCTTTCCGATGCGGACTTCGGCCAGCGCGCTCTCGAATGCTTCGCGACGGTCGAAGTCGAGCACGCGCCAGCCCGGCATCGCCCTGTCGAGATCCTCTGCCGCGCAGATTTCCACCTCGGGATAGGTGCAGGGAAGCGTGATGCGCAAGCGCGTGCCGTCCGGCCCCGAAGAGACGATGTCGAGGGTGCCGGAAAGGCTTTCGATCAGCCGGCGCGCCGAACGGAAGCCCGAACCCGAACCGCGCCGCTCGTCGTCCCCGGTCGAGCGCGGCGCCGAATCGTCGCGCAACTGGCGGACCAGCTCGTCGGTCATGCCCACGCCGGTGTCGGCGATCTCGATCACCGCGCGACCGTCCTCGGCCCGCATTTCGATCCGCGCGCCGCCGGCATCGGTATAGTGATAGGCGTTGCTCAGCAGGTTCGCGAGCGCGCGCATCAGAATGGGCCGATCCGACACGATGACCACGCCTTCGTCGATCTCGGCCGCGAGCGAGAGATTCTTCGCCGCAAACGGCGTCTTGAACATCATCGTCAGCGGCTCGACCAGCGCGCCGCCCTTGAACGCGCTGAGCGCGAGGAACCCCGATTCGCTTCCGATCAGCGCCGCGCCGGACATCGTGGTCGCCGCGATCTCGTTGAGATAGTCGGCCGAGCTGCGCAGGATCGCCGCCAGCTCGCGGTTCTCCTCCGCATGTTCGCCCCGCTCGAGCACATCCACCGCGCTGTTGAGCGCGAGGATGACCTGGCGGCTGTCGTGGCCCGAGGCGTGCAGCAGCGCGTTCTGGCTGTTCACCGTCGCGAGCGCGAACGCCTTTTCCTCGGCGAGCTTCTTGGCGCTCTCGCTGATCTCGAGCCGTTCTGCCATCGAACGGGCGTAGTTGGCGTCCGCCGCGCGCTTGTCGGCCTGGATCTTCCGCAGATTGAGGCCAAGCGCGAGCGTCACCATCAGCGATTCGAACAGCCCGACGGGGCCTGCCAGGTGCCAGTTGATCGGCAGCCAGGTGAACACGCCCATAGAAGCGATCGCGGCGTAGACGATGAACAGCGCCAGGCTGCCCCAGCCGACGAGCAGCGGCCAGAGCTGATTGCCGATCCGCCGCATCGCGGCGAAACCCACGAACGGCAGGAACAGTGCGACGCCGATCGTGATCAGCCAGGTCCCCGCGTGCAGGAAATTGCGGAAGGCGGGATCGTAGAATGCCAGGCCGGACTGGAGTGCGATCGTGAAGAGGCTTGCGACGATCAGCAGCTTGAGCACGAAATCGGCGCGCGGGAACAGCGCCCCGGTGCGTACGAAACTGCGCGCGAACTGCGCCATCGCCGCGGCGAAGGCGCACTTGATCGCATCCTCGATTCCCAGCCCGAGCAGGGGGCTGTCGGCGAGGAAGAAGATCGTGACGTAGCCTTCGGCCTGGATCGTGTTGAGTGCGAAGAACGCCTGCGCCAGCGCGAGCCAGGCGAACTCCCGATAACCGGTGATCGAGAAGAACAGGAAGTTGACGAAGATCAGCACCACCACGCCGAGCACTACGCCCGCAACCATCGCGATGTTCGCGCGCCGGTCCTGAAAGAAGCTGCCGTACGTCTCGATCCTGAGCGGCATGTAGGTCGAGTTTTCGGACAGAAAGTCGATCACGATCGTCTTCTCCTGCCGCGGCGCAAGCACGAGCTCGGTGCTGAACGCCTGATAGGCGCGCAAATTCCTGCTCGCGTCCTCGGCGTCGGTGCCATCGACCAGCAGTTCGAGCCGGTCGCCGGCGATCTCGTAGAGCCGGAAATAGCTCAGCGAACCGCGCCCGGTGGTGAAGATCCAGCTTCCCGCCTCCTCGCCCACGTTGCGGACCTTCAGCGCGACCGCGGTGCGCCCGCCCGGCAGCCCGAAATGCGCCGCGCGCCCGGCGATCGGCTGCAGCGGCGCGGCGAGGATCTGCGCTGGCGAAAGCGCCTCGACCGGCCCGAGATCGTTCGAATAGCGGACGTAGGGCGCGAGCGGCGGAGCGTTCTCGCCTGCTTCGAGCGCGACCGCGGGAAGCGGCTCCTGCGCGGCGGCGACCCGTGGCCACACGGCCAGCAACAAGGCCAGCGCCACAGCGACTATCCACGACCCCCGTTGCATCGGGCGCAATGTGTCGCGCGCCGGGGTGTGCTTGTCAATTCAGTCGGCAGGCTCCAGCGCCTTGCGCATCTGCGCGAGCGCGGCGGCCTTGAGCTGGTGCACGCGCGGCACGCTGACCGAAAGCACCGCGGCGATCTCGGACAGGTTGAGTTCCTCGACGAAATAGAGCTGGATCACGAGCTGGTGGCGCTCGCCGAGCGAGGAGATCGCATCGATCAGGTTCTCGCGGTCTTCCTGCTGCAACACCTGCCGCTCGGCGTCGGGCTCGGCCGAAGCGAATGCGACGTCGGTTTCCGAATAGCATTCGTCGATCGAGGCGATACGCGTCTCGACCAGCTCCCCTTCGAGCTGGAGATAATCCTCCACCGTCATCCCGAGCCTTTCCGCGAGTTCTCCGGCCGAAGGCTCGCGGCCGAGTTCGGCCTGGAGCTTGGCTTTCATGTGTTCGATCATACGCCGCCTGGCGCGCGCGCCGCGCGGGTCGGGCGAGGCGTTGCGCAGCAGGTCGACCATAGCGCCGCGCACGCGCAGCTTGGCGTAGGCGGCGAAGCCGTCTTCGCTGGGCGCGTCGTGCTTTTGCGCGCATTCGGTCAGCGCGACGAGCCCGGCCTGCATCAGATCCTCGACGTCGACCGTCGGACCGCCGCTGCCCGACAAATGCCATGCGAGCTTGCGCACCATAGGCAGGAATCGCGTTACGCGTTCCCCGACATTGCCGCGATAGGCCGCCGCGGCGGAAAACTGCGAATGGTCGAGCTTCATGCGGCCATCGCCTCCATATTCACGTCTTCGTCGGGCGTGTTCTGGGCGACTTGCGGTGCAACTCCGTTGTCGCCCCCGACCACCGCGATCACTTCGATCGGCTGCGAGACCGGCAGCTCGTTGATCGAGAGCACGGCGCAGCCTGGCGCGCGCAACTTGAGCAGGCCGGCCAGCGGGCGGCGCGCGCGCGGTTGCACGATCAGCGCGGGAGGGCCGGCGCCAGCGGGGCGACCTGCGACGATCGCGGCAATGCGCTCGCCGATCGAGCGGGCGAGGTCGGGCTCGATGACGACGTTGCCGCTGATGGGATCCTGCAGTCCGCCGACGACCATCTCCTCGAGCTCGGCGGCGAGCGTGATGACCGGCAGGCGCTGGTCGGGCGGGCACAGACTGCCGACCAGCATCGGGCCGAGATCGGCGCGGAGCATGTCGATCAGCCGTTCGTGTTCGGTCGTCTGCTGCGCGGCTTGCGACAGGCTCGAGAGCGCCGGGATCGGGTGCGCGAGCGAGATGCCGTCGGAAAGCAGCGCGCGCAGAAGGCGGGTGATCGCAGCGAGCGAGAGCGGCTGCGGAGTGATCGTCTCGACCAGTTGGGCGTTGCGTTCGCGCACCATGTCGAGCAGCTCGCGCACCTGATCGGGGCCGAGCAGGTCCTGCGGCCGGGCCGAGAGAAGCTGGTTGACGTGTGTCGCAACGACGCTTTCGGCGTCGACCACCAGATAGCCTTCGGCGACCGCGAGATCGCGCGCCGAAGCGTCGATCCACACCGCGGGACAGCCGAAGCTCGGGTCGTGGGTCGCTTCGCCCGGCAACATACCGAGCTGACCCGCCTCGCCGGTGTCGATCGCCAGCAGGCGGTCGGCGCGCAGGCTGCCCGAGCCGAGCGGCGCGCCGCCCAGAGTAATGCGATAGCGGTCGGGAGCGAGATCGAAACTGTCCTTGATGCGGAACTGCGGCACCACGAATCCGAACGATTGACACAACTGGCGCCGCAGCCCGGTGAGCCGCGCGACGAGCGGTGCGCCGCGCTTTTCATCCGCGAGGTGGACGAGGCCGAAGCCGAGTTCGACAGTGACCAGCGCCTGCTCGGACACGTCCTCGATCGCGATCCGGGTCACGTCGGGCGCGGGTTCGGGTTCTTCGAATTTGGGTATTGCCTTGTGTCGCTTGAGCATGCGCCAGAGCAGGAAGGCGCCGGCGGCGAGCGGCAGGAATACGGATTGCGGCATGGCCGGAATCATCCCCATCGCCCCGAGGATGCAGGCGACCGGCAGCCAGATGCCTGGCTCTGCAAACTGGCCGCCGATCTGGCCGGTGAGGTCGCGAGTGTCAGAAACGCGGGTGACGATCACCGCGGCGGCGATCGAGAGCAGCAGCGCGGGGATCGCCGCGACCAGCGCGTCGCCGATCGCGAGGGTGACGTAGAGCGAGCCGGACTCGCTCGCCGAGAGCCCGTGCGAAACCATGCCGAGCACGAAGCCTGCGACGATGTTGACGAACAGGATCAGCAGCGCCGCGATCGCGTCGCCCTTCACGAACTTGCTCGCGCCGTCCATCGAACCGTAGAAATCGGCTTCGGTGGCGACTTCGCGGCGCCGCGTCCTGGCTTCCTCGGCATTCATGAGGCCGGCCGCGAGATCGGAATCGATCGCCATCTGCTTGCCGGGCAGCGCATCGAGAGTGAAACGCGCCGAGACTTCGGACACACGGCCCGCACCCTTGGTCACCACGACCAGGTTGATGATCATCAGGATGATGAACACGAACAGGCCGACGACGAAGTTGCCGCCGATCAGGAACGCGCCGAACGCCTCGATCACCTTGCCCGCGGCGGCATGCCCTTCGTGCCCGTTCATCAGCACGACGCGGGTCGAGGCGACGTTGAGCGCGAGGCGCAGCAGCGTCGCGAACAGCAGGACCGAGGGGAACGACGAGAAGTCGAGCGGCTTTTCCGCGTTCATCGCCGCCATCAGCACCGCCACCGAGAGCGCGATGTTGAGGACGAAGAAGATGTCGAGCATCGTCGGCGGGATCGGCACGACCATCAGCACGATGATCGTGAGGATGCCGACCGGCAGCGCCATCGAGGGCGTGAGGAAAGAGCGCCAGGTCACAGCCCGAAGGCCCTGAACTTGCCGTAGGCTTCGTCGATCTGGCGGGCGGCACGATCACCGAGGCCGCCCGATCCGCGGAAGGTCGCCTGCAGCGTTTCGGCCATCGACGGCCGCGGGGCGGGGGCGGGTGGGAGTGCGGCCGCGGGGCCGATTGATGGCGTGGCGTAGGAGCGCTGTGCGTGGGCGAAGGCCGCCGCGGGGGACGAGGGCATGTATTCCATCCCGCCATCGATGCCGGCGGGGATCGCGCTGCCGCCGGCCTTGGCCCGCTCGACCTTGCCGCGCATCAGCTCCATCACTTCGCCGACCGAGCGCGAACGCCCGCCCTGGTAGAAGATCGACGGGTTCGCCTGCGCGGGATTGGGAAACAGCGCTGCCGCCGACGTCAGCGGATTGTCGCGCACCGCGCCCAGAAAATCTTTTGCGCCTCCCGCGCCGAGGAAATGCGCGAGGTAGAGTTCGGCATGGTCGGGCTCGCGGCCCAGGAAGCCGCGCAGCTCGCCCGCGTTGTCGCGCGCGAGCTCGGCCGCCATCAGCGAGGAAACTTCGGGGTCGAAGCGCAGCGCCATGATCTGCGCGCGCATGCCCGCGTCGCCGACACTGGCGCGGCCGCCGCTGCGCGTAATGGCGGCTTCGGCCCAGTCGAGCCCGTGGGTGCGGCCGTGCCGGTCGAGCGTCTCGAGCCAGGTCGAGGAAATGAACTGGTAGAGACCGGACGCGCTCGAAGTGCGCGCGCGAGCGTCGCTGTCGAGGTTGGATTCGATCCGCGCCTGCGCCAGCAGGTAGTCGAAATCGACCCCGGTCGCGGCCGAAGCACGGGCGATCGACGCCTGAACTTCGGTGCGTTGTACTGGTGTGACCTCTGGCAAGACTGCCCCCGGCGTGGTTGTACTCGCCGGTGTTCAAGCAAGACGTGTGCCAGAATAGGCTGGCCCGAAAATCAGGCGGGGTAGGGGACCTCGCGCGATACCGCGGGGCGGCCTGCGCCGTAGAGGCTGATACGTCCGGCGAGCGAGCCGAGGCGCGCCTCGACGTTGGCCGCGATCAGATTGCGGATCTTGCGGTTGATCTCGTTGAGCCGCGTCACCGCGTCGAGCAGCCCGCGGCATTCCTCGTCGAGCGGGCCGGCGGCCTCGCGCTCGATGATCTCGCACAGCTCGAGCTTGTTGTCCGAGCAGGTGAGGATGCTGTCGAGGTCGAGCCCGGCAAGCGCCTGCCGCTCGCTTTCGAGAAGGGCAAGCATTTGCCGGAGCGCGCTGTGCAGAGTGGGGCGCAGAGGTGTGTCCGTGGTCATTGCGCATTCCTCAACATGAACCCGCTCGCGATGATCGCGTCGGCGGTCTTGCGCGGTTCGAGCAGGTACTGGCCCTGCGCGATCGCGTGGCGGATGCGGCCGACGCGCTCCTGATCGATCGGCGCTTCGGCGCCAGCGAGGCCGACCGCAGAGAGCGCGGCGGCGGCGGCCTGGTCGGATTCGGCGGGCACCGGATCGGGGCGGTCCGTCGGGCCGACAGGGGCAGAAGCGCGCGCGCGAAGGCGTGCGGCGATCCCGTTCGTTCCCTGAATGTCGATCCGATCCATCGGTCCGCTCCACTGGTGTTGCAGGACTGAAGACGGCGAACGCTGCGGCAATTTAAGGGGGTGCGCAGAATTTTGCCGCCCCCACGCCGCCTACGGCAAATCTATGCCGACCCGGCCCGGCTGGACCACGCGGGCGCGGATCGGATCGCGCCTGTCGCCGGCAGGGCGCACGCGGATCCACTCGCCGACGGCGCCTTCTTCGAGCGCCTCGCCGTTGCGGGTCACGGTGAAGCCGCTGCCCTGGATGGCGATCGAGACCATCTCGCCGCGCGCGACGACCGGCTCCGAACTGGTGCCGCCCGAGCCGCCCGCGACGGGTACGAACAGGCGCCAGCCGCCCGCGATGGGACAGCGGACGAGCACCGTCCGATTGCTGCTGCCATACCACTCGAGCGCGAGCGGCATCGGGCATTGCGAGAGCTTGAGCCGGCGATCGACCGGCAGGCGCGCGCCGCCCTCGCCCCCGGTCGGCGCGCCGGTGAACTGCGCGACCTGACGGTCGATACTCGCCGGATCGTGAAACCCGGCGGCGACGGCGGGAATGGCGGCGGCGAGCGCACCGAGGGCGAAGGCTGCTTTGATCGTTCGCATGGATGTCACCTCTGGTTGGCGGTTGGGCCGGGGCTTGCAATCGCCGTGCCAGACTGTCTTCCGTCGAAGTCGAGCACCGCGATCAGGTCGCCCCTCTGCGCCGGTTCGATCACGATCCGCGCGTTGCGTCCGGCTGCCTCGGCTTCGCGCGCAAGCGCGAGCGCGTCGCGCGTCGCTTCGGCCGTGTCGCCCGCCGGATGGCGCGCGACGATGGTGAGGTGCTGGCGATCGTCGCGCGGCTGACCGGCGAGCCATTCGCCGATCGGCGGCGCATTCGGCGCGGCGCGGTAGATTGCAAGCGGCTCCCCCCCGGCAGGCACCGGCGCGCCGGCGATGGGCGGCTCCGGCACAGCCTGGGCCGCATCGGGCTTTTCGGCCATTGCCGCGGCGGTGACCATGAACAGGATCAGCGCCAGGTCGGCGAGGGTGGTCTGCCAGCCGATACGGGCGGTCGAGGCGATCATGCGGCTTTCGCTTCGTCGCCGGCGGCGTCACGCCGCGGAATCGAGCGCTCGACCGCGCTGGCGAGCCATTCGAGCAGTTCCTGCCGCTCCTGCTCCTCGGCACGCGCGCGCCGCCCCACCGCGCCGGCGAGCGGGCCGAATACGAAATTGGCGAACACCAGGCCGTAGAGCGTGGTGACCACCGCGGTCCCGATCGAGCGCGCGTAGTCCGCGTCCCCTCCTGCCGAAAAGCCGCCCAGCGCGACCAGCGTGCCCGCGAGGCCGAGAACGGGAGCGAGCTCGGCCGCTTCGCCGAGCACGCGCGCGGCGGTTTCGGCCGCGCGCTGGCGGCGGCTGCGGTGACGCTCGTGCTCGTCGTAGAGCGCGGTGATCGAGCGGTTGCGGATCAGCGCATCGCTGAGGTCGTCGAACTCGCCGTCGCCGAAGCTGTGCGGTTCGGCGCGCAGGATGCCGTTCTTGCCGATCTCGCGCACTTGCGCGGCGAGCTCAGAGCGCACGCGCACGCTGTCGAACGGCTTGCTCGGCAGTTGCGCCAGTGCGCGCAGCGCGGCGCGCACATCGCGCCAGCCGCAGCGCAGCAGCGTGGCGGCAAGCGTGCCGCCGAGCACGATGGCGGCCGAAAGCGGGTCGAGCAATTGCATCACGTTCACGAGAATCTCCTCGAACGGGAAGAACGCCCGCATCGCGGCGCCATTCAGCCCTCGGCGGACATTTGCCGCTTCCGGCAAGCGCTTGCCGCCGGTCGCCTGCGCCGCCCCGGCAAATGCGCTCCCCGCAAGAACTGGCACGCTCTTTGCTGGAAAGAGCCCGAACACGCAGGAGACTGTCATGAGCAACGGCCTTTTCGGCATTCACGGTGCGGCGCTGGAGATCCGGGCGCAGCGCATGGGCATGCTCGGATCGAACATCGCCAATGCGGCGACTCCGGGATACAAGGCGCGCGACATCGACTTCGCCGCCGCGCTCGAGGCGCGCATGGGCGGCGCCGACGCCGACGCGGCGATCGGATCGGCCACGCGCTACCGCGTGCCGGTGATGTCGAGCCTCGACGGCAACACGGTCGAGATGGCGACGGAGCAGGCCGAGTTCGCCGAGAACGCGGTCGCCTACACCGCCACGCTCAGCTTTCTGAACGGGCGGGTCGAGAAGCTCACCCGCGCGCTGAAGGGCGAATGACGATGTCGGGCCCGATGACCCTGTTCGATATCGGCCAGCGCGCCATGTCCGCCCAGCTGGTGCGGATGAACGCGGCCGCCTCCAACCTCGCCAACGCCGGCAGCGTCGCGGGCAGCGAGGAAGAAGCCTACCGCCCGCTGCGCCCGGTCTTCGCCGAGCAGCTCGACGCCGCGAGCGGCATGAGCACGGTGCGGGTCGACAGCGTGAAGCGCGCCGATGTCGCGCCGGTCCGCCGCCACGAGCCGGGCCATCCGCTCGCCGACGCCGACGGCTACGTCTGGGCCTCCCCAGTCGATGAGAACGCCGAGATGGTCGAGATGCTCGAAGCCTCGCGCCAGTACCAGAACATGATCGAGGCGATGTCCACCGCCAAGCAGCTGATGCTCGATACGATGAGGATGAAATGACCGTAGCAGCGACCAATGCCGCCGGCGCCGCGGGCGCGGCGGGGCTTGCCTCGACCGGGCGCGACTACGCGCAACTCGGCCAGGCCGATTTCCTGCGTCTGCTGACCGTGCAGATCCAGCAGCAGGACCCGTTCGACCCGGTCGATAACAAGGAGATGCTGGCGCAGATGGCGCAGTTCTCCTCGCTCGCCGGAATCAACGACGTCAACGCGACGCTCCAGAAAATCTCGGAGAAGCTCGACGTCCTCGCCGCCGCCCAGGCGGCCTCCACCCCCACCGAATGACGCACAGGAGTACGGAACAATGTCTTTCTACACTTCGCTGAACGGGCTCAAGAACGCCCAGACCGACCTGGGCGTCATCGCCCACAACATCGCCAACGTCGAAACCAACGGTTTCAAGAAGGGCGGCACCCAGTTTGCCGACATCGTCGCGGGCTCGGCGCAGACCGATCCGCGCATGGTCAAGGGCATCGGCGCGACGGTCGAGGCGATCACGCAGAACTTCTCGCTCGGGCCGATCGAACAGACCGGCGCCTCGCTCGATGTCGCGATCACCGGTGACGGCTTCTTCGCCACTCGTTCGGCCGAGTCCGGCAAGACGCTCTATACGCGCAACGGCGCGTTCGGGCTCGACGAGAACGGCTACATCACCGACGGCGGCGTGAACCGCCTGCAGGTCTTCCCGACCGACGCCAACGGCGTGCCGACCTCGACCACGCCGGTCGATGCGCTGGTTCCGCCGGTCAACGGCGCGGGCGCGGAATACGTCGGCGTCGTCGTCGGCAACGATGGACTGGTCTCGGCGTCTTATGCCGACGGTTCGGTCGAGCCGGTCGGCAGCATCGCGCTCGCCTCGTTCATCGTGCCCACCGGTCTCAAGCAGGTCGGTTCGTCGAATTGGGAATCGACCGGCATCTCGGGGGCTGCGAACTTCGGCTCACCCGGCTCCGGCCAGTTCGGCGCTTTGCTTTCGGGCGCGCTCGAGCGTTCGAACGTCGACATTGCGGAGGAGCTGGTCGGCCTGATCACCGCGCAGCGCAACTTCCAGGCGAACGCCAAGGCGATCGATACCGCGACCCAGATCTCGCAGACGGTCATCAATCTGCGGACCTGATCCGTCGCCAAGCTCGGGATGACCTTCGACAAGCTCAGGATGAGCGGGTCTAATTGAACGGAGAAGCGGCATGGATCGCCTGATCTACACCGCCCTGTCGGGCATGAACGGATCGATGGAACGCCAGCGGGTGATCGCCAGCAACATGGCGAACGCCAACACCATCGGCTTCCGCGCGGAATTGCTCGACCAGCGGCCGGTCACCATCGACGGCGAGGCCCTCGACGTGCGCGCGATGCAGCGCGCCGAGGTCCGCGGCGCGGTGATGACCCCCGGAGAGATGACGCGGACGGGACACGATCTCGACCTCTACATCCAGGGCAAGGCGCTGATGGCGGTTCAAGCGGCCGACGGCACCGAGGCTTATACGCGCCGTGCCGATCTCTCTATCTCGCCAACCGGCGCGCTCGTGAACGGAGAGGGACGGCCGGTGATGAGCGAGGCGGGGCCGATCACCGTGCCGCTCGGCGCCAAAACCACGATCTCGCCCGACGGGGTGGTCAGCGTGACCGATCCCGCGGCGCCCGAGGCGCCTCCGGTCGAAGTCGGGCGGATCAAGCTCGCCGGCTGGCAGGGCAGCCCGATTGCCAAGGGCCTCGACGGGCTGTTCAGGGTCGAGGGCGGCGGGATTCTTCCGACCGATGCCGAAGCGACCGTGATCACCGGCTCGCTCGAACAATCGAACGTGAAGCCGACCGAGGTGCTGGTCGAAATGATCCAGGCGCAGCGGCTCTTCGACATGCGCAGCAAGCTCATCGCCACCGCGCGCGACTGCGACCAGGCCGGCGCGCAACTGATGCGTCTTGGCTGACGCGCCGAGACGACGAAAGGAAACCGACAATGCCCACTTCCGCACTCCAGGTCGCCCGCACCGGGCTCGAAGCGCAGGACGCGCGTATGCGCGTGATCGCCAACAACCTCGCGAACGTCGGCACCACCGGCTTCAAGAAGGACCGCGCCAACTTCGCCACGCTCGCCTATCAGGACGCACGTGTCGCCGGGCAGCGTTCCTCGGGCGAGACCGCATACGCCACCGGGCTCAACCTCGGCACCGGCGTCGCCATTCAGTCGACCAGCCAGATCGTGTCGCAGGGTGCGCTCAACACCACCGGCAACGCGCTCGACCTCGCGCTCGACGGCGACGGCTATTTCCAGGTCGAGCTGCCCGGCGGCAAGCTCGGCTATACCCGCGCCGGCAATTTCACCCGTTCCGCCGAAGGGCAGCTGGTGACGCAGCAGGGCTATACCGTCCAGCCCGCGATCACGATCCCCGAAGGCGCGGGCGCGATCTCGGTTTCGCCCGACGGCATCGTCAGCGCGCAGATCGCGGGCGAGGCGGAGCCTGCCGAACTCGGCCAGATCCAGGTCGCGAGCTTCGCCAACCCGGGCGGGCTGCAGGCGATCGGCGACAACTTCCTGGTCGAAACCGCCGCCAGCGGCGCCGTTCAGCTCGGCCCGGGCGGCGAGCTCGGCCGCGGCAATATCCGCCAGGGGATGCTCGAGGCCTCGAACGTCAACATCGTCGAGGAGCTGGTCGACATGATCGAATGCCAGCGCGCCTACGAAATCAGCTCGAAGATGATCTCGGCGGTCGACGAGATGCTGCGCAACGCGAACCAGACGCTGTGAGGACGACAATGAACCGCAATCTTCTTCGCGCCGCCATCGTGGGCGGTTCCGCGCTCGCGCTCGCCGCTTGCGGGCCCGAGCGCTCGGCCGGCTTCCAGGCCGCGCTGCCGCCGCCGCCCGCGCCGGTCGTCGCGCAGGCCCCCGCCAACGGCGCGATCTTCCAGGTCACGAACGGCTTCACCCCGCTCTACAACGGCAACCGTGCCAGCCAGGTTGGCGATCTCGTCACCGTGGTGCTGCTGGAACGCACCTCGACCTCGAAGTCGGCGGGTTCGAACACCAAGCGCGACGGCGGTTTCTCGCTGACCCCGCCGAGCATGGGCCCGTTCTCGTTCAACCCCAATGTCCTTAATTCTTCGGGGCAATCGTCGTTCAAAGGTCAGGGGGACGCCTCCCAGACGAGCACCTTCAGGGGGGACATCACCGTGACCATCGCCGAAGTCCGACCCAACGGCACGGCCCTCATTCGCGGCGAGAAGGTGATGGAGTTGAGCCAGGGCGAGGAATGGATCCAGCTTTCGGGCATCATCCGCCTGGCCGATATCGACCAGAACAACTCGATAGCCTCGCCGCGGATCGCCGATGCGCGCATCACTTACGCGGGCAAGGGCGCGGTCCAGCGCGCCAGCCGCGAAGGCTGGCTGTCGCGGTTCTTCAACATCGTGACCCCGTTCTGAGGAGGCTGCCATGATAAGAACCATCCTCCTGGCCATCGCTGCGCTCGCCGCCTCCATCGCCGCACCTGCATCGGCAGAGCGCGTGCGCGATCTGGGCACGTTCCAGTCGGTCCGCTCGAACCAGTTGACCGGCTACGGCATCGTGGTCGGGCTCGACGGATCGGGCGACGACAACTTCGCCTATGTCACCCAGGCCATGCGCGGAGTGTCGGATCGCTTCGGGCTGCAACTTCCGCCCGGTGTGAACCCGGCGCTCAAAAACGCTGCGGCGGTGATCGTCACCGCCAGCCTGCCCGCGTTCGCCAAGCCGGGCCAGCGGATCGACATCACCGTGTCGACTATCGGCAAGGCAAAATCGCTGCGCGGCGGGGCGCTGGTTCTGACCGCGCTCTACGGCGCGGACGGGCAGGTCTACGCGATGGCGCAGGGCAACCTCGCGGTCGGCGGGCTCGGAGTGTCGGGCCGCGACGGCTCGAAGCTTACCGTCAACGTACCCACGGTGGGGCGGATCGCCGACGGCGCGACCGTCGAACGCGCGGTCGCGACCGGTTTCGCCGAGCGCGATGTGCTGCGCTGGAACCTCTATCAAGCCGATTTTCTCACCGCCACGCGGGTGCGCGACGCGATCAACGCGCGCTATCCGGGGATGGCCGTGGTGGAAGACGGTGTCACCCTGGCGCTGCGCTTGCCCTACGGCGCCAACGAGCGTGCCGGCATCATGGCCACGATCGAGATGCTCGACATCGACCCGGCCGAAGCCGCGGCCAAGGTGATCGTCAACAGCCGCACCGGCACGGTGGTGATTTCCAGCGCGGTGCGCCTGTCGCCGGCGGCGATCAGCCACGGCAGTCTGGTGGTGCGGATCGACGAGAATCCCACCGTGGTCCAGCCCGCGCCGTTCAGCGAGGGCGAGACCGAGATCGAGGAAGACACCGCGATCGATGCCTACGAAGAGGGCAACCGCGTGACGATGCTCGAGCCGGGCGCTTCGCTTGCCGAGCTGGTCGACGGACTCAATATGCTCGGGCTCTCCCCGTCGGACCTCGTCGCAATCCTCGAGGCACTCAAGCAGGCCGGCTCGCTCAAGGCCGAGATGGTGATCATATGACCTCGCCGATCTCCCTCGCGAGTGCCAACGCCGGGCAGGCGATCGTTTCGGCCAGCGCGCCGGGCGGGACCGAGCGCGAGCGATTGGCCGAGGCGGCCAAGCAGTTCGAGGCGATCTTCGTGCGGCAGATGCTGTCGGCCGCCCGCAAGACCGATTTCGGCGGCGACGACCTGTTCGGCGGTTCGGGCGACGAGACCTTCCGCGAGATGCGCGACGCGCGCTTCGCCGAAGTCGCCGCGACCACCGGCTCGCTCGGCCTCGCAGCCCAGATCGAAGCGCAGCTTGCGCGCTTCGTGGAGCCTCATTCGCGCGAAGCCCGGAGGGACTGACGCATGGCGTCCGACCTCCTCTCGATCGCCGCCAGCGGCGCGCGCGCGGCGCGCGGCGCGCTCGACGTCACGGCGCAGAACATCGCCAATGCCTCGACCGATGGCTATGTCCGGCGCAGCGCGCGGATGGAGGAAGTCGCCGCGGCCGGTGGCTGGAACCGTGTCGGGGATATCTCGCTTTCCGGCGTGCGCGTCGCGGGCGTGCATCGCAATGCCGACATGTTCCGCCAGGCCGAAGTGCGCCGTACCGGCAGCGACCTCGCGCGCGCCGATACCGAGTTGCGCGGGCTGGAAAATCTCGAGGCCTCGGTCGAACAGTCGGGCGTCTACGATTCGATCGTCGAGCTCGAGGGGGCGTTGCAGCAGCTCTCGACCAATCCGACCGATCCCTCGCTGCGCGCCGCAGTGCTGGCGGGCGCCGACACCCTTGCGCGCAAGTTCAACATCGCCGTCGAGACGCTCGACGCCGCGGGCGAAGGCCTGCGCTTCGAGGCGGCCGGGGCGATCGACGAAGCCAACGTGATCGGCGGCGAACTCGCGCGGGTGAACCTGCGGTTGGCGCGCGCCGGCGTGGGCAGCAGCGATCGCGCCTCGCTGCTCGACCAGCGCGATGCGCTGCTCGAGCGGATGAGCGGCGTTGTCGACATATCCACCAGCTTCGCCGCCGACGGTTCGGTCACCGTCGCCACCGGCGGCGCCACGCTCGTCAGCGGAGGCAGCGCCGCCGCGCTTTCGATGACCACCAACGCAGCCGACGGCACGATCGCCTTCGCGGTTGGCGGTGCGGCGATCCAGCCTTCCGGCGGCTCGCTCGCGGGCGCGGCGCTCGCGCTCCAGGCAGGCGCCGACGTGCGTGCGCGGCTCGACGCCCTGGCCGACGGTATCGCCGGGGCGGTCAACGGTGCACAGACATCGGGAGCGGCGCTCGACGGCACGCCCGGCCAGCCGATCTTCGGCGGAACCGGAGCGGCTGGCATCACGGTCGTGATGAGCGATAGTGCCGGACTCGCGACCGCGCCCGCCGGCGCGCCGCCGGGTAGCCTCGACGGCTCGAACCTCGCCGTGATGCGCCAGGCGCTCGACAGCAGCGGCGCGGCCAAATCGATGAACGCGCTTCTGTTCGACGTGTCGAGCGCGGTCGCGGGTCGTACCATCACCCGCGACGCGCTCGACTCGATCGCCGCCTCGGCGCGCATCTCGCTCGAGCAGCAGGCCGGCGTCGATCTCGACACCGAAGCGGCCAATCTGATGCGTTTCCAGCAGGCGTTCCAGGCTTCGGGTCGCGCGATGCAGGTCGCGAGCAACATCTTCGACACTTTGCTGCAACTGAGGTGAGCGCGCCATGATAAGTCTCAGCACCAGCGCCTTCTACGAGCGTGCGACCCGCCAGGTCGGGACCTTGCGCGCTCAGGCCGAAGAACTGCAGCAGCAGATCGGAACCGGCGAGCGGCTCTCGCGCTCGTCCGACGATCCAGTCGCCGCGGCGCGCCTGCGCACGCTCGAGCGCGGTGAGCGACTGGCCGAAATCGACCAGCGCAACTCGGACGTCGCCTCGAACGATCTCGCGATGACCGACGACGCGCTGGGTTCGATCGCGAACGTCATCATTCGCGCGCAGGAGCTTGCCACGCACGCCGCCAACGGCGTGCTCAGTCCGGAACAGCGCGCCTCGATCGGTACCGAAATCGCGAATCTGCAACAGAGCCTGCTGCTGGTGGCCAACGGGCGCGACAGCGCCGGGCACGCGCTGTTCGGCGGGCAGGCGGCGGGCGCGGCCTACGAGCTGGTCGGCGGCGCCTATACCTACGTCGGCACTCCGACGAAGGACGGGGTCGATCTGGGCGAAGGGCAGTCGGTGGTTCCTGCGCTGACGGGACCCGAGGTGCTCGATATCGAGGTGGGCGGCGTCCAGACCGATCTGTTCGCGGTGCTGGGCAACCTCGCCGCTGCGCTCCAGGGCGGGGGCGATCAGGTGGGGGCGAGCCGCGAGGCGCTCGAGGGACTTTCCGCCGGGCTGGACAAGGTCACCACCGGGCAGACCGTCGTGGGCGCGCGAATGGGCTGGGTCGAGCTGATGAACGACCGGCGCGTGGCCAATTCCGAGCTCGTCGCCGGCGAGCAGGAGGCGATCGGCGGCGCGGACCTCGCGGCCACGATGACGCGACTTCAGGAAGTGACGACCGTGCTCGAGGCGAGCCAGGCCAGTTTCGTGCGCCTGGCGAACCTGACGCTGTTCGACATGCTGCGCTGACAACGAGAAAGATAAGGGTTCCAGAGACATGTATGCTGCGATCGGTATCGTCGTCCTGCTCGTGATGGTGTTCGGCGGATTTGCCCTCACCGGCGGAGCGCTCGGCCCGGTGATGGAGGCCGTCCCGCACGAGATGATGATCATCGGCGGCGCGGCTATCGGTGCGCTGATCGCGGGCAATTCGCTGCACGAGCTCAAGGCCATCGGCGGCTCGTTCAAGAAGATATTCAAAGGCCCGCGTCATTCGAAGCAGGACCATATCGACGCGATCGCGCTGACAACCAAGCTGATGAAGCTGATGCGGACCGAAGGGCCGGTCGCGCTCGAAAGCCATGTCGAGACGCCCGAGGAATCGGAACTGTTCGCCGAGTACCCGAACCTGCTGGCGAACAAGCCGCTGATCGCGCTGATCTGCGATACGCTGACGCTGCTCGTGGTGTCCTCGGGCACGCTCGAGACGCACGCGGTCGAGGACGTGATGGACAATGCGATGAAAACGCATTTCCACGACATGCGCGAGCCGCAGCATGCGCTCCAGTCGCTCGCAGACGCGCTGCCTGCGCTTGGAATCGTCGCGGCCGTGCTCGGCGTGGTCAAGACGATGGGTTCGATCGACCAGCCGCCCTCGATCCTGGGGGGCATGATCGGCTCGGCGCTGGTCGGGACCTTCCTCGGCGTGTTGCTGGCCTATGGTATCGTGGGGCCGCTCGCATCGCGCCTGAAGCAGATTATCGAGCAGGACGAGCAGATTTTCCACGCGGTCAAGCAGGTGATCATCGCCTCGCTCAACGGCTATCCGCAGCCGCTGGTGGTCGAAAGCGCGCGCTCGGGCCTCGGTCACGCCTTCCGTCCGGGCCTGTCGGAGCTGCTCGACAGCCTGCGGGGCAGGTGACATGGCTTCGCGCGCAGGGCGCAACGATCCGGTTCCGCCGATCATCGTCAAGAAGGTCACGGTCGTTGCAGACGCCGGGCACCATGGCGGCGCCTGGAAGGTCGCCTATGCCGATTTCGTAACCGCCATGATGGCGTTCTTCCTGCTGCTGTGGCTGCTCGGTTCGACTACCGAGGAGCAGCGTAAGGGCCTCGCCGACTATTTCACGCCGACGTTGGTCAAGACCAAGGAACAGAGTGCGGGCTCCGACGGGTTGCTCGGCGGCGCATCGCTGACCGATCCCGATTCCTATCCGCACCGTGCAAGCCAGACCGGAACCCGTTCGATCACCGTCCCCCGCGATGCGCAGGGCGGGCCGAAGGAGAGCGTCAGCACCGCGCGGCGGATGCGGGCGCGGGTCGCTGCCGAGCTCGAGGACAGCCAGCGGCTGCGCAGGCTGATGCGTCAGGTGCGAATGGTTCAGACGACCGAAGGCGTCCGGATCGACCTGGTCGACGACGCGGATTTCTCGATGTTCGTCCTCGGCACCACCGTGCTCACGCCCGATGCGGCGACGCTGATCGGCGTGATTGCCGATGCCGTCGCGCCTGAGCCGGGCCAGCTCAACATCCGCGGCCACACCGACGCCCTGCCGTGGCGCAGCGGCGCGCAGACGAACAACTGGTCGCTCTCCGCCGGCCGCGCCGAGGCGACGCGCCAGGCGCTCCTGCGCAACGGGATCGGCGAACGCCGCTTCCGCCGGATCGAAGGTGTCGCGGACCGGGAGCCGCTGATCCCGAAGAATCCCCAGGACCCGCGCAACCGCCGGATCTCGATCCTGCTTACCGATTAGGGTTACGGTTCACGGAGGCGACGCGTTGCCTCTCGTCTCGGCGGGCGCTTGCAACGGCCAATGGTCCGCGGCAGGTTTGCCGGATGGAAACGCGCTACGACACGATCGGGATGAGCTACGCACGGCTTCGCCGGCCGGATGCGCGCATCGCGGCGTGCATCCGGCGCGCGCTTGGCCCGGCGCGAACCGTTCTTAACGTCGGCGCGGGGACCGGTTCGTACGAGCCCGAGGACCGGGACGTGGTCGCGGTGGAACCTTCGATCGAAATGATCCGCAAGCGCAAGCCCGGCTCGGCACGGGCGACGCAGGCCTGTGCCGAGGCGCTGCCTTTCGACGATGACAGCTTCGACGCGTCGATGGCTATCCTGACGATCCATCATTGGGCGGACAAGGCCGGTGGTCTGCGCGAGATGCGCCGCGTCACGCGTGGCCCGATCGTGCTGCTGACCTTCGATCCAGCGAGCCGTCCGTGGCCGACCGACTACTTTGCCGGGCTCGCGGAACTCGACGAGGCGCAGATGCCCGCAATCGAAGACTATGCGAAGTGGCTGGGTGCGGTCGAAATCGCACCGGTGCCTGTGCCGCACGATTGTAGCGACGGCTTCCTTTACGCGTACTGGCGCAGGCCGGCGGCATATCTCGATCCGGAGCTGAGATCGGGAAGCTCGTCGTTCTGGGCGCTTCGCGATATCGAAGCGGGCCTGCACCGGCTCGAGCGCGATCTCGCGACCGGCGAATGGGAGCGGCGCTACGGCGAACTGCTTGGGCTCGAGGCATACGATGCCGGCTATCGCCTCGTCGTTGCCGGGTGATCCGCAAAGGCGCTCCCTTCCAGGAGCGCGCATAGAAAGAGGCCCGGCGCTGGGGGCAGCGCCGGGCCTCGAAAGACCAGAATAGTTCTGGCTGTTAGCGCAGCAGCGAAAGGACGTTCTGCTGGCTCTGGTTCGCCTGCGACAGCATCGCGGTCGAGGCCTGGCTCAGGATCTGCGCCTTGGCGAGAGCCGTCGTTTCGGCCGAATAGTCGGTGTCTTCGATCCGCGAACGCGCGTCGGACAGGTTGGTGACGTTGTTGGTCAGGCTGTTGACCGCCGACTCGAGACGGCTCTGGCCGGCACCGAGCGAGGCGCGGGTAGCGGCAACGTCGGCCAGCGCGAGATCGACGTTGTCGAGCGTCGTGTTGGCGAGCGTCTGGCTACTCACGTCGAGCGCGGTGGCCGAGACGTTGGTTCCGTCGATCGCCGTGCTGGTCAGCGTGATCGTGTCACCGTTGTTGGCGCCGACCTGGATGGTCAGCGAAACGTCGGTGCCGGCGGTCGTGCTGAACACGGCGTTGCCGTTGAACTCGGTGTCGGTGAGGACACTGGAAATCTGCGCCTGCAGTTCGGCGACTTCCGAGTTCATGTAGCCGCGGTCGGTGTCCTGGTACGAACCCGACGCCGACTGGACGGCGAGCTCACGGACGCGCTGCAGCATGTTGGCGACTTCCGACAGAGCGCCTTCGGCGGTCTGCGCCATCGAGATCCCGTCGTTGGCGTTACGGATGCCCTGGCTCATGCCGCGCACCTGCGAGGTCATGCTGGTGGCGATCGCGAGGCCGGCGGCGTCGTCGCTTGCGCTGTTGATGCGCTTGCCGGTCGACAGGCGCTCCATGGCGGTGCCGAGGGCCTTGTTGGCCGAGGCCGAAGCGTTGGCGGCCTTCATCGCGCTGATGTTGGTATTGATGACAGACATTGTTTCAAACTCCCACAATGATCTTCGAAGGCTGCCCCGAGACCCCTCAGTGGGCGGCAGCTACGATCCAGACCGGCAGGGGTCGGAAAATTTTTAGGGGGCGGGCCGCGAAAACTGTGGGCTAAGTAATAATACTTAAGTGCGCTTCACTGTTAACCATTAAGCCGTTTTTTTAACCCTGTCCTTCAATACCGCTCGCGGACGGAACTTGGTTAACTAGCAGGGGGCTGCAGTGGGATCGATCGAGCGGACTGACGGGTTCGAAAAGGCGCATGCGCCATTGGCGGGCAAGTTCGCGGGGATCGCATCCTCGCTCTTCCCGCTGCAGGCGGTGCATCTTGCGGACCATGCGGAAAGCGGCCTTCGGGCGCTGCCCGGCGCTATCGCGCTGCTTCGCGCCGACGCACCCTCGATCGAGCGCATGGGCACCGGCGCTCGGCTGACGTACGCCGATCCGGTATCCGAAGCCACTTTCGGCGCGCTCGTGGCGCTCGCCGCCGCCGGTGGCGGCCCGGTTGCGGCCGATCCGGAATCGCTTTCCGTCCTGGCGCTGGCCGACCGCCTCGCGCAGACCGATATTCCCGTGCTCATCAACGGGCCGACCGGGACGGGCAAGGAAGTCCTCTCGCAGTTCATTCACAACCGCAGCGCGCGGCGCGACAAGCCGTTCGTGGCCGTTAACTGCGCGGCAATCCCCGAAACGATGCTCGAGGCACTGCTGTTCGGCCACCAGAAGGGCGCGTTCACCGGCGCCAGCTCGGGGGGCGAGGGCTTCTTCCGCGCGGCCGAGGGTGGCACGCTGCTGCTCGACGAAATCGCCGAGATGCCGCTTTCGCTCCAGGCCAAGCTGCTGCGCGCGCTGCAGGAAGGCGAAGTCGTGCCGGTGGGTGCGACCACCCCGGTCAAGGTCGATGTGCGCATCATCGCCTGCGCCAACCGCGATCTGCCGCTCGAAGTCGAGGAAGGCCGCTTCCGTGCCGACCTGTTCTATCGCCTCAACGTCTTCCCGATGACGCTGTCGGCGCTGCGCGAGCGGCCGACCGACATCGTCCCGCTCGCCTTCGCCATGCTGCTGCGCCACGCGCCGCAGGGCGCGCCGGTTCCGTGGCTCAGCGACGGCGCGATCGCCATGCTCAAGCAGCACGGCTGGCCGGGCAACATCCGCGAGCTCGAGAACGTCGTGCGCCGCGCGCTGGTCCTCGCGACCGGCGAGAAGGCGATCGGCACCGCGCATATCGTGTTCGACCGTCCGGCGCGGCTGGTCGAGCGGACGCCCGAGCCTGCCCAGCAGGCCGCGGCCGACGATCTCACCGCCACCGGCACCAAGCTCGCCAAGGTCGTGCAGCTTTCCGAAGCGCGCGCGATCATGGACACGCTCGACGCCTGCGGCGGCAAGCGTGCCGAAGCTGCGCGCCAGCTCGGCATTTCCGAGCGCACCTTGCGTTACCGCCTCGCCTCGTTCCGTGAGGCCGGGCTGGCGATGGGAGGCCGGCGATGAGCAGCGTCAACGGGATCGGCGGAGCAGGCTCCGTCCAGCAGATCATGGCCTTGCGCCAGCAGATCCTCGAGCGTTCGAGCACGCTGCAGGAAATCCACCAGGCCCGCGAGACCGGCGGTGCGCAACCGGCGGCCGAGCCCGCGGGCGGCGGCTTTGCCGAAACGCTCAGGGGCGCGCTCGACGGGGTCAACGCCGCGCAGGCGCGCTCGTCCGAGCTCGCTGCGGGCTACGAGCGTGGCGAGGTCACCGATATCGCCAAGGTCATGCTCGCGCGCCAGGAAGCCGGCATCGCCTTCGAAGCGACGCTGCAGGTCAGGAACAAGCTGTTGTCCGCCTACCAGGACATCATGCGGATGGGGATTTGATAGATGGCCGATCTCGTTCCCGCTCAGCCCGCCCGTAACCCGATGCTCTCGCAGCTCGGCGGCGGAGGTTCGTTCAAGGAACGCTTTGCCGCGTTCACCGCGCAGCCTGCGGTCAGGAAAGCGCTGCCCTGGTTCGCGGGGCTCGTCAGCATCGGCGCGCTTGCGCTGTTGTGGGCAGCGCTGTCGCCTGCACCGCAACGGGTGCTCTACAGCTCGCTCGGCGACGCCGAACGCGCGGGCGTGGTCGCCGCGCTCGAAACGGCGGCGATCGACTACACGATCGACAACCAGACCGGCGCGCTCACCGTGGGCGCAGACGATCTTTACCGCGCGCGCATGGTGGTCGCTTCCGATGGTGCGCTGGCCACCCCCGAGACCGGGCAGGATCTGATCAATTCGCTGCCGATGGGCGCGAGCCGCACGCTCGAGGGCGACAGGTTGCGCGCCGCGCAGGAGCGCGACCTGACGCTCACCATCCAGGAAATCGACGGGGTCGAATCGGTCCGCGTGCACCTCGCACGCGCCGAACGCTCGGTTTTCGTGCGCGACAGCGTCGATCCGACGGCCTCGGTCATGCTGCGCATGGCGCGCGGACGGCAGCTTTCGCAGTCGCAAGTCACCGCAATCGCCAACCTCGTCGCCGGATCGGTGCCGGGGCTGTCGATCGACGCGGTGCGCATCGTCGATCAGCACGGCCGCTTGTTGTCCGAGGCGAAAGGCGAGGATTCGGACCGGCTTTCGCTCCAGGCGCGGATGGAAACCAAGCTGCGCCGCCAGATCGACCAGCTGTTGACCCCGATGGTGGGTGCGGAGAATTTCTCGAGCGAAATCCAGGTCGAACTCGACATGAACGAGGTCACCTCCGCGCGCGAGAGCTATGACAAGGATGGCGCGGTGCGCCGCGAGACGACCCAGAGCTCGACCGCCGCAGCGGCCGGCGCAGCGATCGGCGTGCCCGGCGCGCTGTCGAACACCCCGCCGCCCGATCCCGAGGCGGAGGAGGGCGCGCCGCAAGGCGGCGAGGCCGCAGCGGGCGCGGTGCCCGGCGAAGTCGGCGAACGCAGCGCGACCCGGACATACGAACTCGGTCGCGAGGTAGCGGTATCCAACATCGCCCCGGGCAGCGTAAAGCGGCTCTCGGTCGCCGTCGCGCTCGATCAGGAGGCGCTCGAGGGCGCCAAGGCGGCGGACATCAAGAAGTTCGAGGAACTCGTCGCCGCCGCCGTGGGCGCGAGTCCCGAACGCGGCGATACCGTCGCGGTGGTGGTCCGTCCGTTCGAGGCGGTCGTTACCGAGGAGCCGCCGTTCTGGGAGGCGCCATGGTTCGCGATGGTCGTGCGCAATCTGGTCGCGCTGATTTCCGTCTTGCTCGTGCTGTTCCTCGTCGCCCGCCCGATCGTGCGATCGCTCACCGCGCCCAAGGATGCCGACGCGGAAGAGGGTGAAGAGGGCGCCGCCATGGTTCCGATGGCGCGCCGCCTCGCCGCGCAGCCGATAGCCGCCGAGCCCGACCGCGAGCAACTTTCGGCGCAGATCGAGCTTGCACAGCGCATCGTCCGCGAACAGCCAGACGACGCGCTCGAGGCGCTGCGCCGCATGCTCGGCGAGACGCGCAGCACCGAAGGGGTTGCCTGATGACTGCCCCGATCCAGTTCGACGGAGCCGACCGTGCCGCCGTGATGGTCATGCTGCTGGGCGAGGAAGAAGCCGCGCGCCTGCTCGCAGGGCTTTCGCCCGAGGAGTTGCGCACATTGGGCGCCAAGATGTGCGCGATGGGCGAGATCGGCCCCGGCGCGATCGCCGACGCCATTGCCAATTTCGCCGCCTCGGCCGGAAATTCGGGCATTTCCGCCCACGGCCGCGTCGACAGCGTCCGCCGGATCATGACCGGCGCGCTGGGCGAGATGAAGGCCGATTCGATCATGCGCCGCGTCGCTCCGCCCGAAGAAGGGCCGCGCACGCCCGCGCTCGAAATCGCGCAGTGGCTCGAACCCGAGGTGCTGATCCCGCTGGTTCAGGACGAGCACCCGCAGGCGATTGCCGTGTTGCTCGTCCAGCTCGAACCGTCGGTTGCCGCCGCGGTGCTGGCGGGCTTGCCCGACGAATTGCACACGCCGGTGGTCCACCGCGTGGCCAAGCTGGGCGCGGTGTCGCCCGAAGCGATCGCTATCCTCGAGGAAACACTCGCGACCAAGATCGCGGGCGTGCACGGCAAGGCGACGCTCGCGATGGGCGGTGTGGTCGAAGCGGCCGGCATCATCAACAGCGCCGCGCGCAGCGTGGAAAAGCGCGTGATGCCCGGCATCAACAAGCTCGACAAGCAACTCGCCAGGGATCTCGAGAGCGAGATGTTCAAGTTCGAACACCTGCTCGAGCTTGAGCCCCAGATGATCGGCCAGCTGCTGCGCGAGGTCGAAAGCGAATTGCTTATCGACGCGCTCAAGGGGCTCGAGGAAGAGCACCGCGAGGTGTTCTTCGGCGCCATGTCGAGCCGCGCGGCCGACGGCCTGCGCGACGAGATCGAGGAACGTGGCCGGATCAAGCGGACCGACGTCGAAGCCGCGCAGAAGGCGATCGTCGCGGTCGCCAAGAAGCTCGCCGCCGACGGCACGATCGTATTCGGCGGCGGGGCGGACGACGACTATGTCTAGCGCCGCCGCCCGCGCCAGCCTGCCGCTCGATCGCCTGCGCGGCGGAGGCGGCTTCTCGCGCGATCCGCGTTTCTCCTCGCTCTTCGCGCCGCCGCCGCCCGAACCCGCAACCGAGCCCGAGGCCGATCCGCTGGTCGAGGCCTATCGCCGCGGCTTTGCCGAAGGATGCGCCGAGGCCGAAAGTCAGGCCGCCAAGCGCGAAGCCGAACGCGAGGCGCAGCGCGCATCGATCGAGCTCGCCTTCGCACGGTTCGACGCGGGCAGCGCGGCCGATCTGCGCGAGCGCCTGCGCCTGACGGTGCTCGCGCTGTGCGAGGAAACCGTGCTCCCGCTCGCGATCGACGCCGACGGCCTCGCCGCGCGGATCGACAAGGCGACCGCCATGCTCCAGCGCGCGCAGGACGAACGCCGCGTGCTGCTAAATCCCGAAGATCTGGCGCTGGTGCAAAGCAAGCTCCCCGCCGACGTCACCGCCGTTCCCGATCCTTCGGTCGAACGCGGCGCGCTGCGGATCGAGACGGCCGACGGCGGGATCGAGGACGGGCCCGCGCAATGGCGGCGCATTCTCGCCGAGGCCTTCCGCGAGTGCTGAAACAGTTCGATTCGATGCTCGGCGAACTGGCGATGCCGCCGGTCGACCTCGAGCCGCGCCGCTTCGGCCGCGTGACCGCGTGCGACGGCGGCCTGATCGAAGTCAGCGGGCTGTCGGTCCCGATCGGCGGGCTGTGCCGGATCGACGACGGCAAGGGCGCGACGCTCACCGCCGAGGCGATCGGCTTCCGCAACGGGCGCACGATGATGATGATGCTCGGCGACAGCGTCTTGCTGCGCCCCGGCGTTCCGGTGCGGCCCGAAGGGCGCCCGGGAATGCTGCCGGTCGGCCCGGCCTATCTCGGCCGCGCGGTCGACGGGCTCGGCGATCCGATCGACGGGGGCCCGCCCTTGCACTCGATGGCCGAATGGCCGGCGGGCGGCAAGCGCGTCGGTGCACTCGACCGCGCAAGTGTGCGCGAGCCGTTCGATACCGGGATCCGCTCGCTCAACGCGCTGACCACGTTCGGCGTCGGCCAGCGGGTGGGCATCATGGCCGGCTCGGGCGTGGGCAAGTCGGTGCTGATCGACATGATCGCGCACGGCGCCGAAGCGGATGTGGTCGTGGTCGGCCTGATCGGCGAGCGCGCGCGTGAAGTCTCCGATTTCGTCGAGCGCCATATGCGCGGCGATGCCGCCGCGCGCACCGCGGTGGTCGCGGTCCCCGCCGATCACGCCGCGAACCTGCGGCTGCGCGGGGCGCTGCTCGCGACTTCGCTCGCCGAATATTTCCGCGCGCAGGGGCTGCGCGTGCTGCTGATCCAGGACAGCCTGACCCGCATCGCGCACGCGGCGCGCGAGATCGGCATCCTGCTCGGCGAACCCGGCGCGGCAAGAGGCTATCCGCCCTCCGCGCTCTCGACGCTGACCAAGCTGGTCGAACGCGCGGGCAATTCGGCCGAGAGCGGCGGCTCGATCACCGGCATTTACACCGTGCTCGCCGACGGCGACGACCAGAACGATCCGGTGGTCGACACCGCGCGATCGATCCTCGACGGGCATATCGTGCTCTCGCGCGATCTCGCGCAGCGCGGGCAGTACCCGGCGGTCGACGTCGGCGCTTCGCTGAGCCGCGTGATGAGCGACGTCGCCGATCCGCGTCAGAATGCGCTCGCGCGCAAGCTGCGCGCGCTCGTCTCGGCTTACGAGAGCAATCGCGATCTGCTGCTGATGGGTGCCTATCGCGCCGGGGCCGATCCGCTGATCGACCGCGGCATCGCACTCCATCCGCAGATTTCCGCCTTCCTCAAGCAGGAAACGGGCGAGCGGATTTCGCTTCACCAGTCGATGGCCGACCTGGAAGCTCTGGTCGGCAATGACGAGTGACGATGACGAGTGACAGGGGCCGCCTGCGCCGCGCGGCGCTGATCGAACGCATGCGCTCGGCCGAGCACCGCCAGGCCGCGGCCGAGGCGCATCGTGCCGAAGCCGTGCGCCAGAAGCTCGAGCAATTGTCCGAGCGCACGCGCTCGCTCTCGCAGCTCTACGCACTGCGCGACACCTCGCGCGACGGGGCGGACCTGCGCAGCGCGAGCCTGCTCGGCAACCACCTGCACGATCTGGGCGCCACCGCCGCGAGACAGGCCGCCGATGCCCGGCGCGAGGCAGACGACCGCCTGGCCGACCTCGCAGTCGCCGACCGCCGGTTGCAGAAGGCCGAGGAAGGCCGCCGCGATCTCGCCCGCGCGATCGTCGAGCGCGCCGCGAAACAGGACCAGATTCCTTCAAGGAAAACTGGCACGCATCTTGAATAGATCGGGGGACAGCAACCGCACACGGCAGGCCGATGATCTCCCAGCTACTTTCCAAGGCGAAGCTTCCCTCGATCTTCGATCTCGGCGCCGCCGTGCCCGCAGAGGGCGGCGATGGCGGCAAGACCGGTGGTTTCTCCTCGCTTCTCAATGCGCTGGGCGGGCCGTCCTCGGAGGCCGCGAGCGCAGCGATGGCGTCCCTCGAAGGCGAAACTCCTGCCGCCGTGGCCGCGGTCACGCTTGCATCGCCCGGCGAGGGCGGTTTGCCGGCAGCTGCGGTTGCCGCAACCGGCAAGACTTTGCCGCTTGCGCTGCCGGTGCTTGCCGTTCCGGCAACGGGGGAGGGCGATCCGGCCGATCCCACGCTTTCGCTCGCGGCCACGTCGGAGATTCCGAACCCGGCTTCTCCCGAGACCGCCGGCGAGGGTGAGGCGCAGGACAGCGAGAAGGCCGTCGTGGCCGTGGTCGAGGCGACCGCCGTCGCCGCGATACTCTCGAACCAGCTCCCGTCGCAGGCGACGGCCATCACGGCCGACAAGGCGGCTTCCGCAGCCGCCACCGCCCAGTCGGCGACGCGCGCATTTGTCACGCCTCTCCCGCTTCGTCCGGTCAACGACCGCGCGAGCGCGTCGGCCATCGCAGCGCCCGCGCGCAGCGAGCCGGCTCCCGCACCGTCGGTTGCGCTTCAGGTCGCGCCGCTGCCCGCGAATGGCGATCAGCAAGCAACGCCTCGCGACGCGCTCGCTGCCGCCAGGGGTGCCGACGCATCCGCCGTCGAACGCGGCGCCGCGAACGCGGGTGACCGCTCGGCGCAGCGCGATCCCTCGGGCGAACAGCGCGCGGCGCCCGAACTCGCCGCCAGGCCGGCTGCCAAGGCCACGGCGGAGACGGCCCCGATTCAGTTCTCGCCGGCGCAGTCGGCCACCACAGCTCCGGTTGTCGCGCAGGCGTCGGCCGAGCCCGCAACCGACGGCGTGCGGCCTTTCGCAGCCGAGCGTCCGGGGTTCGAAACCCAGGTCGCCCGCGAACTGAGCCGGATCGTCGACAGCCTTTCGGCCGCACGTGAGGCGCTCGCCGCCAAGACCGCCACGCTTGCCTTCGACCACGCCGACTTCGGCGAGCTCTCGCTCCGCTTCGACCAGCGCCGCGATGGCCAGCTCGCGGTCCAGCTTTCTGCCGCCGACCCCGACGCGCACCGCGCGGTCGCGGCTGCAGTCGCCGAGCGTCCGGCCTTCGCGCAGACCGACACGGGCGCGAACTCGCAGCAGCAGGGGCAGACCGCGGCCAACGGTTCGGCACGCGGCGCGGCCGGCGAGCGCGAAGGCAATGCGGCGGGCAACAATGCGGCGCGCCAGGACCGCAACGAACAGCAGCGCGGCCAGCAGGCCCGCGCCGACGACACCAACCGGGGCGGCGCGGGCCGCTCGGGCATTTTCGCCTGATCGGCGGCCATTTTCACCGGGGACACTGGAATGAGTGACAAGAAAGACAAGAAGGAAAAGACGGGCAAGGGCAAGGGTCTGCTCAAGCTCGCGCTGGTCGGCATCGTGCTCGCCGGCGCCGGGGGCGGAACGGTGTTCGGCCTGATGGCTGCGGGCGTGATCCAGACCGCCGGCGCCGAAGCCAAGGAGACCGGTCCGCAGCTCGTGATCAAGGGCGAGGAAGATCCCTACGCTCCGCCCGCGCCCAAGGGCGAAGCGGAAGGCGGGGAACTCGTCCATGGCGAAGGCGGCAGCAAGTACCGCACCGCCTATTTCAGTTTCGCCGAGGATTTCACCTCGAATCTCAAGAACAGCGATGGCCTGATTCAGGTTAGTCTCGCCGCTTCGACCCGGCGTGACGGGCGCGTGCTGATGTGGCTCGACGAGCACCATCTCGCGATTCGCTCGCGCATTCTGGTCGAACTGGCCGACACCCCCGAGGAGGAGGTGATGTCGAGCGCGGGCAAAAGGAAGCTGCAAAAGCGCCTGACCAAGGCGGTGAACGACGTGCTGGTCGAGCAGGAAGGCTTCGGCGGGGTCGACAACGTCTACTTCCGGACCTTCATCGTCCAATGATGCAGCATTCGGTCCCCAAGGCCTCCGGGCGCGCGGCCAATCACTGCGCCGCGCTGCTCAGCCAGCGCGAAACGCAGGTCGATCTCGGCCCCGAGTTCGAGCGCTTCGGCGCGCGGCTGGCGGGCGCGCTGCGCGCCTGCGCGGCCGCGATGACCGACGATGCCGAAGTGCGGATCGCTTCGCTCGGCGCACAGACGATCTCCGGCGCCCAGCTTCCCGAGCAATGCGCGCCGCTCGTCGCCACCAGCCGCCACCTGTTCGGCATGGCGGGCCATGTGCTCTTTCTCGCGCTCGACGGGCGCGCGATTCTCGAACAGCTCGACCGCACTTTCGGCGGGTCGGGCGAAGTCGGCGAGCCGCTGCCCCCGCGCCTGCCGCACACCGCCAGCCTGCTTGCGCAGCGGCTCGAGAAGCAGGTCGTGGCGACGATCGCCGGCGAACTCGGGGGGCTCGATTTCCGGCCCGACGCGATGGTCGCCGACCGGCGTGCGCCGTTCCTGCCCGACGCAGAGCTCACCGTGCTCGCGCTCGAGGTTTCCGCGCAAGGCCGCGAATGGCGCGTGGTACTCGCGGTGGAAACCGCCGCCCTCTCGTCGCTCCTGCCCAAGCGCGCCTCGGCCCCTCGCGCCCCGACGTCGCGCCGCAAGCCGGGGATCGACGAGGCGCCCTTCGCCGACCTGCCGCTCTCCGCCGGAGCGCGGCTGGTCGATATGGCGATGCCGCTCCACCGGGTGGCCACGATCGCACCGGGCACCGTGCTTCCGATCATGGTTGCGCGCAGCGTGCCGTTGCAGGTGGGCGAGATCGTCATCGCCCGCGGCACTGTGGGCGAAGTGGACGATCAGGTCGCGCTCCAGATCACTCAGACTTTCACCGGCCACAGAACACCCGGCCAGAGAACCACCGAAAGGTAAACCCGATGAACGACGCAACCCAGGGCTTCGGCCTGATCCAGGACATCGACGTCCGCCTGACGGTCGAACTCGGCCGCACCCAGATGAACCTGCGCGAGGTCCTCGATCTCGCCGAGGAGAGCGTGGTCATGCTCGACCGCCTGACCGACGAGCCGCTCGATGTGCTGGTCAACGGCAAGCTGATCGCCAAGGGCGAGGTGGTGGCCGAAGGCAACCGCTTCGGCTTGCGTATTCTCGAGCTGGTCGGCGACAGCCGCAACGCGCCTGCGCGCGAACGCCGCGCGCCGCCGATCGAAGTCACGCCCGCTACTCCGGTGGAAAGCGCCGCCTGATGTTCTGGTACGTCGTCAAGTTGCTGGTGCTGCTGCCGCTGATCGGCCTGATGATCTGGGGCAGCCTCAAGCTGGCCCAGCGCATGCAGGGCAAGTTCGGCGCGCCGCAGGGCGGGACCAAGGCGGTGCGGATCGTCGAGACGACCATGATCTCGCCCACGATGCGCCTCGCGGTGATCGAATTCCACGGGCGCGAGATCCTCGTCTCGACCTCGCGGGCCGGGCTGACCCGTCTCGCCGAAGCGCCCGCGCGCGCCACAGCGCTGGAGGAAACCATAGCATGAAGCGGCTGACCGCTGTTCCGGGCGCGCTCGCCGCGCTCGCCCTGCCTGCGGTCGCGAAGGCTCAGGCCGCCGTGCCGGGCGCGCTCGACCGCGCGTTCGGCGAGCTCGGCGGCGCCGGCGGCGAACCGCTGAGCATGTCGCTCCAGCTCCTCCTGGTGATGGGGCTGCTGACGATCCTGCCGGCGCTGGTTCTGATGATGACCAGCTTCACCCGGATCGTCGTGGTGCTAGCGATCCTGCGCCAGGCTCTCGGCCTCCAGCAGTCGCCGCCCAACCAGGTGCTGATCGGCCTCTCGCTGTTCCTTTCGCTGTTCATCATGGCGCCCACCCTCGAGCGGGTGAACGACGCCGCGATCGCGCCCTATGCCGCGGGGCAGATGAATGCGGAGCAGGCGATCGAGGTGGCGGGCGACCAGTTCCATGCCTTCATGATCCGCCAGACCCGCGAGCGCGACCTGCAGATGTTCGCCGACATTGCCGACGCGCCGAAATTCGTCAGCCCGCAGGACGTGCCCTTTTCGATCCTGCTCCCGGCTTTCGTGACCAGCGAACTGAAGACCGCGTTCCAGATCGGCTTCATGCTCTTCCTGCCGTTCCTGGTGATCGACCTCGTGGTATCGAGCGTGCTGATGAGCCTGGGCATGATGATGATGAGCCCGATGCTCGTCTCGCTGCCGTTCAAGCTGCTGCTGTTCGTCCTCGTCGACGGGTGGGCGCTGCTGATGGGCTCGCTCGCGGCCAGTTTCGCCTAGCCATGGACGAGCTTCCCATCCTCCTCGCCCTGGCGGACCGCATGTTGTGGATCACCGCGCTGGTCGCGGCCCCCGTGCTGCTTGCCGCGCTCGCGATCGGCCTCGTCGTGGGGCTGGTCCAGGCGGCGACCTCGGTCAACGAGCAGACGCTGACTTTCGTGCCCAAGCTAGCCGCGGTGGCGCTCGTGCTGGTGCTTTTCGGTGCCTCGATGATGGCGCTGCTGGGCGACTTCATGCAGGAAATCTTCATGGAAATCGCCAGGATCGGCCAGTGATCGCACTCGATCTGGGTCTCGGCGCGATCGAACAGGATTTCTGGCGCGTGGTGTTCCTGATGACCCGCATCGGCGCGGGTCTTGTCGCCGCCCCGTTCTTCGGCGCGGCCTCGATCCCGATCACGGTGCGCGTGTGCCTGACCGGGGCGCTGGCGATCTTCGTCGGCGTCTGGCTGCCGGCGATCGAGCCGCCGGAGGCGCTGTTCTCTACCGCCGGGCTGATGGCGGTCGCGGGAGAGGTCGCGATCGGGCTCGCGCTCGGCTTCGTACTGCAGATCGCTTTCGCCGCGCCGACGATCGCCGCGGAGGTCATCAGCGGCGCGATGGGGATGAGCATGGCAATGGCGGCCGACCCGAGCGGCGGCGGCCAGACGACCGCGTTCGGCCAGTATTTCACCATCGTGCTGACGCTGATCTTCCTCGCGCTCGGCGCGCACCTGCACTGGATTGCGCTGCTGGTCGAAAGCTACCGCGCCTTCCCGCCGGGCGACACCTGGATGGGAGCCGACGGGTTCGGCCAGGTGGCGAGCTTCGCCGGATCGATGTTCGAGACCGCGGTGCGCATCGCGCTGCCGATCACGCTCGTGCTGCTGCTGGTGCAGATGGTCACCGGCGTGCTCAGCCGCTCGGCTCCGGCGCTCAACCTCTTCGCGCTCGGCCTGCCGGCAGGCGTGCTCGCGGGGATCGCCGCGCTGATCATTGCCGCGCCGATGATCTACGACCAGTTCGGCGACATCGTGCAGCTTTCGATCGATCAGGCTTCGCGGGTGCTGGTGCGATGAGTGAAACCGCCGGCGAAAAGACTTTCGCGCCGACCGCCAAGAAGAAGCGCGACGCCGCGAAAAAGGGCGACGTCCTTCGCTCGCGCGAGGCGACGACCGCCGCGGCGATCCTGTTCGGCGCGGCCTGGCTGATGTTCGCAGGACCCTGGCTGTTCGACGAAATGAGCCAGATCGTGCGCGAAAGCCTGGTATTCGACCGCGGCGAGATGATCGATTTCCAGCCCGGCCGGATGATGACCGCCGGCCTCCTCGTCGCGCTGCCGCCGATCTTCACCATCGCGGTGCCGATGGTTCTTCTCGCGTTCGTGACCCAGCTCGGTTTCGGCGGCAGCGAAGGGCGCTGGGTCAACGAGAACATGGGCTGGAAGGGCTCACGCATAAATCCGCTTTCGGGCCTCAAGCGCATGTTCGGCCCGACCGGCTGGATCGAGATGGGCAAGGGCATCCTCAAGGTCGGTCTGCTCGGCGCGATCGCGTGGTACTGGGGCCGGTCCTGGCTCGACACGATCATGGGGCTAGGCAGCGGCAACCTGTCGCAGCAGCTCACCGCCGCCTGGGGCGCGATAATTTCGCTGTTGTTCGCCCTCGCGGGCGGCCTCGTGGTGATCGCGCTGGTCGACGTGCCGATCCAGTGGCTGCGCCGCAACCAGCGGCTCAAGATGAGCCATCAGGAGATGCGCGACGAGCACAAGGAAAGCGAAGGCTCGCCCGAGGCCAAGGCGCAGCGCCGCCAGCGCCAGCGCGAGATCGCGATGGGCGGGGTGGCGCATGCGATGCGCGAGGCGCAGTTCGTGCTCACCAACCCGACCCACTTTGCGGTCGCGATGGTCTACGATCCCGACAAGGCTGCCGCGCCGCTGGTGCTCGCCAAGGGTCGCGGCGACAAGGCGGCGGCGATGAAGGAGCTTGCGCGTGAATACGGCGTGCCGATGCTCGAATATCCGCAGCTCGCGCGCTCGGTCTACTATACCACGCGCGAAAACCAGACGATCCGCGAGGAACTCTACGCTGCGATCGCCTCGGTGCTCGCTTTCGTCTTCTCGCTCAAGCGCGGCGAGCAGCGCCCGATGCCGGCAATCGACGTTCCGGTCGAGCTGCGCTTCGACGCCGACGGGCGGCTCGCCTCTTAAGCTGCGCCGCACGGAGCCGTTCTCAGGATCATGAGCGAAGTATCGTCCATCATCACCGCCCTCGGGGGAGGAAGCGGGATCGACATGGTCAAACTGGCCAGCGATCTCGCCGACGCGCAGTTCGCGCTGCGCAACGACCGGCTCGCCGAAAAGAGCGAAGTGCTCGAACGGCAGATTTCGGCCGCCTCCTCGCTCAAGAACACGCTGTCGCTGCTCGCGGGCGCGCTCGGCGATCGCGTGCGCGCGGGCGACCTCGCGGTGACGCCGCGGATTGCCAATCCTTCGGTCGCCACCGCGACCAGCCCGCTGGGCACCATGGGCGAGGGATCGTACAGTCTCGAGGTTCTGTCGCTCGCGCGCAATCAGACGCTCGCCAGCACCGCTTTCGCCGGATCCGATACGCCGGTCGGCGCCGGATCGCTCACGTTCCGCTTCGGTGCGACCGACGGCACGAGCTTCACCGAAGACGCCGCGCACCCCGCGGTGACCGTGACGATCGGGAGCGGCGCGACGCTTTCGGACGTGGCGAATGCGATCAATGCGCAGGACGCCGGGCTTACCGCCTATGTCGCGCAAACCGCGCAGGGCGCGCAACTCGTCTTCAAGGGCGAGGAAGGCGTGCAGAACGGCTTCATCATCGAAGCGACCGAGACAGTGGGCGAGGAAGGGCTTGCCGCGCTCGCCTGGAACCCGGCCGCGGGCGGCGATCCGGCGCTGCTTCTCGCCGCGTCGGCCGATGCGCAGTTCGAACTCGACGGTCTCGCGATGACCAGCGCGAGCAACGATGTCGGCGCGGTCGCACCCGGCCTCGCGCTTACGCTCACCGGCACCAACGCGGGCGCGCCGACGACGATCGAGTTTCCGAGCCCGGTGGCCAACATCTCCTCGGCGATGGCGGACCTCGTGAGCGCGATCAACGAGGTCGCGAGCGAGCTCAATGCCGCGACCGATCCGATCGCGGGGGATCTCGCGCGCGATCCGGGCGCGCGGGCGCTTAAACGCACACTCTCCGGCCTCGCGGGCATGGAGATCATGCCCAATGCGCCCGCGGGCGCGCCGCGCACGCTGTCAGATCTCGGGCTTGCGATCGAACGCGACGGCACGTTCCGGCTCGACACAGCACGGCTCCAGGCCACGCTCGAGCGCGATCCCGCCGCCGTCGCGGCGATGTTCACCACCGGCCTATTCGGCGTCTATGCGACGTTCGACAGCATCTCTCGGGCGGCTTCGTCGAGCATCGATCCCGGCTCGCTCGCGGGATCGATCGCCCGCTATCAGTCGCAGTCGGAGCAGGTCTCGGAAGACGCGGCCAAGCTGCTGGACCAGCAGGAACGGCTGCGGGCGACGATGATCGCGCGCTTCGCCAAAGCCGATGTCCGCATCGGCCAGTCGCAATCGACGCTGTCGTTCCTGCAGTCGCAGATCGACGCGTGGAACTCGTCGAAGGATTAGGATCCGACCGATGCTCGCGCTCAACAATCCTCACGAGGCCTATCGCCGCAGCGCGTTCGACGCGCGCGTGCAGGGCGGCGATTCGGCTGCGCTGGTGCAGCTCTGTCTCGAGCAGGCGATCGCCGGGCTCGGCTCGGCGCAGTTCGCGCAGGAGCGGGGCGACCCGTCGCTGCGCAGCAAGGCGCTCACCCGCGCGCTGACCGCGATCACCGCTCTGGAGATGGGCGTCGACCGCGAGGCGCCGCTCGCTCAGGCGTTGCTCCAGGTCTATGGAGCGGCTCGCCAGGCGGTCCTCGCGAGTGTGCTCGATTTCAACCCCGAGCTGCTGGCCTCGGTGCGCAACGATTTCCTCGAAATCGCCGCTGCGCTGCGCAATCCCGGATGATGGCGCGGTCTACCGATTAGTCGCACCGGCTAACCGGTCCATTTGCAGATTTGCAATTGCGATAGCCTTGCCAATAGTTTATTCGCGCGCCATCGAACCGGGGGGTTTGATCGGGTTAGCGGCTGCGGGGATTCTGCGCCGCCGTCGTGCGATAATACCACGATGGACCTGTGGGGTGGGCAAACGGTTCGAGTGAGTTTTCCATGCAAGTGAATGACATCGCGGGCGATTTTCCCGTGCATGTAATCGATTGCGACTCGCGCCGGAGGGCCGATATCTCGCGCGAGCTCATCGCGCGCCAGGTCCACGCTGAAATCTACGAGGATGCGGCCGAGTTCGTGCGAATCCTGCCGGCGACCGGATCGGTGTTGATGGTCGAGGATGCAGAACGCTGCAACATGACCGTCCTGCTCGGCCAGTTGCAGGCGAAGGGCCGCTATTACCCGGTCTCGATGTATTCCCATGCGCCGCAGGCCGCGCTGGTGGTTCGCGCGATGCGCGAAGGTGCGATCGACTATCTGACCTGGCCGTTCGATCCCGATCTGCTCGGCGAAGCCCTCGCGCGGTTGCACGAGGAAGGCCACCGTCGCCGCAAGGTGGAGCAGGCGAAGGCCGCGGCCAAGGCTTCGGTTGGACAGCTGACCGGGCGCGAGCACGATGTGCTGGTATCTCTCCTGCACGGCAACTCGAACAAGCAGATCGCCGCTGCGCTCGAACTGAGCCCACGAACGGTCGAGATCTACCGCAAGAACGTGATGCGCAAGCTCGACGCCAAATCGGCGTCGGAAGCGGTGCGGATCGGCATCTACGCCGACTTGTGGGAGCTTCCGGTCGGCTGACCGGGATCGCGCGGTGCCAGCGCGAGCATGAACTGAAGCCAGGCGCGAACCAGCGCGAGGGCCAGAGTATCGGCGCTTGCGAGCGCCTCGTCATCGCCGTCGTCACGCCAGACCCGGGCCGCCACGCTCTCGCCCTCGGCGTGCGGAATGACGTCGTAGGAAAGCGCCGTTCCGATCAGCGCGATCGCCGCGGCTTCGAACGCTGCGCGTTCCAGCAACGCCTCAAACTCGTCCTCGCCGAGCGGAAGGCTGGCTAATTGCGCAAATGGAGGGGGGCTCAGCCGGGCGAGATGGCCCGCGATACGCAGGCTGTTCTCGATCGGCGCACCGACAGCGACCCATCCCGAAAGCCGGGCGAGGCTCTCGAACCAGGCGATCGGGTCCAGACAGGCGCGTTCCCCGGGTTCCATCGGGGTCGATCCCCCTTCAGGTTGTCGGGGGCCTGTATACACCCCAATCCACGCCGCAGGAATGCCCTGCGCGACGGGCGGTTTCGATAGCCGCCGAAGCGAGGCTGCACGACACCCGTCCCGCCGTCCGTTTGCCGAGGCTTGGCAGCGCGGCGGGCATGAGGCAACGGTGTCATGCGCGCGTCACGCTGCTATCGCACGGGTCGCTTCATGCCGTTTGCAGGGATCCATCGACAATGCCCAACACTTTCGCCGCCGACCGCCGCAGCTTCCTCGCCGCCACCGGCAGCGCCTTCGCCGCGCTGGCCGCCAGCGGCTGCTCGACCAGGATGGCGTCCGGGCCGGGCGGCACCGCGGGCTACGGCCCGCTCGTGCCGGACCCGGCCGGGGTGATGGATCTGCCCGAAGGGTTTTCCTACCGCGTGCTCTCGCGTCTTGGCGACGCGATGAGCGACGGTTTCACCGTGCCCGACGCGGCCGACGGCATGGGCTGTTTCGATCTCGGCAACGGCAAGCTCGCGCTCGTGCGCAACCACGAACTGGTGCCGGGCAAGGACGGCGGCGGCGTCAGCGGCCCGGCGTTCGATACGGTCGCGCGCAGCCTGGTCCCGCTGCCGGGCGGTACCACGACGCTGGTGCTCGACGCCGAGACGCTGGCGGTCGAGAAACAGTACCGCTCGCTCGCGGGTACGATCCGCAACTGCGCGGGCGGGATCACCCCGTGGGGCAGCTGGCTGACCTGCGAGGAGGCGCCGGTGCGCGCCGACGGCCGGATCAATCAGGATCATGGCTGGACTTTCGAGGTTCCCGCCGATGCGCCCGGCCTCGTCGATCCGGTCCCGCTCAAGGCGATGGGCCGCTTCAACCACGAGGCCGCCTGTGTCGATCCGGCGACCGGGATCGTCTATCAGACCGAGGATCGCGACGACAGCCTGCTCTATCGCTTCATCCCTAACGTGCGCGGCAAGCTGGCCGAGGGCGGCAAGCTCCAGGCGCTCGCGATCGTCGATGCGCCGGCCGACACGCGCAATTGGGGGGCGGGCGCGCCGATGCCGGTCGGCAGCTGGGCCGATGCGCGCTGGATCGACCTCGACGACGTGGAGGCGCCCGAGGACGACTTGCGCACGCGCGGCGCGGCGGCGGGCGCCGCGCTGTTCGCGCGCGGCGAGGGCATCCACATGGGCGAGGGCGAACTCTACTTCTGTTGCACCAGCGGCGGTACGGCCAAGCTCGGCCAGGTGTTCCGCCTCGTGCCCGGACGGAACGGTGCGGCCGACCGCCTGCAGCTGTTCTTCGAGTCCACCAGCCTCGAACAATTCGCGTTCGGCGACAACCTGACCGTCGGCCCCAACGGCGATCTGGTGGTGTGCGAGGACCAGTACACCGACGAGGTCGTGAACCATTTGCGCGGGATCACGCCCGAAGGCGTCGCTTACCCGCTCGGTTTCCTGCGGATGCAGACCGAATGGGCGGGCGCCTGCTTCTCGCCCGACGGCCGGACGCTGTTCGTCAACGCCTACAGCCCAACCCGGACTTTCGCCATCAGCGGGCCGTGGATGGGATAGCTCGCCCGGGTTCGGTTTCACGCAGAGAACGCGGAGATTGGCGCGGAGGCCCCATAGGGGCTCATAGGCGACGATTTCGGACGAAGCGCTGGATGCGCAGTTGCTCCAGATTTGATGCACACCCAGACACTAAGGCACGAAGATGTTGCGCGTCACGCAGTGACGCACCCAAACCGCTACCGTGCAGCCTGAGGCGGGCGGAGGATGGAGGAGTGGGGCTTCGCCGCGGGCGCTCCATCTTCGTGTCTTAGTGTGAGAACAAAAATGCGACTGCGCCGCCGGGAGCGCCGCGACGGTTGGGCGCACCGCCCTCGCCCCCGCTAGCTCCTCCGCGACCTCTGCGCAAATCTCTGCGCTCTTTGCGCGAACCCCCTCTTCTTCGCCTCACGCGCAACGATAGCAGCTTGTCCCTGCCGCGCTCCGGCCGCATGACGAGGGCGCATGTCGTCGCTGTTCTTCGCCTTCCTCGCTGTGCTGCTGGGCACCATCGGCAGCCGCGACCAGCTGATCGTCGCGCATTTTTCGAGTGCTTCGAAGCGTGGACCGGGGGTGCTCGTTGCCGCCATTGCGAGCGCAGCGCTCTCGGCCATGGCGATGGCTCTCGCAGGCCAGGTGATCGGCGGGCTTCTGCCCGATCCAGCCAAGGCGATGCTGGTCGCGATCGCACTGCTCTTCGCCGCGATCGAGCTCGCATGGCCCGCCCGCTATGTTTCGCCTGAAGAGCCGACGCGCTCCCTCGCTGCGATCGTCATCGTACTGATCGCCAAACAGTTCGGCGATGGCGCGCGCTTCCTCGTGTTCGCGGTCGCCGCGGCAACCGGCGCGCCGGTGCTCGCCGGGATGGGCGGTGCTCTGGGCGGGGCTCTCGCGCTCGCGGCGGCCTGGGCGGCGGGAGAGGCGGCGGTGGCACGCGCGCCGCTGCGCGCCATCCGGATGGTGCTTGCTGCGCTCGCGCTGGCGCTTGCGGTGATCGTGGGGTTGGGCGCGCGCGGGACCATCGCATAATCGATCAAACCGATTATTGCGACCGAAAGTTGCAGGGAAACCGATTGTCCATTGCTCCGTTGGCGATGTGACCAATTCATTCCGGTAACGAGGGAAATTTCACATGAGCAAGACAGGCGACAATTCGAAGAAGGCGCTGGTCGGGGCGCTCAACGGCGCGCTGGCGGATACGCTGGCGCTCTACGTCAAGACCAAGAACTTCCACTGGCATGTCGCCGGCCCGCGCTTTCGCGACCTGCACCTGCTGTTCGACGAGCAGGCCGCGCAGCTTATCGGCACCGTCGACCTGATCGGTGAGCGCGTGCGCAAGAACGGCGAGCCGACGCTGACCTCGATCGGCTCGATCGCCAGCGCGACCAACGTGGCCGATCAGGACAACGCCGGCCTGAAAGCCGACGCCATGGTCAAGGAACTGCGCGACGACAACCGCAAGCTCCACGCCCGGCTGGGCGAAGTGAAGGATGCAGCCGAGGAGGTCGGCGACAACGCGACCAGCGGGATCGTCGACGACTGGATCGATCAGGCGGAGGAGCGCATCTGGTTCCTCACTCAGACGCTGCAATAGCCGTGAGAAAATCGCGATAAAGCTCGCCGGGGCGCTTGGCCGCGGCGGGCTTTGTGCTATCCCGTCGCGCGTGGTCGACGTGAACATGATCGAGGGCGCGGACGACGCCCGGGTGGCCGACTGGCTCGGTGCGAAACTCGGAGCGGCGCTCGCCGCGAGCGAGGGGCCGGTCGCGATCACAATGCCGGGCGGGTCGACGCCGTTCCCGATTCTCGAGCTTCTGCGCGATCGCCCGCTTGACTGGGCACGGCTGCTGGTCTGGCCCGGGGACGATCGGATCGTCCCCGAAGATCATCCCGCGAGCAATACCGGCCGCATTCGCGCCGCGCTCGAGCCGCTCGGAGCCGAAGTCGTGACCCTGACCGAGATGGAGCAGGTGCCGCACTTCGCGCTCGTCTGGCTCGGCATGGGCGCCGACGGTCATATCGCCTCGTTGTTCCCCAACACCGATCCGCAGGTGGGCGATCCCGAGGCGATCCGCCGCCTGACGCCCGATCCGCTCCCGCCCGAAGCGCCGTTCGATCGTGTGACGCTGACGATCCCTGCCTTGCTCGATAGCGACGAGATTTTCTTCGTAATTCGTGGCGAGGATAAGCGCGCGGTGTTCGAAGCTGCCGTGCGCGGTGAGCACGATCTCCCCGTCGCGCGTTTGCTGGCCGCGGCGACCGGACCGGTCACGTGCTTCGCCTGATGCCGGCGGCGCTGCATCGGCGGGGACTGCGGCTGGCGCATCGGGTACGGGCCTACTGGCGCCGGCTCGCCAAGCCGCAACTGCGCGGCTGCACGATGATCGCGAGCGATATCGAGGGGCGGCTGCTGCTCGTGCGGCTGAGTTACGGCCCCGATGCATGGTCGTTTCCGGGCGGCGGAATCAGGCGCGGCGAGACGCCCGAAGACGCCGCACGGCGTGAACTGCGCGAGGAAACGGGATGCGAGGCGCATGCGACCACGCTGCTCGGCGTGCAGGATGAAACTTCCTTTGGTGCTCCGAGCCGTGTGCATGTCTTCGCCACGCGCATTTCGGGCGTGCCCGCGCCCGACCGGCGCGAAGTGATCGAAGCGCGGCTGTTTCCCCCGCATTCGCTGCCCGAACCGCTCAGCGCCAAGACGCGCAAACGGCTCGCGCTGCTGAGCCCGCCATCATAGCAGCGAGAGCTGCGCCTCGTCGTGCGGCCGCTCCTTTTCGCCGCTCTGCTCGAGATTCGAGAGCGTCAGCCCCATCAGGCGGATCGGCAGCGGCAGTGGCAGCAGCGCGTCGAGCAACTCGTGTCCGGTCCGCGCGAACTCGGCCTTGTCGGCGACGTTGGCGGACAGGCTCCTCGCGCGGCTGACGATCTGGAAGTCGGTGTACTTCATCTTCAGCGTCACCGTGCGGCCTTTCGCCTGAGTGCGCTCGATGCTGTCCCACACCACGTCGACGATATTGTCGAGCGCCTCACGCAGCGCGTGGCCGCTCGAAATATCCTCGCCATAGGTGCGCTCGCCACCGACCGACTTGCGGATGCGGTTGGCGCGCACCGGCCTCAGGTCGATGCCGCGCGCGGCACGATAGAGATAGTCGGCGAAACTGCCGAAGTGGCTGCGCAGGAAGGCGATGTCCCTCGCCGCGAGGTCGGCGCCGGTTTCGATCCCGAGACGGGCCATCTTCTCGGCGCCCTTGGGCCCGATCCCGTGGAAGCGCCGCACCGGCAGGCGGGCGACGAAGGCCGCGCCCTCGCCGGGCTTGATCACGCACAACCCGTCGGGCTTGTTCTGATCGCTGGCTAGCTTGGCGAGGAACTTGTTGTAGCTGACTCCGGCGCTGGCAGTCAGCCGCGTCTCCTCGCGGATGCGCTCGCGGATGAGCTGCGCGATCCGCGTCGCCGAGCCGACGCCGCGAATGTCGTCGGTCACGTCGAGATAGGCTTCGTCAAGGCTCAGCGGCTCGACGTGCGGGGTGTAGTCGCGGAAGATCGCGCGGATCGCCTGCGAGACTTCCTTGTACACCTCGAACCGGGCGCGCACGAAGATCAGGTCGGGGCACAGCCGTTTCGCGGTGACCGAGGGCATCGCGCTGCGCACTCCGAACGGTCTCGATTCGTAGCTGGCCGCCGCGACCACGCCCCGGCCGCCCGAACCGCCGACCGCCACCGGCTTTCCGCGCAGCTCCGGATTGTCCCGCTGCTCCACGCTGGCGAAGAAGGCGTCCATGTCGACGTGGATGATCTTGCGCAGGCCCTGCGCTTCGTCGGCCTCGCCTTGCTCGTCCGCGGGATCGTCCATCGCGGATCAGAATAATCCAGCCGGTTGCAAAGCGGAACCGTTCGCATCAAAGACAATTTTGTGCACATGCGAAATGAAACATGGTCCGGGGGCGAAGGCGAGGTGCGGCGGCCCTCGAGCCTCGCCGGCCGCGCCCCGATCGGCGAGCGCGAGCTGATCTGGATGATGGCGCTGCTGATGGCATTGAACGCCTTCGGCATCGACGCGATCCTGCCCGCTCTGGACGAGCTGGCGCGCGACGTGGGCGCTTCGGGCAACAGCCGTCAGTTCGTGATCGGCGCATACCTGCTTGCCGCGGGCGTGGGCACGCTCGTGCCCGGCGCCATCGCGGACCGCTACGGCCGACGGCCGGTGCTGTTCGTTGCGCTCGCGGCCTATATCGTGTTGTCGGTCGCCTGCGCGCTCGCGACCTCGTTCGAGGCACTGGTCGCTCTGCGCGCGCTGCAGGGGTTCTGCGCCGCGGGCATCGTCGCGCTGCCGCCTGCGATCATCCGCGACCGCGTGGGCGGCGACCGCATGGCGCGGATGATGAGCCTGATCTTCGTGATATTCCTGCTCGTGCCCGCGATCGCGCCGAGCGTGGGGCAGGGCGTGATCGAGCTGTTCGGCGACTGGCGCTGGATCTTCGCGGTAATGGCCGGTGCGGGCCTCGCGATGACCGGGTGGGTCTATACCCGTTTGCCGGAGACGCTCCATGCCGAGGACCGGCAGGAAATCCGCCTCGCACGGATCGTGCGCAACATGACCAGCGCGGTCACCCTGCGCGAGACGATCGGCTATACCCTAGGCAGCGCGCTGGTGTTCGGCGGCCTGTTCGGGTTCATCAATTCGAGCCAGCAGTTGATCGGCGAGGCGTTCGGCGCGGGCGACGCCTTCCCGCTGATCTTCGCGATCTGCGCCGCGTGCATGGCGGTGTCCAACTGGTCGAACTCGCGCATCGTCGAGAAGTTCGGGGCGCGCCGGGTGAGCCACGCGGCGCTGTTCGTGTTCATCGCCGTTGCCGCGGCGCAGCTCTGGTTCGCGAGCCAGCCCGACGAGAGCCTGTGGACGTTCGTGCCGCTGATGGCGGCGAACATGAGCCTGCTCGGCTTCATCGGCGCGAATTTCGGCTCGATCGCGCTCCAGCCGTTCCGCCATATCGCGGGGGCGGCGAGCTCCGCGCAGGGCTTCCTGCGCATGACCAGCGGTGCGGCGCTGGGCGCGGCGATCGGTTATTCGTATGACGGAACCGCGCGCCCGCTTGCACTCGCGCTGCTGGTCACCGCAGTGCTGAGCCTCGCCTTCGTGCTGTTCAGCGAAAAGGGCGAGCTGTTCGGCCCGCCGGTCGCCGACGACGAGGATTAGCGCCGCGTCGTTCCAGGCCGGGAGGATTCCGAAAAACTCGGAACATCGACGCTGGAGCACCATTGGTCTCATGCAATGCGAATTGTCGCATCGCACGAACAATCACATTCACCGTGAGGAGATCATGCTCAACAGAATGAGAATTCCTTCGCTTATCCTGGCAGGTTCCGCCGCAGTCGCTCTCGCAGCACCGGCCACCGCCCAGACATCGGCCGAAGCGGCCGTCACCACCGACGCCGAAGCCTCCGCCGAGGCCACCGACGGCGAATGGCTGAGCCTGTCGGGCTCGGTCGTATCGGTCGCGCCGGACAGTTTCATGCTCGACTACGGCAGCAAGACGATCGCGGTCGAAATGGACGATTACGACTGGTTCGACGAGAACGCCGTCGTGGTGGGCGACGAGGTCGTCGTCACTGGCCGGATGGACAGCGATTTCTGGGAGAACCGCAAGATCGAGGCAAGCTCGGTCTATGTCGATTCCCGGGGCACGATGTATTTCGCCAGCGCCGCGGACGAAGAAGGCTTCGTTTATCCCGTGCTCGCGTTCGACCCTCTGACAAACGGCGAATCGGTTTCGCTGACCGGTGAGGTCACCGGCGTGGTCGGCGACGAAATCGCGCTCGACGCCGGGCTGATGGAATACCGCGTCGACGTGGGCGAGCTGGACTACGATCCGCTCGATTCCGATGGCGTCCAGCGCATTTCCGAGGGCGACCGCATCTATGTCTTCGGCAGCATGGACAGCAGCGACCTGTTCGACGCGCGCGAGATCGACGCGCATTCGATCACCGAAATCGGCTGACGCAGGGCTGGGCGGCTTCGCGCAGAGGCCGCCCACCTCCCCATCGTCAGCGGGCAAGGAGCTACTCTTCAGCCGGCTCCACCACCGCCAGCAGCGCCTCGACCTGAACCTGCGCACCCGCGCTGGCGGAAAGCTCGGTCACCGTGCCGTCGAACGGCGCGGTAAGCGCGTGCTCCATCTTCATCGCCTCGAGCACCATCAGCCGCTGGCCCGCGGTGACCGTGTCGCCCTCGGCCACATCGACCGCGATGACCTTGCCCGGCATCGGGGCGATGATGTCGCCGTCGTGGGCGGAATGGTGGCCCGTGCCGCGCGACGTGAGAGCGAATTCAAAGACCGTCCCGTCGCTGAACACGACGGCAGCCTCGCCATGCACATTGCCAGTCATCGTCGGGGCATCGCCCGAATCGGCAGAATAGAGGTCTCCATCTTCCAAAACGACGCGCACCGTATCGGACCATGCCTCATCGAGATCGATGGTGCGCGTTTCCCCGAACGCGGAAAGCGTCAGAGTGTCGCGGGCCGAAGAATTCAGGCGGAAGCCGGACAGCGGACCGTGCTCGTGGAGGTCTGCCGCGATCAGCGCGGCGATTTTCCAGGTCGCATGGTTCGGCTCGACGGACGGTATGAGTGCATCGCCCTTCCGCTCGATGAAGCCAGTGTCCAGATCGGCGTCGCGGAAGTCTAGATCATCAATCGCGCGAGCCACAAAGCCAGCGTTGGTTCGAACAGGCCAGACCTCTGTGCAGAGCATGCCATAGTGCAAATCATCGATGGCTTCTTCCCGCGTGTTGGCGTGACACACGAGCTTGGCGATCATCGGATCATAGAACCGCGAGATCACTCCGCCTTCTGCGACTCCGGTTTCCACCCGGGATACCTCGCCGAACTTGAGATGCTCCAACCGCCCCGTGCTCGGCAGAAATCCCTTCGCCGGATCCTCTGCATACAACCGCGCCTCGATGGCGTGGCCGCTAATGCTCAGTTCCTCCTGCTTCAGCGGCACCGGCTCCCCGCTCGCCACGCGGAGCTGCCACTCCACCAGATCGACGCCGGTGATTTCCTCGGTCACCGGGTGCTCGACCTGCAGGCGGGTGTTCATTTCCATGAAGAAGATGCGGTCGGCGCGCAGGCCTTCGCTGGCGTCGGCGATGAATTCGATCGTGCCTGCGCCCTCGTAGTCGACCGCCTGCGCGGCGCGCACCGCGGCGGCGCAGATGTCGGCGCGCGTCGCCTCGTCCATGCCGGGGGCGGGGGCTTCCTCGATCACCTTCTGGTGGCGGCGCTGCAATGAGCAGTCGCGTTCGAACAGGTGGACGACGGTGCCGTGGCTGTCACCGAACACCTGCACCTCGATATGGCGGGGCGAGGTGATCCACTTCTCGAGCAGCACCTCGTCGTTGGAGAAGCTCGCCTTGGCCTCGCGGCGGCACGATTGCAGCGCGGCGGCGAAATCCTCGGGCGCATCGACCTTGCGCATCCCCTTGCCGCCGCCCCCCGCGACCGCCTTGATCAGCACCGGATAGCCGATCGCGTCCGCCTCGGCCTTCAGCCGCTCCTCGGACTGGTCCTCGCCCTCGTAGCCCGGCGTCACCGGCACGCCCGCGGCGCGCATCAGCTTCTTGGCCGCGTCCTTCAGGCCCATCGCCTCGATGCTCTCGGGCTTGGGTCCGACCCAGATCAGCCCCGCGTCGATCACGGCCTGCGCGAAGGCGGCGTTCTCGGACAGGAACCCGTAGCCCGGATGGATCGCCTCGGCCCCCGTCTGCTTGGCCGCGGCGATGATCTTCTCGCCCACGAGGTAGCTCTCGGCGGCGGGCGAGGGGCCGATATGCACCGCCTCGTCCGCCTGGCGCACGTGCAGCGCCTTGGCGTCGGCATCCGAATAGACCGCCACGGTGGCGATCCCCATCTGGCGCGCGGTGCGGATGATGCGGCAGGCGATCTCGCCACGATTGGCGATCAGAAGCTTGGTGATCATCCGTGCGGCGTAGTGCGGCGCCGGGAAAAAGAAAACCACTGCCTCGCCTAGCGGACGTGAGCGCCTCGTTTTCGGGCTGCGGTCAGGAGGCGCGGGATTTGGGCTCACACGAAGACACGAAGGCACGAAGAGGTCGCACCTGCGGGGAAGCCGCTTTGAAACATCCACGCTCGGGGCGGGCGAAGGTTTGCAGGTTGAGTGCGCCACTACGTGGCGCGAAACCTCTTCGTGCCTTCGTGTCTTTGTGTGAATCAACCCAGCCTAACGGCGCCGTTAGGGCAACGGCCGAGAAGGCCGAACTCACTCATCCGGCAGCGGGTCCATCGGGGGCTTCGCGATGGGGCCGGCCATGCGCACGTCGAGCAGGATGTCGCCGCGGTTCCAGGCGGGCATTTCGGCCGGGACGGCGGGCCGATTCTTCAGAGCTTCCCAAAACGCGGCGGCGGCGTGGCGCGCTTTCTCGCGACGGCCGATGACCACGCGGTGGTCCCACGCCGCGCCACCGCGCGCGCGGACTTCGCGCCCGACCGCGCCGTAGATGCGCGCCGCGGCGAGCACCGCCCAGCGGCTGCGGAACGGCAGCCGCGCCGCGCCGAGCTTCGCCGCCGCCTCGTGCCGTTCCATGATGCCGACGATCCGCGCGACCATCTCGGTCAACTCGCCGCGATGGTGCGGCTTCATGTGCTGGCCGGGCTCGATATCCTCCTCGACCAGCCATTCGACCGGCAGGTAGCAGCGGTCGGCGCGGTCGTCCTCGTCGAGGTCGCGCACGATGTTGGCGAGCTGGAACGCGATGCCGAGGTCGCAGGCGCGGTCGAGCGTCTCCGAATCGCCCTTCGGCATGCCCATCACCACCGCCATCATCACCCCCACCGCGCCCGCGACGTGGTAGCAATAGCGCGCGAGATCGGCCTCGCTGCGCGGGCGCCAGCCCTCGGCGTCGAGCTCGAAGCCCATGATCACGTCCTCGGCCATCTCGCGCGTCAGCCCGCATTCGCGCGCGACCAAGCCGAACGCGTCGAACGCCGGGTCGGCGGTGGGCAGGCCCTCGAACGCGCGCTCGGTCAGCAGGCGGATCGCGCGCAACCGCTTGCCCGCGTCGGCCTGGTCGCCGAGTTCGCCGCCCATCTCCTGCGCATCGGCCAGATCGTCGCAGCGGCGGCACCAGGCGTAGAGCAGCCAGACTTTCTCGCGCGTGCCCCGGTCGAACAGCAGGCTCGCGGCGTGGAAGCTGCGCGAGCCTTGCTCGATCGCCTCCCGCGCCTGTTCGACGAGTTGCCACCTATCGCGCCCGCCGCCCGCCTGGACCGGCGTCGCGCGCAGGATGCGCGAGGGCGCCAGCATCCGGGGAACGATGCGGCGAGGGCGGTTCACAGCTCGCTTGCCTGCATGCGGAAGATGGGGGTGTGCGGCCGGTAGGCGGCCATGCGCTCGAGCAGCGCGGGCAGCGTATCCGCGGCGACGATGATCCCCTGGTGCGCGGGACGGACGAAGCCGACCTCGGCCATGTGGCGGTTGAACGCGATCAGGTGGTCGTAGAACCCGAAGGCGTTGAGCAGCCCGACCGGCTTGGTGTGATAGCCGAGCTGCGCCCAGCTCACCGCTTCCCACAGCTCGTCCATCGTGCCGACCCCGCCGGGAATGGTGACGAACCCGTCCGACAGGTCCGTGAAGCGCTGCTTGCGCTCGTGCATGCCCGAGACCGTGTGGAGCACGGTGCAGTCGTGGTTGGCGACCTCGCTGCCCGCGAGCGCCTCGGGGATCACCCCGATCACCTCGCCCCCAACCTCGAGCGCCCCGCTCGCCACCGCGCCCATCAGCCCGAGCCTGCCGCCGCCATAGACCACCCCGATCCCGCGCTCGGCCAGCGTGCGCCCGACCTCGTGCGCAAGCTCGATATAGCGCGGATCGGTGGGCGAGGCGGATCCGCAATAGACGGCAAGACGGTTCATGGTATCGACCTTGAATTGATCACGCGGAGGCGCGGAGAAATCGAACTTCGCGCCGCAGGCGCGTTTGTGTGAGCGCCAAAACGAATAGGGCGCCCGCGGCGCAATCCAGACCTTCTCCGCGTCTCCGCGCCTCCGCGTGATCATCCTGCCAAGTCCCCGATCATCAGCCCCGCGGTGGCCTTGGCGCTTCCCACCACGCCGGGGATGCCTGCCCCCGGATGGGTGCCTGCGCCGACGAGGTAGAAATTGGCGATCTCGTCGTCGCGGTTGTGGCCGCGGAACCAGGCGCTCTGGGTCAGGATCGGCTCGAGGCTGAAGGCGCTGCCGAGGTGCGCGTTCAAGTCGAGGGCGAAGTCGCGCGGGGTGTAGTGGAACTTGGTCACGATCCGGTCGTGGATGTCGGGGATCAGCCGCCGCCCGACCTCGTCGAGCACGCGCTGCTCGAGCATCGGGCCGAGCTGCTCCCAGTCGACCGCCAGCTTGCCGAGATGCGCCACCGGCACCAGCGCGTAGAAGGTCGATTGCCCCGGAGGCGCCATGCTCGGGTCGGTCACCGTCGGATGGTGGAGATAGATCGAGAAATCGGCCGGCAGCACCCCGTTCTCGTAGATATCGGCCAGCAGCCCGCGGTAGCGCGGCCCGAACAGCACCATGTGGTGTGGGATGCCCGGCCACGCGCCCTCGAGCCCGAAGTGGACCACGAACAGGCTGGGCGAGAAGCGCTTGCGCGCGAGCGACCGGGCATATCCTTCCCCGCGCTTGGTCCCGGCGAGGAGATCGCGGTAGGAGTGCATGATGTCGGCATTGCTCGCGACGGCATCGACGCTTGCCCGCCAGCCGCTCGCGCACTCGACCTCGGTCGCGCGGTTGCCCACGGTGTGCACGCGCACCGCCGGGTCGCCCAGCCTCACGGTGCCGCCGAGCCGCTCGAAATGGCGCACCATCCCCGCGACCAGCCGGTTGGTGCCGCCGCGCGCCCACCACACGCCGCCGTCTTTCTCCAGCTTGTGGATCAGCGCGTAGATCGCGCTCGTCGTCATCGGATTGCCGCCGACCAGCAGCGTGTGGAAGCTGAACGCCTCGCGCAGCCGCTCGTCCTCGATATATTTCGAGACCATCGAATAGACCGAGCGCCAGGCCTGGTGCTGCATCAGCGCGGGCGCGGCCTTGATCATCGACTTGAAGTCGAGGAACGGCACGCTGCCGAGCCGCAGGTAGCCGTCGCGATAGACCCCTTCGGAATAGGCGAGGAATTCCTGGTATCCGGCGACGTCCGCCGGGTTGATCCGGGCGATCGCGGCGTTGAGGTTCGCCTCGTCGTTCGAATAGTCGAACGTCGTCCCGTCGGGCCAGTTGAGGCGGTAGAAGGGGGAGACCTTCATCAGTTCGACGTCGTCGGCGATGTCGTGGCCCGAGAGCGCCCAGAGCTCGCGCAGGCAGCCCGGATCGGTGATAACAGTCGGCCCGGCGTCGAAAGTGAACCCCTCACGCTCCCAGAAATAGGCGCGCCCGCCGGGCTTGTCGCGGCCCTCGATCACGGTCGTCGCGATGCCCGCCGATTGCAGCCGGATCGCGAGCGCGAGGCCGCCGAAGCCGGAACCGATCACGCAGGCCCGGCGTGCTTCGCCTGGCGCGGCCGCTGGCTCCTTCGCGGCGGCAGGTCCTTCGCGAAGGAAGGACGTCTGGTTTCCCGTTTCGCTCATTGCCGCGGACCCTGCAACGGCGCACCCGCGCGCGCAAGCGCAGCCATCGCACGGCCGACCGGAATCGGGGGTCTGCCGGTGAGCACGCGCGCCTTGTCGGCCAGCGTCGAGCGCGCGGCGTAGAACCGTTCGATCAGCCGCTGGTCGAGGCCGTAGAAGCGTTCGAACACGCGGTAGCGCTCGGCCGGGCCGGCCGCGCCGAACAGCATCGCGCCGAGCATGCGGTAGAACCTCGTATGTCGCCACAAGCGGTGGCCGCGCGCGGCGAGCAGGGCCGCGAGCTGATCGCCCGGCAACTCCGCCTCGGCCGCCACAGCGAGCGCAGTCTCGACCACGAAGGGCAGGGTGTAGCTGGTTAGCGGGTGGAGAAACCCGCCGCGCGCGCCCGCGCGGGCCACACCTTCTATGGTATGTTCGCGCTGCCAGCCGCCGAAATCGCCACCGGTGATCACGGGCAGCACGCCGGTCTCGCCGCCGAGGATCTCGCCCTCGAACCCGTGCTGGCGGCAATAGCGGTCGATCCGTGCGGACAGAGCGCCGCGGTCGAGCATTGGCTCGTCCTGATAATAGGTATCCTCGATAAACAGCTCGTCCGCGCCCAGCGGAAGCACATAGACGAAGCGGTAGCCGCCGAGCTGCTCGACGGTAGCATCCATGATCACCGGGCGCGCGACACCGTGCGGGCGCGCAGTGCGCAGATGCCGGCCCATGAAAACCTGCCACCCGCCGCGCAGCGCCGCGCTCGCCGCGAAACCGCGGCAGTCGATCACCGCGCGTGCCGCGATCCGCTCCCCGCCGGCGAGCGCAACGCCCCCCGCATCGAGCGCTTCGACCGTGCGCCCGGTCAGGATTGCCTGGGCGGGCAGTTCGCGCCGCAGCCCGGCGTCGAACTCGGCCGAAGCGAGCGAGCTGTAGCGCGTGCCCAGCGTGCGGCGATAGGCGGGGAAGCGCACCTCGTAACCGTCCCACGCGGTCGTGCGGAAGCGGCTCAGCAGCGCCGCGCCCTCGGCGTGGAGATCGCTCGCGAACCAGCTCCAGCGGTGGTTGCCTCCCAGCGTCGCGCCCTGTTCGATCAGCGCGATCGGCAGGGCCGGGTCACGGCGGTGCAGCGCCAGCGCGATCAGCCCTCCCGCGAGCCCGCCGCCAACGATCGCGATATCAACCCTGCGCCCGCTCATGGCCGCGAGCGGTAGGCTCTAACGCCGGCGCGGGCAATCGCTCGCGAGCGATTACTCGTTTTCTGGGAAGCAGGTGGCGAACTGCTCCTCGAGGACGCCGTCGATCGCCGCGTCCATCGCGGCGCTTTCATCGGCGCTGAAATCGGCGTTGGCCATGTCGAGCTGGAGCGCGGCGACCTGCGGTTCGATGCGCGCGAATTCGGTTGCCCAGCCGTTGGTCGAGAGGATAGTCGAGATTTCGAGCCGGTCGGCCGGTTCGAGCGCCATCATCCCGCGGCTGACGGATTCGCGCGTGTCGGCGGCCATTGCTTCGGACGAAACATGCGCGGCCTCGCCCATCGTTATCTCGCCCAGCATTGCATCGACGGTCATCTCGCTCGACAGCGCGGTCATGAACCGCCGGCCGAGGGGCGAAGCGAAGAAGTCCGCTGCGCCGCGCGCATGCTCGTCGCTCAATTCGCTTTCGAACAGGGCGTGCAGCTCGGTTCGGTAAGCGGCGTAATTGCGCTGGTGCGAGGGCCACATGACCGGTTCCACCGCCGCGGTCATGGCCGCAATCAGGCCGGGGCAGACCGCTTCGATCTGGGCCATTTCGGGATCGGCGCGCAGCGCGCCGTCGAAGCCGACCGTCATAGACCGGTGAAACATCTCGGCGACATAATCTTCGCTGGTCAGCACGGTCGCGAGCGCGAGCTGCGCATCGGCCTGTTCGGCGGCGGGCGGGGCATCCTGCGCCAGCAGCGGGGTGGCGGCGACAAGGGCGAGGGCGGCCGCGGCGGCCAGCGAACGTATCGGCATTGCAAGAGATTACAACGCGCTTCGCACGGCAGCAATCGGCTTGTGCGCTGCAGCCGCTGTGGCACAAGGGCGGCGATGCAACTCTCGCTCCTGCCGCACCGCAAGGCGATCGTCGCCACGCTCGTCGTGTTCCTCGCCAGCGCGGCGATCCTGTTCGCGATGGACCGTCCGCCGATCTGCGCCTGCGGCACGGTCAAGCTGTGGCACGGCGTGGTGCAGTCGAGCGAGAACAGCCAGCACCTGACCGACTGGTACAGCCCGAGCCACTTCACCCACGGGCTGATCATGTTCTTCCTCGCCTGGCTGCTGTGGGACAAGTGGCGCCTGTTCGGTGGCGCCCCCGCGCGCTGGGCGCTGCCGATTGCGGTCGTGGTCGAGGCCGCGTGGGAGATCGTCGAGAACACGCCCATGATAATCGACCGCTATCGCGAGGTGACGATAAGCTGGGGCTATGCAGGCGACTCCATGGCCAACTCGCTCGCCGACATCGGCTGGATGATCGCCGGTTTCCTCGTCGCCGCGCGCATTCCGTGGCAGGCGAGCTTGGGGCTAGCGCTGTTCTTCGAGGCGTTCACCGCTTGGGCGATCCGCGACAATCTGGCGCTCAATGTCCTGATGCTGTTCTGGCCGCTCGAAGCGGTGCGCCAGTGGCAGGGAATGGGGTAGGTGGCCCCGGAACGCGCCGCTCCGCCAGGCGTTTGAAGCCACGAAATAACAGGGATTTGCACGAGACATGAGAAAAGCACTTCTGGTCGCCGGCGCCGCGCTCTTCGCGGTCGCCTCGCCTGCGGTCGCGCAGGAGGATACCACTGTCGCCGGCCCGGCCGACGAGGTGGAGACGCCGCCTTCGGTTTACGACGGTGACTGGGTCAGCCTCGGCGCAGGGGTCGGCTACGGCCCGAGTTACGACGGGTCGGACGATTACGTGTTCTTTCCCGCGCCGCTGATCCAGGGCCAGATCGGCCCGATCGGGATCAATCCGCGTCCTGCGGGCATCGCACTGGATTTCGTGAAAGATCCCGAGGAAGGTGTCGGATTCGATTTCGGCGTGGCTGCGCGGCTGCGCTCGAACCGCGCCGATCAGATCGAGGATCCGGTGGTCGCCGCCGCAGGCGAGCTCGACCGCGCGTTCGAGATCGGGCCCACCGCGGGCGTCAGCATTCCCGGTCTGCTCAATCCCTACGACAGCCTCTCGTTCACCGTCGACGCGCGGTGGGACGTCGCCGGCGCGCACGAAGGCATGGTGGTCGATCCGAGCGTTTCGTACTTTACTCCGCTCAGCCGCGGGATGGCTGCCGCGCTCACCCTCAGCGCCGAGCATGCGGATGGCGACTACGCGGATTACTATTATTCGGTGAGCCCGGCGCAGAACGCGGCAAGCGGCCTGCCCGTCTACGACGCCGACGGCGGCTTCACCAAGGCGGGCGCGACGTTGCTGCTGGCGGTAGACCTCGACGGCGACATCACCAACGGCGGCTTCGCGCTGGTCGGCCTCGGCGGTTACTCGCACATGCTTAACGACGCGAAGGATTCGCCTTACACCAGCATCCGAGGTGACGCCGACCAGTGGTTCACCGCGCTGGGGATCGGCTACACGTTCTGAGCTGTGGCCAAGGGGCGCGAAACGCGCCGCGCCCCTTGGAAACTCAGTCCACCGTGGGTTCGATCTCCAGTTCGGGCCGCGGCGGGGGCAGCGGGGCGTCGCGGTCGCCGGACTTCAGGTAGGTGTCGAACCAGCGCATCATCCGGACGTTGTAGTCGTAGCGCGCGGCGGCTTTCTGGTTGCCATGGCCTTCGCCGGGATAGAGCACCAGCCGCACCGGCGTCTCGGGCTTGCGCACCGTGATGTGGCGATAGAGCTCGTAACTCTGGGTGGGCGAGACGCGGGTGTCCTCTTCGCCGTGCACGATCAGCAGCGGGGTTTCGGCCTTGTCGACGTGATAGATCGGGCTGCGCTCGAGCAGGTGATCCCATTCCTCCCACGGCCACTTGCGCTCGTGCACGAGGTACATCTCGTTGGGGATGTCGGTCGTGCCGAACTTGCTGATGTTGTTCGAGATGCCGACGAACATCACCCCCGCCGCGAATTCCTGCGAGTAATAGGTCGAAGCCCACGCAGTCGCGAAGCCGCCGTAGGAGCCGCCGGTGATCCCGACGCGGTCGGGGTCGGTGATTCCCGCCTCGACCAGCGCGCGCTTGCCGTCGACCAGATCGTCGAATTCCTTGTCCGCGTAGTCGCCCTGGTGCTGCTTCGAGAACGCCGTGCCGTAGCCGGTCGAGCCGCGGTAGTTCGGGACGAACACCGCGTAGCCCTGGCCCGCCGCGACCTGGCCGGGCGAGCTGTAGTAGGTCTGCCAGCCGTTCGATTCGTGCGCTTCGGGGCCTCCGTGGACATCGAAGATCGTCGGGGCGCCGCCGCGCGGTACGCCGCCGACCGGCTCGATCAGCACGCCTTCGATCGCCTGCCCGTCGCGCGCGGTGTAGGTGAACGGCCGCTGCTCGCCCGTGTCGATCTCGGCGAGCCAGGGATTGTGCCGGGTCCAGCGGGTGAACTGCCCGTCGGTCACCACGAACAGCTCGGGCGGGTGCGCAGGCGAATGCGCCTCGACCGCGATCGTCTCGCCGCCGACCTCGAGATCGCTGAGGATCAGCGCGCCGGGATCGTATTCCTCGAGCACCGCGCCATCGGCCGAATAGATGCGCAGCACGCTCTCGACGCCCACGTCGACGATCGCTGCGAGCCGGCCGTCGGGCAGGAACTCGGCGTCGCTCGCCGCTTCCGGCGCGCCGGCGTTGAGCGCGCGGAATTCGCCGGTCGCAAGGTCGGCGAAGTGCAGCGTCGTCGGCGCGGGATCGTTGGCATCGACCCCGGCGATCAGCGAAATCCGGCTGCCGTCGGGCGAGATTTCGACGTCGCCGAGCTTGCCCGGCGTCTCGACGACTTCGAGCACGCGGCCGCTCGCGAGGTCGATCACGTGCACCCGCTTGGAGGTATAGCTGTCGTCGACCAGCGGCGAGGGCGCGCTTTCGACGATCGCCCTCTCGCCTCCGGGCACGACCTGTATCGCGGTCACATGGCCGGGAACGTCGATCCTTCGCGGTTCCGCATCGACGGCTTGTCCGACACGCGCGGCGAACAGGCGATTGAGCTTCAGCTCCTCCTCGTAAACCACCGCGTTGAAGCCCGCCTCCTTGCGCTTGTCGAGCGCTTCGTCAGGCGCGGCCCCGGCGATCAGGTAGAGCGTGCCGCCATCGGGCGACCAGGCATAGTTGCGCACGTCCGCCTCGGCCACTTCAGCGAGCTTGCGGTGGCCGCCGCCGTCGACCGGAATGCCCCAGACCGCGGTGTCCTCGTCCTCGGCGGCGTAGAGGAAGCTGATCGTGCGCCCGTCGGGCGAGAAGCGCACCGTCGAAACGTCGATGCCGGGGGGCAGGAACGCGCGCGCGCTGTCGGGGCCGTAGGCGAGCTTGAGCTGCTGCTCGGTCGTGCCGTTTTCCTCGCCCGCAGTCACGTCGGGCAGGCTCGCGGTGGTGAAAGCGACCCGATTGCCGTCCGGCGCCACCGCCAGCTCGCCCAGGCTTTCCATCGTCGCGACATCCTCGGGCGTCATCGGCCGCGCGGTTGCAGTGGCGGCGATCGAAACCGAGGCGAGCAGCGTCGCGGCGGAAAGCAGGGTGCGGGTCATGCGGTGAAAATCCTCTCGAATGAAACCAGTTGCCCGGTCATACAGATTTGCGCCGCACGGGCAAACGACAGGCCGTGGCCCTCTTGCGCCGGGACGCTGAGGGCGGCATGACCTCCAAACGAAGGAGAGGTCCCCATATGAAACTGAAAGCCATGCTCGCGCTTGCGACGGCGTTCGCCGCTGCCCCCGCCCTTGCCGAAACCGTCGTAATTCACGCTGGCTCCGTGGTCGCCGACGCGGCGGGCGAGGCGAGCGGGCCTGCCACGATCACCGTCACCGATGGCCGCATCGTCTCGATCGCCGACGGCATCCAGGCCGCGCCCGCCGGCGTGGAAGTGGTCGACCTCTCGGGCAAGACCGTGGCCCCGGGTCTGATCGACCTCCACGTCCATCTGACGGGCGATCCGGGCGGCGATTTCTGGAAGGAAGCGGTCGAGCCCGACGAATGGGGCGTCGTCGTCGGCGCGAAGAACGCGCGGATCACCGCGCTCGCCGGGTTCACCACCGTGCGCGAGGCGGGCAGCGCGCAGCACACCGGCTTCTCGCTCCGCCGCGGCACCGCCGAAGGGCTTATCCCCGGCCCGCGCATCGTCGCCGCCGGACCGGCGCTGGCGATCGTCGGCGGCCACGGCGACGTCTCCGGTTTCCGGCCGGAGATCAACCAGATCCTCGCCTCGGGCTATTCGTGCACCGGCGCGGTGGAATGCGCGGAAAAAGTCCGCCGCGCGAGCCAGAACGGGGCCGACTGGATCAAGATCACCGCCACCGGCGGCGTGCTGAGCCAGCAGGGCCGCGGGCTCGGGGCGCACTTCACCAGCGCGGAGATGCAGTCGATCGCCGACACCGCGCAGTCGCTCGGGCTCAAGGTCATGGCGCATGCCCACGGCGCGCGCGGGGTCGAGGCGGCGAGCGAAGCGGGAATCGCGACGATCGAGCACGGCACTTATCTCGACGAGAGCGCGATCGCGGCGATGAAGGAGAATGGCACGGTGCTGGTGCCCACCCTGATGGCGTTTCAGGGAATTTCCGAGCGGCTGGGCACCGGCACTTATACGCCCGTTGTCGAAGCCAAAGTGCGCGCGGTCGCCGAAGTCGCCAAGGTCTTCATGGGCAAGGCGCACGATGCCGGTGTGAAGATCGCCTTCGGCACCGATGCCGGCGTGTTCGAACATGGCCGCAACGCCGGCGAGTTCGGGCTGATGATGGGGCAGGGCATGTCGAGCCGGGAGGCCTTCGCCGCGGCGACCACCGTGGCCGCCGAAGTGCTCGAGATGGAAAGCGAAATCGGCCGTCTCGCCCCGGGCTATTCGGCCGACATCATCGCCTTCGACGGCAATCCGCTGGAAGACGCGACCGTGCTGGAAGAGGTCGACTGGGTCATGGTCCGGGGGCGGGTGATCGAATGAATCGGGGCTGCCGTCCATCGACTGCGCCTGCCCGCTCGTCGATGGCGTGCCGCGCGGCTGCGGCAGCCGCTCTAGGTTCGTCCATCGCAGTTTCCAGGGGATATCCACTATGATCATGCTTCGCTTCGCGCTCGCCGCGACCACCGCGCTTTCGCTTGCAGCCTGCACCACCGCCGAGGGCGGCGCCGAAGTGGCGAGCACGAACGCCCCGCCAGCGGTTGCGCCCGCCGGGTCCGTGGCCCAGTCAGAGCACGACAGGCTCTTCGCGCTGTTCGCCGCAGCCGACGAGCGCGATCTCGAGCTCAATCCGCTCGGCGCGCTGTTCCGCGGCGACATGCGCTATGCCGACCGGCTCGGCAATTACCTGACCGACGAATACAACGCGCAGAGCGTCGCCAACGCGCAGCTCGCGCTTGCCGAACTGGCGCAAATCGACCGCGCGAAGCTCAATGCGACCGACAAGATCGCCTACGACGTGTTCGAGTACAATCAGCGGGAAACGCTGAAGGGCTTCTCGCCCGAAATCCTGGCGCTCACCGAAGTGCGCCCGATCAACCACTTCGCTGGCTTCCACACCTTCTACCCGACCTTCGCCAGCGGCGAAGGCGCGGCCCCGTTCAAGACGCTTGCGGACTATGAGAACAACCTCAAGCGCCACGCCGAATACGTCGAACTGATCGACCGATCGATCGCCAAGTTCCGCGAAGGGCAGGCCGCCGGGGTCTACGAGACCAGGCTGACCATCGGCAACGTGATCGAGCAGCTCGACACCCAGCTTGCGCTGCCGCTGGAGGATTCGCCGTTGTGGGGCCCGGTCGAGATGTTCCCGGACGATTTCTCCGAAGCCGACAAGACCCGGCTGACCGCCGAATACCGCACCTCGGTCGAGGCGATCGATGGCGCGCACGCGCGCCTGCGCGACTACTTGCGCGACGAATATCTGCCCGAAGCGCGCGAAAGCGTGGGTCTGAGCCAGATGAAGGGTGGTGCCGAGCTCTACCAGTACATGATCGAGAGCACGACCACGCTGCCGCTGACCGCCGAGGAGCTGCACCGGACCGGCCTCGCCGAAGTGGCGCGGATCAAGCAGGGGCTGGAGGAAATCAAGGCCGAGGTCGGCTTCGAGGGCACGCTCAACGAATTCTTCGACTACGTGCGCACCGATCCGCAGTTCAAGCCCGAGAGCCGCGAGGCGCTCACCCAGAGCTACTACGACATCGGCAAGCAGGTCGATGCGAAGATCGGCGACTATTTCTCGCTCGTTCCCAAGACCCCGCTGGAGATCAAGCCTTACGAACCGTTCCGCGAAAAGTTCGAGGCGGGCGGCTCGTACATGTCGGGCTCGCCCGACGGAACGCGCCCGGGCGTATTCTATTTCAACGCGTACGATCTGCCGAGCCGGCTGACCACGGGTAATGTCACGCTCTACCTCCACGAAGGTGCGCCGGGGCACCACTTCCAGATCAGCCTGGCGCAGGAGAACGAGGCGCTGCCCGCGTTCATGCGTTTCGGCGGCAACACCGCCTATGTCGAAGGCTGGGCGCTCTACGCGGAAACGCTCGGCTACCCGATGGGGTTCTACGAGGATCCCTGGAACCGCTACGGTACCCTGCAGGACGAGCAGTTGCGCGCGATGCGGCTGGTGGTCGACACCGGCATCCATGCCAAGGGCTGGACCCGCGACCAGGCGATCGACTTCATGCTCGAGAATTCGGGCATGACCCGCACCGAAGTGGTGGCCGAGGTCGAACGCTACATCGCGATCCCCAGCCAGGCGCTCGCCTACAAGACCGGCGCGCTCAAGATCCAGGAATTGCGCGAACGGTCCGAAACCGCGCTCGGCGAAGATTTCGACATCAAGGCGTTCCACGCGCAAGTGCTCGGCACCGGCGCGCTGCCGCTGCCGGTGCTCGAGCGCAAGATCGACGACTGGATCGCCGCCGGCGGTCCAGCCACGCGATGAGCGACACGCCGATCTGGCACGGCGGGGAGATGCCCGATCCCGCCGCGCTGACCCGCTTCGGGGACAAGGGCATGCCCGCGCACATCGGGATCGAGTTCGTCGAGGCGGGCGCCGATTTCCTGCGCGCGCGCATGCCGGTCGATCATCGCACGCACCAGCCGTTCGGCCGGCTCCACGGCGGCGCCTCGGTCGCGCTGGCGGAAACGGTCGGCTCGGTCGCGGCCGCCCACACGATCGACCCCGAGCGCTTCGCTGCGGTCGGCATGGAGATCAACGCCAACCACGTTCGCCCGGTGCGCGACGGCTGGGTTTACGGCACGGCCCGGGCCGAGAACATCGGGCGCACCACGCAGATCTGGTCGATCCGGATCGAGGATGAAACGGCCAAGCTGGTGTGCATTTCGCGCCTCACCGTCGCTGTGATCGAGGTCGCGCGGAAATAGCGGCTACCGTCGCCGCGCTCCGGAAAGCGAACGCCCCGATCCCGACCGATCGCCGGAACGGCGAAGAAGACCCGCCGCTCGGCGATGCGAGCGACGGGCCTTCCGCGGGGGGCGGGGGTGAGACTAGAAGCCGAACGCCACCCCGACCTGCGCACCGACGCGGTCGTCGCCGGTGTTGCCGGCCACGCCGGCCGAGAGATAGACGCTCTCGGCCAACCGTCCGGTCAGCGTTCCGGCAAAGCCCTGCTCGCCGCCGTAGGTCGCGGCGTTGAACGAGACCGAAAAGTTGGAATCGGGGACCACCATCGCGCTGCCGAGGGCCATCGCGGCGGCGATACCGCCTTCCATCCCTTCGAGCCGCAGGTCGAAGCGGTCCATTCGCGTCTCGAGCGTCGAAACCCGGCCGCTCAGTGCGCTGAACTGCGCATCGGTCACCGCCGCGATCGGCGGCGCGGCGAGCGCGGCGATGCTGGCGCCGTCGCCGGAGCCTGTCCGGCGCGCGGTGCCTGCGTCGAAGCTGCGCTCGCTGGGCGGTTCGGCCACGGCCTGCGTCTCGTCGCGCATGGCGACCTCGGCCTGCGGGGCTGCCAGGGTCGGTTCGCCCGAGGCGAAGGCCGCGGTAGCGTCTCCGCTGGTCTGCGAGATACCGACCGCACCGGCGCTGGCCCCGGCCGCCGCACCGATCGGCGCGGTGACGTAGCCGAGGTTCCCGTTGTTATCGACCGTGACGTAGAACAGCTCGCCCGATTGCAGCGCGTTCGAGTTCGCCGTCGGCAGGCCCGGCATGGTGTAGGTATAGGACGGCGCGCCGAACATGATCTGGTTCGCGCGCGTGGCGCTGGCCAGATAGCCGATCGCGACCGAATTCTGGAACGCTGCGTTGGCGAACGGGCCGAGCGCGAGGCTTCTCAAGCCGCCGGCCCAACTCGAAGGGCCCAGCGCCGATGCGAAGGCGCCGCTCGTCCGCGCATCGTTGCCCACGGCCAGCGATTGCATCCCCGATGCGATCGCGCCTTCGAATCCGTCGTCGCCGCCGTCGGCGCCGATCGCGATCGCCCCGGCCTGGTCCGCCCGTGCCAGGCCCCCGATCGCGACCGAGCGGACGCCTGTCGCGCTGGCGCTGCGGCCGATTGCGGTCGCGATCTCGCCGTTCGCGTTGGCAGCGGTGCCGACCGCCGTTCCGTCGTATCCGAGCGCGATGGCGCCGTTGCCGATCGCAGTGGCGTTGACTGCGCCGGCGTTGCTGCGAGCCGACAATGCCGTCGCACCGATTGCCGTCGCCCGGGCACCTTCGCCGATCGCGTTGGCGTTGGGGGCCGCAGCAAGGCTGTTGGTGCCGATCGCCACCGAATCCGTGCCTTGCGAGAGCGACGCTTCGCCCAGCGCGACAGCACGGGCGCCGGTCGCCGAAGCGAACGCGCCGGTGGCATTGACGTCGAAATAGCGCGTTTCCGCTTCGAGCTGTTGCACCGTTACCGCGTCGGTCGCGTCGATCCCGTTGGCGAGGTTGACGATCCGCCGCTCACTGCCCGGCGCGCCGACCGAAACGGTGTTCGCCTGATCGGCGATCGAGCCCGCACCGAGCGCGACCGAGTTGGGGGCGCTCGACACCGCGCCGCGGCCGAGCGCGGTCGAATCGGTCATCGTGGCGCTCGCCTGATAGCCGACTGCGGTCGAACCGGTGCCTGCGGCGCTGCTCTGGGTGCCCAGCGCGGTCGAATCGGCGCCGGTGGCACTCGAGGAGGCGCCGTAGGCCGAGGCATTGGTTCCGCTGGCAGTCGAGTTGGCGCCGGTGGCGGTCGAGTTTTCGCCGCTCGCTTCGGAACTGAAGCCGACCGCCGTCGCATTGTCGCCGCTGGCGTCGGCCTCGGGCCCGACCGCAGTTGCGTTCTCTCCGGTAGCGCTCGCGTCGGTGCCGCAAGCGACGCTCAGATCGGCGTCGCCAACGGTCGCGCCGCCCACGCCGTCGAGCAGCAGGCTGAGCAGTCCATCGGTGTCGAGGTCGAGCAGGCAGGCTTGTGCTTGGGCCTGGGGCGCGGGCCCCATACCGATCGCGATGATCGCGGCTGCCGCGGTGGTGGTAAGAAGGATTTGATGCTTCATCGTTCCATTCCTTTTCCCTGATGTGCCAGGAATAAATGAATGAAAGAAAACTGATCGAATTTCCTGAAGCGCGTATTACGAAATTTCACTTATACAGGATTCATCACGAGCGATTATATATTTAGACTAATCAAGGTTATCGTCTATCGTAACATTAGTCCGCCGGAAAAGCTAATTGCGGATTTATGAAACTGTTATCCGATATCCAATGTTGGATAACGGCGCGTGCCGGGCATCCGCTCACCCTCGGCGTGGACAGCATGGTCCCGGCGCTCTACAAGTGCGCCATCCCCGGGGAGCCTGTCGCGCAAACGCAGGTTGAGAGCGGAATAGCCCGCGACCCGTCGAACCTGATCCGGGTAATACCGGCGGAGGGAGGGAAGCGGCTTTCGCGACAGGAAACCGTGGCCTCGCTCCGATTCCAACGGAGAGCGAGCGCATGGCCGACGTAAATTCCACCTTCGACATCGGCGTCACCACCGGGCCCATCAGGGGCTCGACAAAGATCCACGTCGGCGGACGCGGCGTGGCCATGCGCGAGATTTCGCTCGAGGGCGGCGAGGCGCCGGTGCGGGTCTACGACACCAGCGGCCCCTACACCGACCCCGAGGCGCGGATCGATATCCGCAAGGGCCTGCCGCAACTGCGCCGCCAGTGGCAGCTCGAACGCGGCGACGTCGAGGAATACGCCGCACGCGAAGTGCGACCCGAAGACAACGGCCAACTCGGCCCCGACCGCAGCGGCGGTGTGCCCGCCTTCCCCAACGTCGCCAAGACCGTGCTGCGCGCGAAGCCCGGCGCGAACCTCAGCCAGATGCACTACGCACGGCGCGGGATCATCACCCCGGAGATGGAATACGTCGCCGAGCGCGAGAACCTCGGCCGCGAGAAGATCGCCCGCGAGCTCGACGGCAATTCGTGGGGCGCCGAAATCCCCGAATACGTCACGCCCGAATTCGTCCGCGACGAGGTGGCCCGCGGCCGCGCGATCATCCCCTCGAACGTCAACCACCCCGAAGCCGAGCCGATGGCGATCGGCCGCAACTTCCTGGTCAAGATCAACGCCAATATCGGCAACTCCGCGGTCGCCAGCGACGTCGCGAGCGAAGTCGACAAGATGGTCTGGTCGATCCGCTGGGGCGCGGACACGGTGATGGACCTCAGCACGGGGCGCAACATCCACGACACCCGCGAATGGATCATCCGCAACAGCCCCGTCCCCATCGGCACCGTGCCGATCTATCAGGCGCTGGAAAAGGTCGGCGGCATCGCCGAGGACCTCACCTGGGAAATCTTCCGCGACACGCTGATCGAGCAGGCCGAACAGGGCGTCGACTACTTCACCATCCACGCCGGCGTGCGCCTGCCCTACGTGCCGATGACCGCGAAGCGCGTCACCGGCATCGTCAGCCGCGGCGGGTCGATCATGGCGAAATGGTGCCTCGCGCACCACAAGGAATCGTTCCTCTACGAGCGCTTCGACGAGATCACCGAGATCATGAAGGCGTACGACATCGCCTATTCGCTGGGCGACGGCCTGCGCCCCGGCAGCATCGCCGACGCCAACGACGAGGCGCAGTTCGCCGAGCTCTACACGCTGGGCGAGCTCACCAAGCGCGCCTGGGCGCAGGACGTGCAGGTGATGATCGAAGGCCCCGGCCACGTGCCGATGCACAAGATCAAGGAGAACATGGACAAGCAGCTCGAGGCCTGCGGCGAGGCGCCGTTCTACACCCTCGGCCCGCTCGTCACCGACATCGCGCCCGGCTACGACCACATCACCAGCGGCATCGGCGCGGCGCAGATCGGCTGGTACGGCACCGCGATGCTCTGCTACGTCACCCCCAAGGAACACCTCGGCCTGCCCGACCGCGACGACGTGAAGGTGGGCGTGGTAACCTACAAGCTCGCCGCCCACGCCGCGGATTTGGCGAAGGGCCACCCGGCCGCCAAAGTCCGCGACGACGCGCTGAGCAAGGCCCGCTTCGAATTCCGCTGGCGCGATCAGTTCAACCTCAGCCTCGACCCCGACACCGCCGAGCAATACCACGACCAGACGCTACCGGCGGAAGGCGCCAAGACCGCCCACTTCTGCTCGATGTGCGGCCCCAAGTTCTGCTCGATGAAGATCACCCAGGAAGTGCGCGATTTTGCGGCGAAGCAGAACTCGGAGAGCTATCTCGCGGCGACCGCGCCGGTGGAGGGGGCCGAGGCTGGAATGGAGCGGATGAGTGAGGTTTACCGGGCAGGTGGTGATCTCTATGTAGATAGTCCGAGCACTTCTTAGAGTTGATTTGGCAACAGATGTTCTCTATATGTTCCCATTATGGCTGACATTGATAACCAAGCCGACGCGCTGGCCCAACTAATCGCTGATTACCGTGAAGGCTCTATCGCGAGGCCGGATGCGGCCCACGTTATGCGGTGGGTAGGTCAGTTCGACGAACACGTGCGCGTACCGATCTTGGCCGAGCTACACCATGTTTTCGGGACAACGTATTTGTCTCGTGCCAAAGCGCTCAGCTTCCTCCGCGATGTCGTCAAGTCGAATAAACTTACCGGAGGAAGCCCTAGCGTATTTTGGCGTGATGCCAATCCCTTAGACATTCAGTTGGCCGGTAACAGCCAGTCTGAGGTTTTGGAGTTGCTTGATGAAACGCTGCAGGCTGAGATCGGAGTCGGGCGATGCGACACTGGTAAAGGTCAGTCTGTTTTCGTTTATTTAGATGATGGGATGTTTACGGGAAATCGAATCCGGCGTGACCTTGAGGCTTGGATAAAGGATGCGCCGGCGGAGGCTCGGCTACATGTAATCGTGTTCGTTCTTCATGCTGGCACGTATTACGCTCGAGACCAACTTAAGAAAGCGATACGGGTTGCTGGTAAGTCAATCAAGATCACTTGGTGGCGAATGCTCGAATTGGAAGATCGAAAGTCGGAGTCCGATAATTGCGACGTTTTGCGCCCGACAGCTTTGCCGCAAGATGCATTGGTCGAAGCTTATGTAGAGAACATGCGCTACAAGCCACATTTGCGGAATAGCGGTGGAATCGGGAAGACTAAAATTTTCTCATCAGATAATGCTAGGCAACTTCTTGAGAGCGAGTTCTTAAAAGCTGGAGTGAGAATAAGGGCGGACTCTCCCTACTTGGGGGATAGTCAACGACCGCTCGGACATATGTCACTTGAGACGTTAGGCTTTGGGTCGATGTTTGTTACCTTTCGCAATTGCCCAAACAACGCTCCGCTTGCCCTTTGGGCCGGCGATCCGTGGTATCCACTCTTCCCTCGGACGACTAATCGACAGGCGGCGACAGCTCGACTTTTCAAAAGAGGTACAAGACCATGGGGCTGAAATCGATTCAGCCTCGCACTTACCATCCCGAAGATGTTGCTATCTTTTGGAAGACTCGTGAGCGGTTTGGTGGCCTGTCCAATATGGCTGCAGGCTTCCCCATCACTGTAAATGGTACACGCATTCGGACTTCAGAGGCCCTCTACCAAGCCTGTAGATTTCCACATTTACCGAAAATTCAAAAGCTTATAATCTCTCAGATTAGTCCGATGACAGCCAAAATGCGTGGGAAGCCGTTCGCGGAAGAAACGAGGCCTGATTGGCATGAGGTAAGAGTGCCAGTTATGCGCTGGTGTCTACGGGCGAAGCTTTGTCAAAACCCTGCCAAGTTTGGAAAAGCCCTAGCGGAGACTGAGGGTGCGGAAATCGTCGAGAAAAAGGTTCGCCGCACCGATTTCTGGGGAGCGAAGGTTCAGGAAGATGGGACCTTGCAAGGGTTAAATGTGCTGGGTCGGCTCCTAATGGAACTGCGTGAGGAGTTTTTGGTAAATGGACCGCCTAAGCTTGTGAAGCCTCTCAGCATTCCGCGCTTTGAACTTTATGGCGAGCCGATCGAGGACATCATGTCAGCGCAGGAAGTGGTGGGTTTCGGCTTTTGACTTTCCCTTGGGCCCCAGGGTTTTTTGGCCGTTCCCTTACATCCTACCCACGCACTCCCCATTTTGGACCCACATGAAGGGAACAGCGGATTGCGGTGACGGTGCGCTACTAATCCACCAGCATCACCACCAACCTCTCCGCCAGTGCCCTCAACTCGCTTGGCCAGCGCTCCAAGCGGCACATTTGCGACAAATGCGACGGGCGCGGATGGATCGAGACAGGCGACGACATGGTCCCTTCGCACGACACCGAACTCAGCGAACACGGCCAGCCGCGCTGGATCACACGGCTCGATCCGCCCGACGATCGCGAATAGGGCAGCGCAGGGTTCACCGCCGGCGAACCGCGCCCGCCCTGCGCGCCGGTCAGCCCAGCTCGAACCCCGCCGCCTTGGCCTCGGCGATCGTCTCGGCGCCGGTCTTCTTCGGGCTGTCGGCGGCGAGCTCGGCCCACGCGGGCATCTCGTCGACGAAGATCTGCTCGTCGATCGCCCAGTCGGCGGGCAGCGCGAACAGCCCGGCCGCGAACGACCAGCGCTCGCCCGCGTCGAAGCGATACCACAGGTTGCTGCCGCACCCCGCGCAGCTCGCGCGCTCGGCCCATTGCGAGGAGCGGTAGCGGTGCACCGCGCCTTCGCCCTCGAGCGTGAAATCCTCGCGCTTCACGCCGTGGAGCGAGAAGAACGGGCCGCCGCCCCAGCGCTGGCACATGTGGCAGTGGCACGCCTCGACGCCGGGCTTCACGCGGCTGAGGCGCACGGTCACCGCCCCGCACAGGCAGCGGCCTTCCAGCGGCGGGTCGAACGAAACAGGATCGGCCATCGCGAAATCCTTTCTCGGCAAGAAACGGGGCCGCCGCAGGGGCGAAAACGCTTTCCTACATCGGCCGCGCTGTGCCTTACACTACCGGATGCAGCACGAATCGATCCCGTCGATCCCGCCGCCCGCCGCCGCGCCCGCGCCTCGCGCGCCGGGCAGGCCTCGCCGGACCAATGCCGATTATCGCTGGACCGTCCCCAAGGTCCAGGCTTTCCTCGCCGCGCTCGCGCAGAGCGGCCGGGTGGCCGATGCGGCGCGCGCCGTGGGGATGAGCCGGCAGGCTGCCTACAAGCTGCGCGCGCGGCTCGACGGGCCGAAGTTTCGCGCCGCGTTCGAAGGCGCGCGCAAGGCCGGCATCCGCGCCCGTGCCGCGGCGAGCCGCGAGCGGCTGCGCTCGCGCTGGGACGGGCCGGGGCTCGCCGCGCTCGATCACCTGCGCCTCGGCGACGGATCGGCCGGACAAGGCGACGGATGGCCCCCGCAAGGCGACGCTTTCGCTGTGCAAGGCGACGCTCCGACTCCGCAAGGCGACACATTCGCGCACAAGGCGACAAAAGATCGCCTGGACAGTGTAACATCCGGTCCATGTCTCGCCCGGAACGGCGGCGGCACGCGCGGGTTGGCCGGGCAAGGAGAGCCGTGATGTTCGTCGCAGCCTACTGGTGGAAGGTCCATCCGGGCAAGGAGGCGCAGTTCCGCGCGGCCTGGCGCCGCGGGACCGGGCTGATCGCGGAGAAATACGGCTCGCTCGGCTCGCGCCTGCACTGGGACGAGCAGGAGGAACGCTTCATCGGTGTGGCCGAATGGCCCGACCGCGCGACCTGGCAGGCCGCCTACGACGCGAAGATGGCCTACGACGAGCCCGAAACCCGCCGCGCCTTCGTCGACGCGGTGGCCGACGCCGCCGACGAGCCCCTGCTGCTGATGGAGGTGACCGACGATCTGCTCGCGCGCGGCTGAGGCGCGGAACGAACGGCGCCGTCGATCCATTGGAACCACAGGAGACATACATGACATGCAAGTCCCTCGCCGCGGCCGCCGCACTCGGTCTGTCGCTCGCCGCCTGCGCGCCGATGGAGGACGATGCGAATGCTCTCGGCGCTTCGGAGGCGGAGGGGCGAAGCTGCTTCTCGCCGAGCTTCGTCAGCGGCTTCCGGGAAGCGCCCGACAGCGCCGCCGGGGCCGAGCAGGTCTATATCGATGTCGGGGCGAGCGACACCTACCTGTTCGAGACCTTCGGCGGCTGCCCCGATCTCGATTTCACCTGGCGCATCGGGCTCGATCAGCGGGTTCCGGGCATGATCTGCGACGGGTTCGACGTCGATCTGCTGATTCCCGACGCCGCGCTGGGCACCCGGCGCTGCCCCGTCCGCATGGTCCGCACGCTCTCCGAGGGCGAGGAAGGGACGCGGCGGCGGGGCGACGATTAGGCGTTCGGGGGATGGCGTGCTACATGCGCCCGGCTGACGTCGAAATTTGCGACGGACTTCGGCTTTTGACGACCGCCGCTTGCCCTGTCCGGGCCCCGGCGCAAACCAGACGGCGACTTCCTTTCATCTGACGACCCGACGCACGATCCCGTCCGCATATCGCGGGCGGGCAACAAGGTTTTCTTGAAAGGAAACACCCATGGCCAAGACCGGCACCGTGAAGTTCTTCAACACCGACAAGGGCTACGGCTTCATCCAGCCCGACGACGGCTCGCCCGACAGCTTCGTCCACATCACCGCTGTCCAGGCGGCGGGCATGCAGACGCTCGATAAGGACCAGCGCCTCAACTACGAAGTCGAAACCGGCCGCAACGGCAAGGAAAGTGCGATCAACCTTTCGGCTGCCGACTGATCCGGCTCCGCCGGGCGCGCTCCATCAGGAAACGCGCCCGGCGGGACGGGAATTGCAGGAGCAGGCGATGAGCCAGACGTTCGAATTCTACGATGCGCGGGCGCGCGAATCCGCCGCCGAGGCGCAGACCGCGGTGCTCGACAACGTGCGCGATCGCGCCTTGCGGTCCGAGGCTACCTGGCGCGCCCTCGCCGACCAGGCGCGCGCGGTGGCGGAAGAGCGCGCCAAAGTCGAACACGAGAAGGCGGCCCGCCGCGCCGAGCAGGAAGCCGCCGGCTGATCGCGCCTACTGCGCCGCGACCGGCTCGGCCGCCGGGGCGGCGCCGACAGGCGTTACTTTGGCATCGGGCAGCGCGGCGATTTCGGCGGCGGTCATGGCCGCCTGAATGTCCATGTCGTCACCGTCCGCCCGGGTGGTGAGCCCGTCGAGCGGCACCACGACGTAGCGGTCGGGGTTGCTGTCCTCCACTTCGATCAGGAGGCCGCCGACCGTACCCGAAGAGTTGCGGCGAACCTGCTCGACATCGCCGAGATCGGTGCCGTCGGCCGCGACGATGTCGGCCTCGAGCAATTGCGCCTCCGTCAGCCCGAGTGCTGCGATTGCTCCGCCCGCGGCGACCGCGCTGGCTTCGGCCTGCTGCTCGACCTGGTCCTCGATCGCGTCCGCCTCGCGCTCGGCTTGCGATTCGCAGGCCGCGAGCGCCGTCAGGGCGAGGGGGAGGATGGCGTGGCGAGCGGTTATCTTCATGGTCGGGTTCCTCGTTCCGTCGTGTCTTGAGGTTCAATCCACCGATCCAGTGGCGGTTCCCCCGGACACCGCAGGTTCCAGGGTCGAACTCAATCAGGTCGATCCTCGACGTGATTGAGTTTCGACCCTAGACTATATCGCATGATCAGCCGCCTTTCCATCGCCGCCCCGTTACTCGTTCTCGCCGCATGCCACCCCGGACCGGAAGGCCCGGCCGGCACCACGCGCGAGAGCCCGGGCGAGGCGTTCTCTGCGATCGCACCGGGCGAGACGATCAGGTTCGTCGGCACCGAACCGTTCTGGGGCGGCGAAGTGAGCGGCGGTTCGCTGACCTATTCGACGCCGGAGAACCAGAACGGAACGACGATCGCGATCGAACGCTTCGCAGGCAACAACGGGCTCGGCCTGTCGGGCATGTTCGAGGGGCAGGCGTTCGACATGACGGTGACGCCGGGCGAATGTTCGGACGGGATGAGCGACCGGGCCTATCCGTTCACCGTGACGCTGAAGATCGGCGCCGAGCAGCGCAGCGGCTGCGCCTGGACAGAGCGCACGCCGTTCAGCGGTCCGGAACATCCCTGACGCCGGCCTTGTCGAGTTCGGGGCGCAGTCGCCCGGTCAGCCACAGCCACCACATCCTGAAATCGGCCGCGAGACTCCACAGCGGATAAGTGAACGTCGCGGGGCGGTTTTTCTCGACGCCGAAATGCGCAATCCAGGCGAAGAAATAACCCGCCACCGGCAGCGCGAGCATCCACCACCAGCGTCCGGTGGCCGCCGCGAACATCGCGATCGCCACGACCAGCGAAGTCCCGACATAATGTAGCGCACGCGTTCGCGGCTTGGAATGCTCGCGCAGGTAGAACGGCCAGAACGCAGCGAAGGTGGTATACGCGCGCGGCATCGGCGGCCTCCGTCAGAACAGCCCCGGCACTTCGCGCTGGGCGGGAGTGGGAGCGCGCGGCTGTAGCACTTCGCGGCGTGAGGTGATTGCCCGGCCCGTGGGATCGCGCAGCGCCGCCGTGGCGCTGCGGCCGCTGATCGGGCTGCACACACTTGCCCCGCCGCGCAGGAACGCGAGCGCCTGCGCCACCGAAGCCTCGTTCGGATCGCCGAGCTGGGTGAAGATGTCGTCGGTCGCGCGGCAGGTTACCGGGACGACGCTCGCCAGCCCGGTGAAGTATTCGCCCTGCCTATCGGCGTTTTCGGTCTTGAACGTCACTGCGCGCAGCCGGTCGTCGCATTCCTTCTTGTCGAAAGCGAACTGCCCCACCGGTTTGCCGAAAGTGTTGGTTCCTACCAGCGCCATATCGGTGTTCAGATAGGGAATGAAGGCGTTGGTCACGAGTTCGCTTGCCGAAGCCGTGCCGCCGGTGCCGATGAACGCGATCTTGGTCGCGGTGATCGCCTGGGCCTGCGTGCCGAACAGATCGCTTTCGTTCTCGCTCGCCTTCGACGGCCGGAGCGTGGTGTAGCTGAACACCCGACCCGCGTAGTTGCGGCCCATCAAGTCGCCCATCAACTCGGCGATGCGGACCAGCCCGCCGCCGTTGTAGCGGAAGTCGACGATGACTTCGGTCACACCCTGCTGGCGGAAGCTGTCGAACGCTGCGCGCAAGTCCGGCTCGGCGGTGTCGATAAAGGTGCGCAGGTTGACGTAGCCGACCTTCTTGCCGCCATCGTCGATGATCTTGGCACCATAGCGGTCGGAGAGGGGGTCGAGTGCGAACTCGGCCTTGGTCACGGTAATCTGGCGTTCGGCGCCTCCCGGCTCGCGAATCCGGAATACGCGCTGCACGCCAGGATCGGAGGGGCCGAGCGCGTCGATCACCGCCTGCGGTCCGCCCGAGGCCATCAAGGCCGAGATATCCTGGAGCGAAGAAGCGTTCGCTCCGACGGCGAGCAACTCGACGCCGCGATCGAGACCTTGCGGGAAGCCCGGGCCCTCCTCGAACGCTTCTATCACGAACACGCGGTTGGCGCCGGTGTCGTATCCCAGACGGATTCCGAAGCCCGCGCTCGAACCCGAATTGAAGAAGGCAGTTTCCTCCTGAATGGAGGTTATGTAGGTGAAGAAACGATCCTTCGACTGTGCGCGTGCCGGTGCGACGAGCGCGTCGATGTAGCTTTGGACGTCGTTGAAGTTATTCTTGTCGACGCTGGTGTCGAGCAGATCGGGGAACAGATACCATTCGTTGAGCGCCGCGCGGACGAAGTCCTGCCGGTCCGAAAGCGAGCAGCCCGAAGACGGTGGTGAAGTGGGCGTCGGCGTGGGCGTAACGCCGGTCGGCCCGCCGCCGCCGGAATTGTTCCTCCCCCCACCGCCTCCGCAAGCGGCGAGCGAGCCCGCCAGAACGATGCTGAGCGCCGCGCGACCGATACCCATGATGAACCCTCCGACCCCATGTGAGACCGCCGTGACTCCGGCGACCTGCCCAAGGGAAACTGCCCTCCGTGTGTCCGCCGGGCAAGGCAAATGCCTCCAAACGGGGAAAAATATCTGATTTCGGCGACAAATCGGGCCACAAACGGCCTCTGATCGGTGGAAAACCCCACATTTGCCTCGTGCCGCCCTCGCGAGGCCGGGCGGTTGCCCCTAGATTGCCTCGCCTGAAACGACAGGAGTTAGAATGCCCGATACCGTCCCTTCCTGGCTTGCCGGAGCGCTCAAGGGCTCGGGCCCGGGCGATGGACGGTTGACGCTAGCGCAGATCGGCGACGAGCGCGGCCTGGGTCGCGGTGGGTTCGTGCTGTCCAGCCCCGCGTTCGCCGACGGCGGCGATCTCGACCCCTGCTTCACCGCCGACGAGGAAGACGCCGTCGCCCCGCCGCTCGAATGGACCGCGCCGCCGCCGGGCGCGATGGAGCTCGTGCTGGTGGTCGAGGACGCCGATGCATCCGGCGATGCGCCTGCGTGTCACTGGCTGGTCTGGGGGCTGCCCGCGCAGCGCGCCAAGCTGCTCGAGGGCGAGGTGCCCCCGCGTGTGGGCAAGAACGCGCACCGCAATTCCGAGTGGCTCCTGCCCGAGCCCCCGCGCGAGGACGGCGCGCACCGCTACGTCTTCCAGCTCTTCGCGCTCGATCTGCCGCTCACGCTGATGCCCGGTGCGGGCCGTGAAGAGCTGGTCGCGGCAATGAAGGACCACGTCGTCGCAACGGCCGTTCTGACGGGGAAATACAAGCGTCAGCCGGAGGATGCCGGAGAAGACGCTTGGGATGACGATCTTGTTTGATCAGCAACACGCCAAGACCAGGAAAGGAACCTAAAATGGCTGGCAAGAACAATGCACTGCAAAAACCCGTGAATCTCTCGGGCGACCTCGAGAACGTGGTCGGCAAGGGGCCGATGACGCGTGCTCAGGTCACCTCGAAGGTGTGGGACTATATCAAGGCCAACGGTCTGCAGGACAGCAAGGACAAGCGCATGATCAATCCCGACGCCAAGCTCGGCGCGGTGATCGGGAAGGATCAGATCTCGATGTTCAAGATGACCGCCGCGGTGTCGAAGCACCTCAGCTGATTCTGCTTCGCCGGCGGTGGAGCGGCCAGTCCGTGACGCCGCCGGCCCATAGCGCGAGCCACACGATGAGGGGCTGCGCGATCATCCGGGGGACGTGATACGCGAGACCCCAGCCGCCGTCGGCGCGAGCCATATCCATCGCGAAATGGTTGATGTTCGCCGGAAACACGCAGACGGCGTAGAGCGCGAGCCCGATCGCCGCAGCGCGCCTGCCCGCGTCCGACCAGGGCTGCGCCAAGCCGATTGCGCCAAAGATTTCGGCGACACCCGTCCAGAAAACGGTTGCCTCGGGCGCGGGCACCCAGGGCGGCATGATCGTCAAAAACGGCGCGGGATCGGCGATGTGCTTGTAGCCGGCGAAGGCATAGAACACGGCGAATAGCCAGCGCACGGCGGTACGCCAGGTCACCGAAGATTTCCCCGCATAGAAGCTGGCGGCGCTAGGTTGGTTCGTCGCATCCGCCATGGCATAGGGCGCGAATGACGATCCGAACAGGCATCGGCGGCTGGACCTACCCCGAATGGCGCGGGGGCGCGTTCTATCCCGAAGGACTGCGCCAGGCGGACGAACTCGCCTATGCCGCCGACCACATCGGCGCAATCGAGATCAACGGCACCTTCTACCGCCTGCAGAAGCCCGAGAGCTTCGCCAGGTGGCGCGACGAGACCCGCGAGGGGTTCGTCTTCGCGCTCAAGGGTTCGCGCTTCGTCACCAACCGCAAGGATCTGTCGCAGGCGGGGGAATCGATTGCAAAGTTCGTTGGGCAGGGGATCGTCGAGCTCGGCGACAAGCTCGGGCCGCTGCTGTGGCAGCTCGCCAAGACCAAGCGCTTCGACGCCGACGAGATCCGCGCTTTCCTCGCGCTCCTGCCGCGCGAGCACGAAGGCGTGACGCTGCGCCACGCTGTGGAGATCGGGCACGAGAGCTTCGCCTGCGCCGAATTCGTCGACCTCGCGCGTTCCGCCGGGGTGGCGATCGTCTGGTCGGAGGACGCGGGACGCGCCGAGATCGCCGATCGGACCGCCGATTTCGCCTATCTGCGGTGCCAGAAGATGCGCTCCGAATGCCCGACCGGCTACGACGAGGAGGGGCTCGGTCGCATCGCGCGCATGTGCCGCTCGTGGGCCGAGGGGCATACCCCGCAGGGCTTGCCGTACGCCGGCGAACGTGCAGATAGTCGCAGCTCGGGCGGCGACGTGTTCGCTTTCATGATCAACGGCGCGAAGGAACGCGCTCCGGCGGCCGCGATGGCGCTCGCCGAAAAACTGGGGGGATCGCAATGAAGCTTTCGTATCTGGTATCCGCGTCGGCGCTGTTGCTGGCGTCGAGCGCGTGGGCGCAGTCGCCGGAGCAGGTCGCCGAGGCCGCGCTCGAAGAGGCGCCGGTGTTCGACGGGCACAACGACGTGCCCGGCCAGCTGCGTGGCCGCTGGGGCAATGTGATCGGGGAGTTCGATTTCGTCGACACCACCGACACGGGCGGCGAGCATGCCGAACAGCGCGCGATGCACACCGACCTCAACCGGCTGCGCGAAGGCAAGGTCGGCGCGCAGTTCTGGTCGGTCTATGTTTCCGCGGAGCTCGAGGAGCCCGAAGCGGTGCAGGCAACCATCGAGCAGATCGACGTGACCAAGCGGCTCGTCGCGCGCTATCCGGATGATCTGGCGCTGGCGCTGACCGCGGACGAGGTCGAGGCTGCGGTGGAGGCGGGCAAGATCGCTTCGTTGATCGGGATGGAAGGCGGGCACTCGATCGGCTCCAGTCTCGCAGTGCTGCGCCAGATGTATGAGCTGGGCGCGCGGTACATGACGCTGACCCACTCGAAGACGCTCTCGTGGGCCGACAGCGCGACCGACGCGCCGGTGCACGACGGGCTCACCGAGTTCGGCAAGAACGTCGTGCGCGAGATGAACCGGCTCGGCATGCTCGTCGACCTCAGTCACGTGAGCGAGGCAACGATGAGCGACGCGCTGGATGTCACGACCGCGCCGGTGATCTTCAGCCACTCGGGCGCGCGGGCGGTGAACGGCCACGCGCGCAACGTGCCCGATTCGATCCTGCGCCGCCTGCCGGAGAACGGCGGCGTGGTGATGGTCGTCGGCCTGCCGGGCTACCTCGGCGAGGATCTGCGTCAGTGGTATGCGCGGCACGAGGCCGAAGTCGCGCGGCTGGAGACGCTATGGCAGGGCCAGCCGGACAAGGTCGCGGCGGGGATTGCCGAATGGGAAAGCGCCAATCCCGAACCGAAGGCGACCGTTTCCGACATGGCCGACCATATCGACCATATCCGCGAAGTGGCCGGGATCGATCACATCGGGATCGGCGGCGACTACGACGGAATGGACACGGGGCCGGTCGGGATGGAGGATGTCTCGGGCTATCCGGCGCTGTTCGTCGAACTCGCACGGCGCGGCTACAGCCAGGAGGATTTGGAGAAGATTTCGATGCGCAACGTGCTGCGCGCAATGCGCGGGGCCGAAGCGACCGCCGCTGCGCAGGCCGACATGCCGCCGATCGAGACGCCGGTGCCCGATTGAACAGGCGTCAGTCGTCAGACTTCTTGTCGGGCAGGTTCTTGCGATCGGTTTCGGCGAATTCCTCGAGCTCGCTTTCGCTCATCGAATCGTACATGCTCTTCGAAGCGCCTTGAAGGTCCGAGACCTTGGTGTCGCCGCGCTTGGCGGAAAGCGCCGCTCCGGCGGCTTGCTGCTGGGCTTTGGACTTGGCTGGCATCGTGCGACTCCTTGTCAGTTCCCGTCGAGTTCCGATCCCAGCTTGAGAACTTCGTCCCCGTCGCCCTGCCGGATCAGGTAGGCCGGATCGTCCTCGCTTCCCTTGCGCTTCACCGTCGCGCTCTTGAGCGTGCGTTCGACCTCGCGCTCGAAGCGTTCGACGACTTTGCCCCGGCCTTCGCCGGTGCCCCAGTTCCACTTCACGGCTTGATCGGTGCGGAAGCTGTTGGCCCCTGCCACGCTCATTTCTCGTCCCGGCCGGGGTCGTCGGCGGGGCTGTTGTTGCCCTCAGGCGCTCCCTCGATATCGTCGACCCGCTCGGCGACCACGCTGTCGGTGGCGAGGTCGCGTTGGGCCGCTTCCATCCGGCCGGCGACCGTGGCTTCTTCCTCGCGCTCGCTTTGCGTAAATGCGCCGGTGATCCAGATGAGCGAGAGGAAGCCGATCACTAGGATCAGCCCCACCACCAGTACCCAGCGCACGACGCCTTCCTTGGAGCCGCCGCTCGCCTCGGTCTCGTTCATGTGAACTTCGTCGCCCCGTCGTTCCATCGTTCGTCTCCCGCAAATGCCGACCCTGGTCGTTCGGGCAAATTACGTTCGGCGCGGGCGAATGTTCCTGTTGTGTGCGAGGTCGGTCAGTCGCGCAGCAGATCGTTGATTGCGGTCTTCTCGCGGGTCTGCGCATCGACCGTCTTCACGATCACCGCGCAGGCGAGCGAGGGGCCGCCGTTCGGGTCGGGCAGGGTGCCCGGCACCACGACCGAGTAGGGCGGGATCGCGCCGCGGGTGACCGCGCCGGTCGCGCGGTCGACGATCTTGGTCGACTGGGTGACGAACACGCCCATCGCGACCACGCTGCCTTCGCCGACGATCACGCCCTCGACGATCTCCGAGCGCGCGCCGATGAAGCAGTTGTCGCCGATGATCGTGGGATTCGCCTGAAGCGGCTCGAGCACCCCGCCGATCCCCGCGCCGGCGGAGATGTGGCAGTTCTTGCCCACTTGCGCGCAGCTGCCGACCGAGGCCCAGGTGTCGATCATCGTGCCGTCGCCGACATGCGCGCCGATGTTGACGAAGCTCGGCATCAGCACCACGCCGCGGCCGATATGGCTGCCGCGCCGCACGATCGCGCCGGGGACCACGCGGAAGCCCGCGGCGGCGAAGCGCGCGTCGTCCCACCCGGCGAACTTGCTCGGCACCTTGTCGTAGGCGGGCGCGCCCACTGCGCCCTCGATCACCGCGTTGTCGCGCAGGCGGAAGCTCAGCAGCACCGCCTTCTTGAGCCACTGGTTGACCTTCCAACCACCCGATCCGTCCGGCTCGGCGACGCGCGCCTTGCCGCTGTCGATCAGCTCGATCGCGGCTTCGACCTGCTCGCGCACTTCGGTCGAGTGCGGGCCGACATCGGCGCGGTTGTCCCACGCGGTCTCGATGGCGGTTGCGAGGTCTGCGGTCATGGGTAGCGCTCCGGTCGATTGGCTTCGCCCGGCTGCTAGTCGAGCCCCGCGCTCCGCGCAAACTGATAGGCACGCTCGACCAGCGGGCCGACGCGTTCGGACATCTGCTTCGCGTGCGCCGAGGACGCGGTGCCGTCGATCACGCGTTTCTTGATGCCTTGCATGATGCCCGCGAGCCGGAACAGGTTGTAGGCGAAGTACCAGTCCATCGGCGGCACCGGATAGCCGGTGCGTGCGACGTAGCGCTCGACCGCCTCCTCCACGCCCGGAATGCCGAGCGCGGGCAGGTCGAGCCCGAGCAGCCCGGCGCGCCCGTCGGTCGGGCTGTACCAGCTGAGCATGAAGTAGCTGAAATCGGCGATCGGATCGCCGAGCGTCGACAGCTCCCAATCGAGCACAGCGAGCACGCGATCCTCGGTCTTGTGAAAGATCAGGTTGTCGAGCCGGTAGTCGCCGTGGACCACCGAGCTCTCGTGCTGCGGCGGCACGGTCTGCGGCAGCCACTCGATCAGCCGCTCCATCTGCTCCATGTGCTCGGTTTCGGAGAGCTTGTACTGCTTGGTCCAGCGGGCGATCTGGCGCGCGCAGTAGTCGGTTGGCTTGCCGAACTGGCCGAGCCCGATCGCTTCTGGGTCCTTCAGGTGAAGGTCGGCCATCGTGTCGATCATCGAATGGTAGATTTCGCGCCGCTCTTCGGGCGCGCTGTTCGGCAGCGCGCCGTTCCACAAGCTGCGCCCGTCGGCGAGGCCCATGACGAAGAACTTCGACCCGAGGACCTCGGGGTCCTCGCACAGCCCGTAAGTCTTCGGCACTGGGAACCCGGTCGGCCCGAGGGCGGCCATCGCCTTGTACTCGCGGTCGACCGCGTGTGCGCTCGGCAGCAGTTTGCCGAAGGGCTGGCGGCGCAGGACGTAGGATGTGCCGGGCGTATCGACGCGGTAGGTCGGGTTCGACTGGCCGCCCTTGAACTTCGACAGGCTCAGCGGACCGGCGAAACCCTCGACATTGGCCTCCATCCACGCGGTCAGCGCCGCTTCGTCGAGCCGGTCGCGCTCGGGCACCGCGACGGTGCCGACCATTTCCTTCTCGTAGTCGATCGCCGGGCCGGTTTCACTCATCAGTCGAACACCACCACGCTGCGCGCGCTGTGGCCGCTGCGCATTTTGTCGAACCCGGCGTTGATCTCCTCCAGCGGGATGCGCTCGGCGATGATCGTGTCGAGATCGAGCAGGCCGCGCATGTAGAAATCGACCAGCCGCGGCAGGTCGACCGGGAAGTGGTTCATGCCCATGATCGCGCCCTGGAGCTTCTTGCCGGAGAGCAGGTCCATCGCCGCGAGCCCGACCTTGCAGTCCAATGGCATCATGCCGAGGATCGTCGCGGTGCCGCCGCGGCGCAGGACCTTGACCGCGAGATCGGCGCTCGCCTGCCGCCCGACCGCCTCGATCGCGTGGTGCACGCCGCCGTCCGACAGGCGCACGATCTGCTCGACCGCATCCTCGGCCATGGCATCGACCGCGTCGGTCGCGCCGAGAACTTTGGCGAGCTCGCGCTTTTCGGCGATCGGATCGACCGCGATCACCTTGCCCGCGCCGGCGATCTTCGCCGCGTTGACCGCCGCGAGGCCCACGCCGCCGCAGCCGATCACCGCCACCGTCTCGCCGGGGATGAGCTTGCAGGCGTTGAACACCGTGCCCGCGCCGGTGGTCACCGCGCAGCCGATTACCGCCGCGCGGTCGAGCGGCATGTCCTTGTCGATCGCGACGCAGGCGTGCTCGTGGATCAGCATCTGCTCGCAGAAGGCCGAGAGGTTGAGCATCTGCTGGACCGGGCCGGAGCCGTCGGCGCGCGCGATGCGTGGCGCGTCGGTCTGCGCGCGGCGGGTGTCCCCGCCCATGCACAGCGCCATGCGGCCGGTGACGCAGAACTCGCAATGCCCGCAAAATGCGCTGAGGCACGAGACGACATGGTCGCCGGGCTTCACCGTGCGCACTTCGCTGCCGACCGCGCGCACCACGCCTGCCGCCTCGTGACCGGGAATCGCGGGCAGGGGATGCGGGTAAGCGCCGTCGATGAAGTGCAGGTCCGAATGACACAGCCCGCAGGCCTTGGTGTCGATCAGGACCTCGTGCGGGCCGGGCTCGGCCAGTTCGACCTCGCCGATGACGAGGCCCTTGCCGGGCTGTTCGAGGATTGCTGCCTTGGCCATGATACTCCCTTCGTGGTGCTTCGAGACGAGGTTCAGCCCTTCGACAATCTCAGGACTTCACCTCTCCTCGGCATGAGCGGTGAATAGAGATTCCGCTCATCCTGAGGAGCGAGGACGTATGTCCGAGCGTCTCGAAGGATCAGCGCGCCGCTCCCATGTCGCCCGAGCTCATCGCGTCGCTGCCCGGCTGCGGGGCGTGCTTGGCGAACTCCATCCGCGCGATCGAGCGCGCGTGGACCTCGTCAGGCCCGTCCGCCAAGCGCAGCGTGCGCTGGTGGGCGTAGGCCTTGGCGAGCCCGAAATCCTCCGACACGCCGCCGCCGCCGTGCGCCTGGATCGCATCGTCGATGATCTTGAGCGCCATGTTGGGCGCCTGAACCTTGATCATGGCGATTTCCTGCTTGGCGGTCTTGTTGCCGACCTTGTCCATCATGTCGGCGGCCTTGAGGCACAGCAGGCGGGTCATGTCGATGTCGATCCGCGCGCGGGCGACGCGTTCCTCCCACACCGAATGCTTGTAGATCGGCTTGCCGAATGCCTCGCGCGCCTGCAGCCGGCGGCACATCTTGGCGAGCGCTTCCTCGGCGACGCCGATCGTGCGCATGCAGTGATGGATACGGCCCGGCCCGAGGCGGCCCTGCGCGATCTCGAACCCGCGCCCTTCGCCGAGCAGCAGATTGTCGGCCGGGACGCGCACGTCCTCGAGCGAGATTTCCATGTGTCCGTGCGGTGCATCGTCGTAGCCGAACACGGGCAGGTGGCGCTCGATCGTCACGCCCTCGGCGTCGAGCGGCATGACGATCATCGACTGCTGCGCGTGGCGCTGGGCGCCAGCATCGGTCTTGCCCATGACGATCGCGATCTCGCACCGCGGGTCGCCCGCGCCCGAGGACCACCACTTGCGCCCGTTGATGACATAGTGGTCGCCGTCGCGCTCGATCCGGGTCTCGATATTGGTCGCGTCCGAGCTGGCGACTTGCGGTTCGGTCATCAGGAAGGCGGAGCGGATTTCGCCCTCCATCAGCGGCTTCAGCCACTGGTCCTTCTGCGCGCGGGTGCCGTAGCGGTGGAACACCTCCATGTTGCCGGTGTCGGGCGCCGAGCAGTTGAACACCTCGCTCGCCCAGCCGATGCGGCCCATCTCCTCGGCGCAGAGCGCGTATTCGAGGTTGGTCAGGCCCGGCCCGTCGAACTCGAAGCTGTCGTCGACGTGACTCAACTGGCCCTGGGGCGGCATGAACAGGTTCCAGATGCCCTGCGCTTTGGCCTTGGCCTTCATGTCCTCGACGATCGGGATCACCTTCCACCGGTCGCCCTCGGCGTCCTGCTTGGCGTAGGTGCCGGTGTTCGGGCGGACGTTGGCCTCGATGAAGTCGCGCACCCGGTCGCGCCAGTACCGTTGCCGTTCGGTGGGTTCGAAGTCCATGTCCGCTGTTTCCTCTCTAAGCTTTCAAGTCCGTTTCGTTGCGAAACTGGCAGAGGCGCAGACGCACGCCAAGCTGCAATTCGCATTGAGTTCAGGGCGCGGTGCCGCTCGCGTCGATATCGCCGCGCGCCGCCGCGTCGAGCGTTGCGAGACGCGCCTCGTGATCCTCGCGGTGGATCGGGAAGCGCGCCAGCCACCAGGCCGAAAACAGTCCGAGCACGACGATCACGATCGCGTATTGCACGATCATGCTGTCGATGATCGGCGCGCCGACCGCGCCCGGTTCGGCATCGGTCGGCAGGCCCGAGATCGATACGATCACACCCGCAAGCAGGATGCCGAGTCCGGTCGCGCATTTCTGCACGAACCAGTTGCCCGAATAGAACGCGCCTTCCGCGCGCCGGCCGGTCCGCTCCTCGAACGCCTCGACGATCTCCGCCACCATCGAGGAGGCGGAGACCAGCACCATGACCCCGAAGCTGTTGCTCGCGAGCACGAAGGCGAACAGCAGCGCAGTCGACGCCGTGCCGCCGACCTCCGGCCACAGCCCCGCGAGCCGCAGGACATATGGCACCAGCCAGAAGATCATCGACAGGATTGTCGTTCCGGCGGCAACCCGCACTTTCCCGAAGCGGCGGTGCAGTGCGCCCAGCGAGACGAACACGATCACCACGCTGGCGAAGAGCACGAATGGGTAGATCGCCAGCGCGGCCGAGCTGAATTCCCACACGAAGTAAAACAGATAGTTCGACAGCGCGAAGGTCATCCCCTGGCTGATGTAGGCTGCGACCGCGCCCGCGGCGAAGATCAGGAACGCGCGTTCGGAAAACGATTCCCTGATCTCGGCGAATGCGACCCTGAAGCTGAACGGCGGCGGCTTCGTTTCGGGGTAGCGCGCGACGAAGCGGTGCTGGCCGAGCGCGGAGACGAACGTGGCCACTACGATGGTGACCGCGCCGACGAGGCCGTAGATGCGATAGCCGTCGGCCTGCAGCAGCCCATCGCGCAGGAAGACGTTGTAGGCGAGGAACAGGAGGCCCAGCCCGCCGGTCCAGCCGAACAGATAGCGGTAGCGGAACAGCGTGGTGCGCTCGTCGTAGTCGCGGGTGAGCTCGGGCACGAGCGCGACCGAGGGCACCTCGCAGGCCGAGAGCAGCAGGCGGATGAGGATCGCCATGCCAAGCAGCAGCGCGAAGCTCGGCGGTCCGTCGACCGGCGGCGACCACAGCACGTACCAGGCGATCCCGAGCGGGATCGGCGCGAGGTAGAGCCACGGCAGGCGGCGGCCCCAGCGGGTGTAGGTCCGGTCAGACAGGTTGCCGAGCAGCGGATCGACGAAGGCGTCCACCACCAGCGCGATGACGAGCGCGAGGCTGACAAGCCACGCCTCCATCCCGAGCACGAGGTTGTAGAACGTCAGCAGGAAGACCGAAAAGCCGTTGTCCTTCACCCCGAAAGCGATCGAGCCGAACCCGTTGGCGAGCTTGATCCGCTGCGGCAGGGGGCCGGAGTGCGGCGCAGCGGTCATCGCGCGGCCTGCTCCATAGCCTCGAGCGCCTGGAACAGGCCGGGCTCGTCCTCGTCCCAGCTATAGCGCGGGCCGATCGTCAGCCCGCCGTCGACCACCAGCGAGGTGCCGTTGACGAAGCTCGCCGCCTCGCTCGCGAGGTAGGCCGCCGCTTCGGCAATGTCTTCCGGCTCGCCGCCGCGCCGCACCGGCTGTGCGTTCGACGACATCTGCGCGATCGCGGCCTTGGCGGCAGCCTTGTGCTCATCGCCGATCTCGAGCGAGGCGGTGAAGATGTTGGTGTTGATGAAGCCCGGCTGGATCGCGTTGACCCGGATGCGGTGCTTCGCGAGGTCGGCCGCAGCCATCTTGGTCAGATGCAGCACCCCCGCCTTGGCGACCGCGTAGGCGGTGGGCGAATAGCCGGGGCCGGTCGCGGCGACACTCGAGATGTTGACCACGCTGGCGTTGGCGCGGCTTTTCATGTGCGGGACGGCGTAGCGGATGCCGAACGCGACCGAGCGCAGCAGCAAGGCCATCGTGCGGTCCCAGTCGGAAGGCTCTATCTCGTCGATGCCGGCACGAGCGCCGCCTGCACCGGCGTTGTTGAGCACGACATCGATACCGCCAGTTTTCTCGCCCGCGCGGTCCATCAGCAGGCGGATCGCCTCGCAGTCGGTCACGTCGCACGGCTGGAAGCGGATATCGCCCTCGGCCCCGTTGGCGAGCGCGGCGCCGCCTTCGGTGTCGATATCGCCCGCGAACACCGTCGCGCCTTCGCGCGCGAACAGCCGCGCGCTCGCCGCGCCGATGCCCGACGCGGCCCCGGTGATAACCACCGTCTTGCCAGAGAATCGCATGCGGGCCTCTCCTCCCGAAATTCGCGACCAAGCTTACGGGAACGTAAAGTTCCGTCAACGCAATCGTAGTGACGCTACGGAATGGCCGGAGCTTATGTTCGCGCTTGCGGGGGCGGGCCGAATCACCCTAACGTAAGCGTCAACAAACGGCCATTGTGAGAGGAACCGGTCATGGCTGATCTCGAGGCGTTCCGCGCCGAAACGCGCGCCTGGCTCGAAGCCAATTGCCCCGCCGAAATGCGCCAGCCCGTGCAGGGCGAGGACGACGTGTACTGGGGCGGACGCAATGCGACGTTCAAGAGCGAGGCGCAGAAGGCCTGGTTCGAGGCATGCCGCGACAAGGGCTACACTGTCCCCGCCTGGCCGAAGGAATACGGCGGAGCGGGGCTCTCGCCCGCCGAGGCCAAGGTGCTGCGCGAGGAGATGGCCCGCATCGGCGCGCGCCCGCCGCTCTCCAGCTTCGGCATCTGGATGCTGGGCCCGGCGCTGCTCCACTTCGGCACCGAGGAGCAGAAGCGCAAGTATCTGAACGAGATCGCGCGCGGCGAGATCCGCTGGTGCCAGGGCTATTCGGAGCCGGGCTCTGGCAGCGACCTGGTTTCGCTCCAGACTTTCGGCGAGGACAAGGGCGATCACTGGGTCGTCAACGGCCAGAAGATCTGGACCAGCTACGCCGACAAGGCGGACTGGATCTTCTGCCTCGTGCGCACCGACAAGGCGAACAAGTATCAGGGCATCACTTTCATGCTGTTCGACATGGCGACGCCGGGGGTCAGCACCAAGCCGATCCTGCTGATCAGCGGCAACAGCCCGTTTTGCGAGACTTTCTTCGACGACGTGAAGGTGCCCAAGGACCAGTTCGTGGGCGAGATCAACCGCGGGTGGGATGTCGCCAAGTACCTCCTCGGGCACGAGCGCGAGATGATCTCGGGCGCCGACAGCTCGGAGCGCGGTGCGGGCATCGGCGCGATGCTCAAGCGGCAGAGCGGCGAGCTGGACCCGGTGCTGCGCGCCGAGCTGGCGATGTTCGACGTCGATGCGCTGGCGTTCTCGGCTATGGGCGAGAAGTTCCTCGACGAGGTCAAGGTCGGCAAGGCGCATCCCGCGCAACCGAACATGATGAAGTACGCCGGGACCGAGCTCAACAAGCGCTGCCACGAGCTGGTGATGGCCGCGGGCGGCTCGACCGCGCTCGAATGGGACAGCGAGGAAACCCGCGGCGGCGCACCCGCGCGCGGCTGGCTGCGGACCAAGGCCAACTCGATCGAAGGCGGCACGAGCGAAGTCATGCTCAACGTCGTCGCCAAGCGTATCCTCGAACTTCCCGGAGCCTGACCGAATGCCGCTCTATCACGATGACGACCAGGCGATGCTCGCCGACACCGCGCGCCAGTTCATGGCCGAGGAAGGCGCGATCGCCAAGCAGCTGCGCCACTGGCGCGACCGCGAATGCAAGGACGGCTTCGGCCACGCGCTGTGGAAGCAGATGGCCGAGATGGGCTTCACCGGCATTCTCGTGCCCGAGGCCGACGGCGGGCTCGGCATGGGCCATGTCGAGGCGGGCATCGTGCTCGAGGAAATCGGGCGCAATCTCACCCCCTCGCCGTTCCTGACCAGCTCGGTTCTCGCAGCCACCGCGCTGGGCGGCGCGGGCGACGATCTGCGCGGGCGCTGGCTGCCGGGGCTGGTGGCGGGCGACAGCGTGTTCGCGGTGGCGATCGACGAGGGGGCCAAGCACCGGCCAGAGCGGATCGCCTGCCGGGCCGAGAAGTCGGGCAACGGGTTCCGGCTCTCGGGCCGCAAGGGCTTCGTGGTCCAGGGCGCGAGCGCGGACATGATCGTGGTCGCCGCGCGCACCTCGGGCGCGGACGACGATGCGGAAGGGATCACGCTGTTCGCGGTGCCGAAGGACGCCGCGGGCCTCGGCCACAACGCGGTGCGGCTGGTCGACAGCTCGATCGCGAGCCATCTGACGCTCGACGGGGTCGAGCTCGATGGCGACGCGGTGATCGGCGAGGTCGACGGCGGGCGCGAGGTGCTCAATCGCGTGCTCGACGCCGGGCGCGTCGGCGCGGCGGCCGAGGGCGTGGGCGTGGCGCAAGGGAGCATGGACCTGACCGTCGACTACCTCAAGCAGCGCAAGCAGTTCGGAAAGCTGATCGGCGAGTTCCAGTCGCTCCAGCACCGCGCCGCGCATCTCTATTCGGAGGTCGAGATCGCCCGCGCCGTCACCATCAAGGCCCAGCAACTGCTCGATGCGGGTGCGCCGAACGCCTCGCTGATGGCCTCGGTCGCCAAGGCCAAGGTCGGCAAGGCGGCGGGCCTCGCGGTCAAGGAAGGGGTGCAGATGCACGGCGGCATCGGCATGACCGACGAATACGACATCGGCCTCTACATGAAGCGCGACCGCGCGCTCGCCGAGTTCATGGGCGACGTCTATTACCATGCCGGCCGCGTCGCGGAGATGAGCGGGTATTGATACCGATCTCCCCCTCCTCTTCAGAGGAGGGGGCCGGGGGGTGGTGGCGAGCGCAGCGAGCGCCGCAGGCACCTCCCCGCTGCGACTAGGCAGCAAGCTGCCAAGTCTCGCTGCCCCTCCTCTGAAGAGGAGGGGCCAAACAGGAGAAGCACGATGACCCTCGAAGACCTGTTCAGCCTCAAGGGCCGCGTCGCGCTCGTCACCGGCGGGAGCCGCGGGATCGGGCGAATGATCGTCGAGGGCTTCCTCGCCGCCGGGATCGAACGGGTCTACATCACCGCGCGCAAGGGCGGCGAACTGCACGAGGCGGCCGAGGAGCTGGGCGGGAAGGTCGTGCCGATCCAGGGCGATATCTCGACGATGGAGGGCATCGACGAACTGGTCGCGGCAATCTCCGCGAAGGAAGACAAGCTCGACATCCTCGTCAACAACGCCGGCTCGGCATGGGGCGCCGATTACACCGAGTTCCCCGAGGCGGGATGGGACAAGGTGATGGACCTCAACGTCAAGACCCCGTTCTTCCTCACCCAGAAGCTGCACAGGCTGCTGACCGCGGCGGCAAGCCCCGGGCAGCCGGCCAAGGTCATCAACATCACCTCGGTCGACGGGCAGCGGGTGAACCCGTGGGAGACCTATTCCTACCAAGCGAGCAAGGCCGCGCTGATCCACCTGACGCGGCGGATGGCGGCGCGGCTGGTGAAGGACCACGTCTACGTCACCAGCCTCGCGCCGGGCGCGTTCCCCTCGGCCATGAACCGCGCCGCGCGCGACCACGAGGAACGCTCGGCCGCGGGCATCCCAAGCAAGCGAGTGGGCGACAAGTTCGACATGGGCGGCACCGCGGTCTATCTCGCCAGCCGCGCGGGGGATTACACGGTCGGCGAAACGCTGACCGTCGACGGCGGCATCGTCAACGCCCACCTGCCAAGCCACTTCGCGCAGCCTTAGGCGCTTGGGATCCCCCCATTTTGCCACCGGCCAAATGGGGGGTATCTGCGGGGCGTGGACCACAGACCCACCCCTTTTAGAAAACTTCGCGTTCATTCCTTCATCGCCTCGCAGCGCGCGCGGCCGGCGGTCGCGTCGCCACGCCGCAGCAGCCGGAAAAGCGCGGAATTGTCGGGTTTCCGGCGGATCGCGGTCATGCGGCCGCGATGGAGGAGCGGCTGGATCAGCCCGGTTTCGAGCCGCCGGACGAGCGCATCATTCGTCACCTTCCGATAATCGGGCTTCGGCGCGGCGCAGCGCCCGGTTCCGGGCGGCGTGAGCACCCGGTCCCAGGCATGGGCGAAGCTCTCGGCGTCGTTCCGCGCGCGCAGCCGATAGGCGCTCGCCCGCGTCATCCCCGCCGCGCGGGCTGCGGCGGTAACCGATCCGGTGACATAGAGCTGGGCGAGAAACGCACACTGCCGCGCCTCGCTCCACCCGTCGCACCGCGTGCGCAGCGGCACCGGATGGAAAAACGGCGGCCGGCGACGGACGCGATGGGCGGGACGCTTCGGCATCCACGAGGTTAAGGCAGATTCGTCGCGTGTAGGAAAATACTATTTTTGGCCGCTATAGGGAGAAAGCAAACTCCCGCTTAACTAACGTCATAAGATGGTCGGCTAATCATGCGGAAGCCTGCATGATAGAGGGAGGCTTGGAATGCCTGGTCACAACCATTATGCCGATTGCACCTGCGGTTGGTGCGTCAAATATGGCAGCGGCAGAAGGTCGCAGCCGCTCTATTGGTCCGAGACAAGGACACCGAGCTTCACGTCCTATGCCAGTTTCACCATCCCGAACGCGACCTGTCCGGTCTGTGGTGCCAGTGTTTTCTTCTATCAGTCGCCGACAGGAGGCAGGGTGTTCTTCGATGAGCTTGGCCCGCCGTGGCTCAAGCACCCTTGCACCGACAACCCGAGGCTGCCAGTCGGCCGGTTGATGCCGGATAGCGCGCCGTCGAGATCGCGGCCCGCGTGGCGGCGGAAAGGCTGGGAACCGATCCGTATCCGGTCCTCACGGATCGAAGGGAGCTGGCATCTTGTCCCCGTCGAAAACCTGATTACCCGCCTCCACTTCGACGTGTTGGCGGACACGCGGCTAGCCGTCCACGGCGAGGTTTGCGCGTTTATGAAGCCGTGGGATGCCAACGGCTGGAGCCAAATCTCATTCATCGAGCTTGATGGAAAGGTGCAGGCGACCGTCATTCCGATATTCGAGCGCGAGCAGCATCTTGGCATTGCCCGCTCCGACGTCACAGCGCGGCGCAAACGTGCGGAGCGGCAATAGCGGCATATCCCCACCCCTCACCCCATCAGCTCCCGCACAAACCCGATCAACCCGGTCTGCCGTGCGCGTTTCATGCGTTCGGCGTGGAGGATCTGGCGGACTTTGGCGAAGCATTCGTCCACGTCGTCGTTGACCACGACGTAGTCGTAGCCGTCCCAGTGACTGATCTCGGCGCGGGCGCGTTCCATGCGGCCTTCGATCACTTCGTCGCTGTCGGTCGCGCGGGCTTTCAGCCGGCGGTGGAGCTCGTCGAGGCTGGGGGGGAGGATGAACACCCGGACCACGTCCTGCTGGTCCTTCTGATAGAGCTGCTGGGTGCCCTGCCAGTCGATATCGAACAGGAAATCCTGCCCGTCTTTCAGCCCGGTGCGGATGTGCCCCTTGGGTGTGCCGTAACGGTGATCGAACACCGGCGCCCATTCGTAGAAGTCGTCCGCCTCCACCATGCGGTCGAACTCGGCGTCGGTGACGAAATGATAGTGGACCCCGTCGATTTCGCCGGGGCGCTGCGGCCGCGTGGTGACGGAGACCGAGAGCATGATCTCGTCCTCCGCCCCAAGCAGCATGCGCGAGATCGTGGTCTTGCCCGCGCCCGAGGGCGAGGAGAGGATGAACATGAGTCCGCGGCGGTGAAGGGTGTCGGGTTCGGCCATGCGCGCTCATGCGCCGAGCCGCGGCGCGAAATCAAGCCCTGCGAGACCGGGGGTGGAGCCGACGATCAATCCTCCCGGATCGGGGAGGTGGCAGCCGCGCTAGCGGCTGACGGAGGGGAACAGGCCACCCGTCCAACACTTGCGGCGGGTGCCCCTCCACCCAGCGCTTCGCGCGCGGTCCCCCTCCCGTTCCGCGGAGGATCGAGTTGCCCTATTCCCCCTTCGCCTGATCGAGCAGCGCCTTGTCGCCCTTGCGCCTCGCGGCGCGGCGCGACTGACGCCGGTCGAGCAAGGTCTTTGCAAGGATGCCGCCGCCGACCACGACCGCACCGGGAAGCGAGCGGGTGGCGACCCGCGCAACGGCGTAGGAGGCGAGCTGCTGCACCAGGGATCGGTTTTCCACCATGTCCTTGGCGGTGGACTTGCCGTATCGGTTGCGCAGCAGCCCTTTCTCGAGGCCGAGGCGCAGCAGTCGTCCGCCACTACGCAGCAGAACGTCGTGGATCAGCAGGTTCGTAGCGGGATTGGGGCTGGGGCCGGCGACATCGCGGCCCTCGGGGGTGATCTTGTCACCGGTCTTGTCGATCGCTTTCGCGATCCTGTCGGATGCCCGGGTCACCGGCCTGTTCTTCGCCATCGTCTCGCCCCTGTATGCCGGCGAGAAAGCTCGGCCGGCGCTATTTCTTGCGGCCGAAATCGACCGTGACGACGTTCGAGCCGTCCTCGCTTTCGCCAACGGTCGGCTGGCCGGCGCGTTCCGGAACGTCGTTTTCCGCATCATCGTGCGCCTCGGGCGCCATGTCGGCGACGCTTGCCTGGAACTGCAGCCCGAAGTCCACCGCCGGATCGACGAAGGCGGTGATCGCGGCGAAGGGAATGTCGAGCTTGGCCGGCACCTGGTTGAAGCTGAGGCCCACGGTGAACCCGTCTTCGTCCACCTTCAGGTCCCAGAACTTGTTCTGGAGGACGATCGTCATCTCGTCCGGGAATCGCTCGCGCAGGTGCTGGGGAATCGAGACGCCGGGCGCGTGGGTCTTGAAAGTGATGTAGAAATGGTGCGCGCCCGGCAACTCGCTGCCGCCGGCCTGGATTTGGCCGAGCACCCGGCCGACCACTGCGCGCAGCGCCTCCTGCACGATCTCGTCGTAGGGGATCAGGCTGTCGGGCGTTTCGTCGGTCATATCGGTGGCTAGGTGAAGCCGCTTCGCGCGCCGGTCAAGCGCCAATGCTTGCGCCGTGCCCAGCCTTGCGTATAGCCCCGCAGCCATGCGCACAGGCAGGATCGAGCGGAAGACGGCGGAGACCGCAATCCACGTCGAGGTGAACCTCGACGGCAGCGGCGTTTATTCGGTTTCGACCGGCATCGGCTTCCTCGACCACATGGTCGAACAGTTTTCGCGCCATTCGCTGATCGACGTGACGATGAAGGTGGAGGGCGACCTGCACGTCGACCAGCACCACACGACCGAGGACAGCGCGATCGCGCTCGGGCAGGCGCTGGCCCAGGCGCTGGGCGACAAGGCGGGGATCGGGCGCTACGGCAGCGCGTACTCGCCGATGGACGAGACGCTGGCGCGGGTCGCGCTCGACATCTCGGGTCGGCCCTATCTGGTGTGGCGCGCGGGCTTCTCGCAGACCCGGCTCGGCGAATGGGACACCGAGCTGATCGAGCACTGGTTCCACTCGGTGGCGCAGGCGGCGGGGATCACGCTCCACGTCGAGCTGCTCTACGGCGCGAACAACCATCACATCTGCGAAGCGATCTACAAGGGTTTCGCCCGCGCGATGCGTGCTGCGGTCGAGATCGACCCGCGCAAGGGCGGCGCGGTGCCGAGCACCAAGGGCATTCTCGGTGGCTGAGATGGTCTTTCTTGTTGGGTGCGGGTCGGGCATCCGCCCGACCCTTGCGGCACCAGCCCACTCCCCCACCCGACCACCCAACGATAGTAACCTATGGGTGGCCGGGTGGGGGAGTGGGCCGGTGCCGCTCCCGCGTCAGCGGGCAAAAGACAATGGCTGATAACGTCGCGCTGGTCGATTACGGCGCGGGCAACCTGAGGTCGGTCGAGAACGCGCTGCGGACTGTTGGAGCATCGGTGCGCGTGACCGCCGATCCCGACGCGGTGCGCACCGCGGACCGGATCGTGCTGCCGGGGGTGGGCTCGTTCCGCGCTTGTGCGCAAGGGCTGCGCGCGATTTCGGGGCTGGTCGAGGCGATGGAGGAGCGGGTGCGCGTGGGCGGCGCGCCGTTTCTGGGCGTGTGCGTCGGGATGCAGTTGCTCGCCACCCGCGGGCTCGAGCACGGTGAGACGCGCGGGCTCGGCTGGATCGCGGGCGAGGTTCGTGCGATCGAGCGCACCGATCCGGCGATCAAGGTGCCGCACATGGGCTGGAACGACGTCGCGCTCACCGCGCACGCCGGGCCGGTGCTCGAAGAGGGCGAGGCCTACTTCCTCCACTCGTATCATTTCGCCGCCGCCGATCCGCACGAGATTGCCGCGATGACCGACCACGGCGGTGGGATCGTCGCGGCGGTCTTGCGCGACAATGTGCTGGGGGTGCAGTTCCATCCCGAGAAGAGCCAGACCTACGGGCTGGGTTTGCTGGAAAGGTTCCTCCAATGGCGACCGTGACAAATCCTCCCCGGCACGGGGAGGGGGACCATGCGAAGCATGGTGGAGGGGCACGCGCAGCCTCTCGCCACCCCGACCGTTCTGAACAGCGGCCTGTGCCCGTCCACCCCCGGCCCCTGCGGGTCCGGCGGTCCCCCTCCCCGTGCCGGGGAGGATTTGCGTCGTGATCGTCTTCCCCGCGATCGACCTCAACGGCGGGCAGGTGGTGCGCCTTGCCGAGGGGGACATGGCGCGCGCCACGGTCTATGGAGACGACCCGGCGGCGCAGGCGTTGCTGTTCGCGCAAGCCGGGGCGCAGCATCTGCACGTGGTCGATCTCGACGGCTCGTTCGCCGGCCGGGCGGAGAACCGCGCGGCGGTCGAGGGAATCGTCGCGGCGTTTCCGGGCTACGTCCAGCTCGGCGGCGGCATCCGCACGCGCGAGGCGGTGGAGGGGTGGTTCGACCTCGGCGTGGCGCGGATCGTGATGGGCACTGCAGCGCTGAAGGACCCGGAGTTCGTCAAGGACATGGCGCGCGCGTTCGAGGGCGGGATCGTGGTCGCGGTCGACGCGAGGGACGGCATGGTCGCGACCGAGGGCTGGGCGGCGGTGTCCGACGTGCCCGTGGCCGACCTCGCGCGCCGGTTCGAGGATGCCGGGGTGGCGAGCGTGCTGTTCACCGACATCGGCCGCGACGGGCTGCTGACCGGGTGCAACATCGACGCGACGGTCGATCTGGCGCGCCGGGTCGACATCCCGGTGATCGCGAGCGGCGGGGTGAAGGGACTCGCGGACATCCGCATGCTCGCGCTGCACGCGGACGAGGGCATCGAGGGCGTCATCACCGGGCGTGCGCTGTACGACGGCCGGCTCGATCTCGCGACGGCGATCGCGATGGCGACCCCTTCGAGACGCTCTCAGACTTCGTCTTCGAGCTCCTCAGGATGAGCGGGAAAAATACAGAATCCGCTCATCCTGAGGAGGGACTGAGTAGCTTGCGCAGCAAGCGTATCGAAGCATGTCCTGATCGGCTGGCTTTGCCAGCCAGCCGAAGGGGCCCGTCTCGAAGGACCGGAGCATGACCGTCCGCATTCGCGTCATCCCCTGTCTCGACGTCGCCGAGGGGCGCGTGGTCAAGGGAGTGAACTTCGTCGATCTCAAGGACGCGGGCGATCCTGTCGAGCAGGCGCAGGCCTACGACGCGGCGGGGGCGGACGAGCTATGCTTTCTCGATATCTCGGCCAGCCACGAGGGGCGCGGGACGCTGCTCGATATCGTCCGGCGCACGGCCGAGGTGTGCTTCATGCCGTTCACCGTCGGCGGCGGGGTGCGCACCGCGGAGGACGCGCGCGCGCTGCTGCTGGCCGGGGCGGACAAAGTGGCGGTCAATTCCGCGGCGGTCGCGCGGCCCGAGGTGGTCGCCGATATCGCGGCGAGGTTCGGCAGCCAGTGCTGCGTCGCTTCGGTCGATGCGCGGCGGGTAGGCGACGCCCGGTGGGAGGTCTTCACCCACGGCGGGCGGCGCGCGACCGGGATGGACGCAGTCGAGCACGCGGTGCGGCTGGCGGAGCTCGGCGCGGGTGAATTGCTCGTCACATCGATGGACGGCGACGGAACGCAGGCCGGATACGATCTCGCGCTGACCCGCGCGATCGCCGACGCGGTGCCGGTGCCGGTGATCGCGAGCGGTGGTGTGGGCAACCTCCATCATCTGGTCGACGGGGTGGTGGAAGGGCACGCGAGCGCGGTGCTCGCGGCCTCGATCTTCCATTTCGGCACGCACTCGATCGCGGAAGCACATGCCGCGCTCCGGGCCGCCGGGCTTCCCGCACGCGGTTGACCGCGCTCTGCGCGCGAGTGCCAAAGCGGGACGTGCGCGAAACGGCGATTGCCTTCCCGCCCGAAAGGCCGAGAGCGAAGCGATGCGCGCGATCCCCTCCCTCCTCCTGTTTCTCGCCGCGCCGGCTAGCGCCGGGGGAGCAACGCCACTGCCCGAACCTTCGAACCTCGCATTGTTCGGCCTCGGCGTGGCGGGTCTGGTGATCGGCCGCCGCATGGCCGCAAAGCGCAAGTCTTCCGACAAGGATTGACCGCGCTCCCCGCCGTCCGCATGACGCGGCGCATGGACATCCTCAGCCGTCTCGAGAGCACGATCGCCGAGCGCCGCAGCGCCGATCCGCAGGCGAGCTACGTCGCGAAACTGCACAGCCGCGGCGTGCCCGAGATCGCGCGCAAGGTGGGCGAGGAAGCGGTCGAGGCCGCGGTCGCCGCGCTTGCGGGCACGCGCGAGGAGCTGGTCGGCGAGGCCGCCGACGTGCTGTTCCACCTGATGGTCCTGCTCTCCGCAAAAGATATCCCGCTCGCCGAGGTGCTGGCGGAACTCGACCGGCGCGAGGGCGTCTCGGGACTGGATGAAAAGGCTGCAAGGGACCGATAATGCCGATCGACGCGACGCTGCCCTACGACGACGACAATATTTTCGCGAAGATCCTGCGCGGCGAGATTCCCGCGAAGACGGTGTACGAAGACGACTGGGCGCTGGCGTTCGAGGATATCGCGCCGCAGGCCAGGCTCCACATCCTCGTGATCCCCAAGGGCAAGTACGTGAGCTGGGACGATTTCACCGTCGAGGCGAGCGAGGCGGAGATCGCCGGCTTCGTCCGCGCGGTGGGCAAAGTCGCGCGCGATCACGGGCTGGTCGAGCCCGGCTACCGGCTGCTGGTCAATCTCGGCCAGCACGGCGGGCAGGAGATACCGCACCTTCACGTCCACCTGTTCGGCGGCGAGCCCCTCGGTCGGATGATCGCGAAATAGGCACGGCTCACGGTTTCGATTGCTCGCCGAGTCCGCCTTTGGCTAAGGGCCGCGCAGATGCCTAATCGCCCGACACCCCCCGGCGGCCTGATCGACGGCACGCGTCACCTCTATGCGGTGCGCGTCTACTACGAGGATACCGACCTTTCGGGCGTGACCTATCACGCGAACTACCTGCGCTGGTTCGAACGCGCGCGGTCGGACCTGCTGCGCCTGCTCGAGATCGACCAGCGCGCCGCGGTCGAGGCGGGTGAGGGCGCCTACGCCGTTGCCGACCTCGCGATCCGTTACCTGCGCCCGGCGAAGCTCGACGACGACGTGGTGATCGAAACCCGCTGCACGCAATTGCGCGCGGCGAGCTGCCGCATGCACCAGCGCGCGTTACGCGGCGACGATCTGCTCGCCGAGGCCGATCTGCGGGTCGGCTTCGTCGCCCCCGACGGCCGTCCGCGGCGCCAGCCGCAAGCGTGGCAGGCCGCTTTCCAGACCCTCCTCTCCACCGAAGAAGAAACTCTATGATCCTTTCGCAACTCGCCGCCGGGGTGCCCAACCGGCTCGACCCTGTGCAACTGTTTCTCGACGCCGACATCGTCGTCCAGCTCGTCATGGTCGGCCTGCTCGCCGCGAGCGTGTGGACCTGGATGATCATCGTCTCGTTCTCGATGCGCATGGGCGGCATCCGCCGCCGCGCGTCGGAGTTCGAGGTCGAGTTCTGGCGCACCGACGATTTCGACGGCTTCATGCGCAGCCACGCCAAGCGCAACATCCCGATCGCGCGCATCGCCGGGGCGGGGATGAGCGAATGGCGCCGCTCGACCAAGGGCGGGGTCAAGGACCGCGACGGCCTGCGCGAGCGCGTCTCGCTGGCGATGGAGGGGCAGGTGGCCGAGGAGGCCGACGAGCTCGCCTCGCGGCTCAACTTCCTCGCCACGGTCGGCTCGGTCGCGCCTTTCGTCGGCCTGTTCGGCACCGTGTGGGGCATCATGAACAGCTTCTTCCAGATCGGTGCGCAGGAATCGAGCTCGCTCGCGGTGGTTGCGCCGGGCATCTCGGAGGCGCTGTTCGCCACCGCGATCGGGCTCTTTGCCGCGATCCCCTCGGTCATCGCGTACAACCGCTTCAGCCACGCGGTGAACGCGTTCGAGGCGCGCCTCCAGCGCTTCGCCGACCGCTTCCACGCGAGCCTGAGCCGCGAACTGGAGACGCTGTGATATGATTGGTTCACGCGGAGACGCGGAGACGCGGAGAGAATGCGCTCGCGGCGAAGCCGCTATCGATTTGCGAGCACTGCGCTTCCGGCGAGCATTTGAAACGAGTGCGCCTTCAGCGCGGCGTCTTGCTCTCCGGGTCTCCGCGTCTCCGCGTGAGTCCACGCGGGCTCAAACCGTTTGGAGTACACGCTGATGGCGATAGGTCTTGCAAGGACCGGCAAGCGCGGACGCGGCAGCCGCCGCGCGCCGATGGCCGAGATCAACGTCACCCCGCTGGTGGACGTCATGCTGGTGCTGCTGATCATCTTCATGGTCACCGCGCCGATGCTGACCGCCGGGGTGCCTGTCGACCTGCCCGACAGCCGCGCCAACGCGCTGCCGCAGGAGCAGCAGGAGATCACCGTCTCGATCACCGGCGACGGCACGATCTATCTCGACGAGATCGCGCTGGCGCCGGGCGAGTTGCCCGACCGGCTTGCGACCATCGGCTGCGGGGTGGGCGAGGGGAGCCAGGTGACCCTGCGCGCCGACCGCACGCTCGACTACGGCCGGGTGATGGCGGTGATGGGCGAACTCAATCGCGCTGGGTGCAACCGGATCGCACTGGTCACCCACGGTTCAGTTTCGGCTCCATAGCGCAAGGCTCCTGATGGCTAGCGTCGCCCTAACCCGCGAAGAACGGCTCGGCCTCGGCGTCGCCGTGGTGCTGCACGCCGCGCTGGTGGCGCTGCTGCTGCTCCAGCCGCGAGCCTCCGAACCGCCGCCGATTCCCGAGCGGATGACGGTGAGCCTGGCGGAGGACGTGGGCCCGGTCGCGGTGTCGCCAGATCCGGTGGCCGAAAGCCGCGCCGCGATCGCCCCGACGCTGAGCGAAGACCCGGCGCCCGCCCCTGCGATCGAGCGGCCCCTTCCGCGCACGATCGAGCGCCCGTCCCCCCCCGAGCGACCGCGTCCGCGCGCAACCTCCGCCCCCCGCCGGGAAGCCGAGCCGCGCCGCGAGCGCGAGCGGCCCCGCGAGCCCGAGCGGCGCGAAAGCGAGCGTAGCGGCGGCAGCCGCATCGGCGCGGACTTCCTCGGCGGATCGGGCTCGAGCACGACGACCGAGGAAACGCGCATTCCCGCGAGCCAGATCGGCGCCAGCGCCAAGGCGTCGCTGATCCAGGCGATCATCCGCCAGATCAAGCCGCACTGGTCCGCCCCGCAGGGCGCCGACGCGGACAAGCTGGTCACGATCCTTTCGTTCCGCCTGAACGAGGATGGGAGCCTGGCGGGGGCTCCGCGCGTAGTAGGCCAGTCGGGCGAGACCGCAGCCAATCGCCCGCAGCAGGATCTCCACGCCGAACGGGCGATCCGCGCGGTCCAGCTGGCCGCGCCGTTCGACTTGCCGCCCGAATACTACAACGCCTGGAAATCCATCGACGGCGCCAGATTCGACAGGAACCTTTCGCGATGAAAACGACCATAGCCCTTTGCTCTCTCGCCCTGGCCCTCGTTGCCGCGCCCGCCGCGGCGCAACAGGCCCAGCCGGCCCCTGCTCCCCCCGCCTCGGCACGCGATCTCGGCGCCCCGGTGCCGACGGGCGCGCCGGTCCAGACGATCGAGCAGCAGGACAGCGGGTTGACCTTCACCGTCACCGACGAGAGCGAGTGGCAGGATCTGGGCATCGCGATCCCCGCCTTCGCGACCGACCGCGATGCGCCGACGCCGGCCAATTCGTCGGGCACCGCGGCGCTCGGGCGCGAGCTTGCCCGGGTCATCTTCAACGATCTGGAGAACAACGGGCTGTTCCAGCCGGTCGGGCCCGATTCGCTGCCGACGCCGACGTTCGCGCAGATCACCGCGCCCAACTGGCCGACCTGGTCGAGCCGCGGGGCCGAGATGCTCGTCCACGGCTATGTTCAGGCGCGGGGCGACGGCAAGCTGACGGTGGGCTGCTATCTCTACGACATGGCGCTCAAGAGCGAACTCGTGCGCGAGGGCTGGGTCGTGCAGCCGGCCGACTGGCGGCGCGCGGCGCACAAGTGCTCGGACCTCGTCTATTCGCGGCTGACCGGCGAAGACCCGTTCTTCGACAGCCGCATCGCCTACATCGCCGAGACCGGGCCGAAGGGGAACCGGGTCAAGCGGCTCGCGATCATGGATTCGGACGGGGCGAACCACCGCTTCATCACCACCGGCCGCTCGACCGCGCTGACCCCGCGCTTCTCGCCCGATTACAGCAAGCTGCTCTATCTCTCCTACGTCGACGGCAATCCGCGGATCTACGTCTACGACATCGGCAGCGGCCGGCAGCAGCTGGTGAGCCAGAGCGACAACCCCACGATCGCGCCGCGATGGAGCCCCGACGGCCGCTACATCCTCTATTCGATGGCGGTTGCGGGCAATACGGACATCTACCGCATCCCGGCGGGCGGCGGGCAGAGCGTGCGGCTGACCACCGCGCCGGGGATCGACATCGGCGGCTCCTACTCTCCCGATGGCAGCAAGATCGTGTTCGAGAGCGATCGCTCGGGCGAGCAGCAGATCTACGTGATGGACGCCGACGGATCGAACCAGCGGCGCATCTCGTTCTTCGGCGGGCGCGCGGCGACCCCCGAATGGAGCCCGCGCGGCGACCAGATCGCGTTCACCCGCATCGCCGGCGACTTCAACATCGCGGTGATGAGCCCGAGCGGCGGCAACCTGCGCGTGCTCACCGACGGGTGGCAGGACGAGGCGCCGACCTGGAGCCCCAACGGCCGCATCATCCAGTTCTTCCGCACCGAACGCGGTTCGGGCGACACCTCGCTCTGGCAGGTCGATCTCACCGGGCGCAATCTGCGCCGCCTGCCGACCCCGGTCGACGCTTCGGACCCTGCCTGGGGACCGATTCTGCCCTGAGTGCATTTTTGTTGTGTCGCCGGGGTCGCGCCCACAACGGACCAATAATCTTGGCATGAGGAAACGTACATGAAACTACGCTTTGCAACCGTCGCCCTTCTGGCCGGCACCGTGGCGCTCGCCGCGTGCAAGAAGGAGCCGCCGGAATCGCTCCCGCCCGAGCCCGCGCCGACGACCTCGGCTCCGACCGGCCCGACCACGCCCACCGGCCCCGTGCTCGGCACGCAGGAGCATTTCGAGAATGCGGTGAACGGCCAGAACGTGATCTACTTCGACACCGACCGCTACAACATCGACAGCGCCGATCTCGCCGCGCTGCAGAGCCAGGCCCAGTACCTCGCGCAGTATCCGAACATTACCGTCACGATCGAAGGCCACGCCGACGAACGCGGCACGCGCGAATACAACCTGGCGCTGGGTGAGCGCCGTGCCAATGCGACCAAGAACTACCTGGTCAGCATCGGCGTGCCCGCGAACCGCATCCGCACCGTCAGCTACGGCAAGGAACGCCCGGTGGCGCTCGGCTCGAACGAAGCCGCCTGGGCGCAGAACCGCCGCGCGGTCACGGTCGTCGTGAACTGATCGAGATTGCCGGTCGCGCGTCGCCGGGAGGTGGAGCGCGACCGGCCTCTCAGCCGACTGCCTCGGTGACGGCGAGTGGCGCTACGGTGGCCGCATCGGCCTCGCCGGCGCTCGGGCCGGGACCGGCGGTGAGCGCGAACAGCGCCATCGTAAGCGCGCAAACGGTGGCGGAAAAGGTCAGCTGCCTGCTCATTGTCTCGAATCTCTCGAACGGCGGATCGCGTGGCGCACTAGCGGCACATTCATGAACGCGGTGTTGCGCCGCAACATTTTTCTCCGAAACCGTTTCGCCGCGCTTTGCAGTGCGGGCAACGATCCCTAGACTAAGGTCCATGACAGCCGGACAGACGACTTTGCGGGGGCGGGCATGAGCCGCGCGCGCCGCTCGCTCGATTGGGGCTTTCCGCGCTGGCGCGGCTACGGCTCGTCGCGCGAGGCGACGACCGTGCGGCTGTGCGATCGCCACGGCTGCGAGGAGCCGGGCGATTGCCCGGCACCCAAGGCCCCCAACAGCCCCGAACGCTGGCATTTCTGCCAGCGCCACGCGGCCGAATACAATTCGAAGTGGGACTACTTCGAGGGTCTCGACAAGGCCGAGAAGGAACAGCGCGCCAAGGCCGAGCGGGCCGAGAGTGCGGGCTACGCCGAGGCGCAGCACTACGGATGGGGCGGCAGCGGCGACGGCTCGCGCTCGGCCGACGAGATGCGCGCGCTCGACCTGCTCGGGCTCGAGGCCGACGCCGACTTCACCGCAATCAGGAAAGCCTATCGCAGCCGCGCCAAGGAAGTGCATCCCGACGTCAAGCCGGGCGACGCCGAAGCCGCCCGCCAGTTCCAGTCGCTGCAGCTCGCCTACGAGGTTCTGCGGCAGGCCGAGGAACGGCGGGAGTGGAAAGGGTAGTCCCGCTTGAACCACCACTCGTTCGTGGTGAGCCTGTCGAACCATGCAGGCGCTCCGCCAGCTTCGTTAGGCTTCGCCCCTCTACGAGCCCAACAAGCTCAGAACGAACGGCTGTATAGGTAGCGTGGTAGGCCCCGTCCGCCAGGCGCGGCCGCGACACGGCCCACTCGATCATGCCGCCTTGCGTCCAAGTCAGCACTACGAAGGCAACGATCATCGGTATCGCGAGGATGAGCGACGGAATCAGTCGCCGACGCCTGGTCGCCTCGTCGACATAGGTCGGTTCGTGGAAGAGCGGTTTGCCCTCCGACTCGGGATCGAAGAAGCTCATCGTCCGGTTATCACTTCGTCCATCGCCGCCCCCTTGCGCGATCAGCCTAGCCGCCCCACGACGGCTCGCGCCAGTCTTTCGCCCAGCTCCAGCCCCTGTTCGGGATAGAGGTAGGGCTCGATCAGCTCGCACTCCATCACCGCCAGCTCGCCGCCGGGCAGGCGGACCATGTCGACGCGGGCGTAGAGGAGGTCGGGGAAGGGCAGCGCGGCGATCACGGCGTGGGCGGTCGCGAGGTCGGCTTCGCTAGGGCGATAATCCGCTTCGGAGCCGCCGAATAGCGACTGGATGCGGTACTCGCCCACCGCCGCGCGCTTGTTGACGCCGTGCGAGAAGCGGCCGTCGACGAACACGAAGGAGAACTCGCCTTCGCTCAGGATCGCGGGGAGGAAGGGCTGGATCATCGCCGGCCGGCCCATGCGCCAATCCGCGTCGGGCATGGCGTCGCGGGTGAAGCTGTGCTGGCCGAGACCGCCCGCGCCGACCTGCCGCTTCACCACCACGCGCGCTGTGCCGAAGGCATCCATCGCGGCTTCGATCGCGGCGCGGCCGGGGTCGTCATGCCACATGGTCGGAACCACCGTCGCGCCCGCTTCGGCAAGCGCTCGCAGATAGCGCTTGTCGGCGTTCCAGCGCACCGCGTCGGGGGGATTGCACACCGCAATCCCGCGCGCCTCCAGCGCTTCGAGCCGTGCGAGGAATGCCTCGGCATGGTCCTGATAGTCCCACGCGGTGCCCAGCAGCACCGCCGCCATTCCTTCGAACGCCTCCAGCGGCGCGCGCCAGTCGATCTCTACCAGTTCCATCCCGGCGGCCCCGAACGCCGGGCGCAGCGCGGCGACTTCGAGATCGTGCTCGAAGGCGTCGCCGCGCCGCTCCTCTGCGCCGCCGTGCTCCTGGGGCAGCGTCTCGGCGCAGGCGAGGAAGCCGACCCGGCGCAAAGGCGTCAGACCGCCTCGAGCGCCTGTTCGAAGTCGGCGATCAGGTCGTTGGGGTCCTCGATGCCGATCGAGATGCGCACGAGATTGTCCGAAATGCCGAGCTCGGCGCGGCGGCCTTCGGGCACCGAGAGATGCGTCATCGAGGCCGGATGGCTGGCGAGCGTCTCGGTCCCGCCGAGGCTGACCGCGAGCTTGGCCACCTTGAGCGCGTCGAGGAAGCGGAAGCATTCGGCCTCGCCGCCGCGGATGAACAGCGAGAAGGTCGAGCCCGCACCCGAACAGTGCCGGTCGTAGATGTCCTGCTGCCGCGCGTCCTTGATCGTGCCGAGATAGCCGAGGCCCTCTACCTTGGGATGCCCGGCCAGGAATTCGCAGACCTTGACCGCGTTCTCGCCCGCGCGCTGCATCCGCAGTTCGACCGTTTCCAGCGAACGCAGCAGCATCCACGCGGTGTTGGGATCGGCGATCCCGCCCATCGTGTTGCGCAGCGCGCGAACCGGGTCCATCCACTTCTTCGCGCCCGCGACGCTGCCGGCGACGAGGTCCGAATGGCCGCCGACGTACTTGGTCAGCGAGTAGGCGACGATGTCCGCCCCGTTGTCGAGCGGGCGCTGCCACAGCGGGCCGAGGAAGGTGTTGTCGATCGCGATCGGGGTCACGCTGCCGTCGAGCGCGGCGTCGCGCGCATCGCGCACCGCCTCGACGTCGACCAGTGCATTGGTCGGGTTACCGGGGCTTTCGAGGTAGATCATCGCCACCTTGCCGCCCTGTTTGTCGGCTTGCGTTTTGGCCTTCGCGAGCACCTCGTCGAGCTGCTCGCGCGTCGCGCCGGCGGGGAAATCGACGTAAGTCACGCCGAACTTCGCGAGCACCTTGGCGACGAAGCCTTCGCTCGCGGCGTAGAGCGGGCCCGAGTGCACGATCACGTCGCCTTGCGAGACATAGGCGAGCATGAGGATGCAGATCGCGGTCATGCCGCTCGAGAACGACAGCGCATCCTCCGCCCCGTCCCAGATCGCGAGGCGATCCTCGAGGATTTCCTGGTTGGGGCCGTTGAAGCGCGAATAGACGAGCCCCTCGGCGCCGCCCGGGCGCAGGCCGGTGATACCTTCGAAATGGCGCTTGCCCGCCGCCGCGCTCTCGAACGCGAAAGTGCTGGTGAGGAAGATCGGCGGCTTGAGCGAGCCTTCGGAGAGCGAGGGCTCGTAGCCGTGACCCATCATCAGCGTGCTGGGCTTGAGCGTGCGGCCGTCGATCTTCGTGACCTCGGGCCGGGGATTGCGGCGCGGGGTGGGCTTGTCGGTCGAATCGATTGCGTCGGGCATGGAATTTCCTTCCCTGAGTCACGCTCCCAGGAAGGCAGGAGCTCGAATGGCTGGCCGCGCGGCGCCCGCTCCTAACCTCCGCAGGAACGCCTCTCCGCCCGGTGCCGTAACGATGCCTGCGCGAATATCGCCGCCGCGCGGCCATTTCAACTCGCGTCACGCGCCGAGCGCGGCCATTCCCCAGACGCAGGCGACGATCAGCGCGATTCCCGCGACGTCGAGCAGCGCGCCCGCGCCGGCCATGCGCGTGATGCGGATGCGCCCGGTCGACCAGGCGATGGCGTTGGGGCCGGTGCCCGCGGGCAGCATGAAACCCCAGCTCGCCGCGAGCGCGGCAGGCATCGCGAGCAGGATCGGATCGGCCCCGAGCGCGACCACGAGGCTCGCCACGACCGGGATGATTGCGCTCGCAGTGGCGACGTTGCTCGCGAACTCGGTCACCAGCACGACCAGCGCCACGATCGCCAGCGCGATCACCACCAGCGGCAGCGCTTCGAGCGGCAGCAGCGCCTGCCCGAGCCAGTCGGCCAGCCCCGAGGCCTGCATTCCCGCCGCGAGCGCGAGCCCGCCGCCGAACATCATGATCACGCCCCACGGCGCGCGGTCGGCTTCCTTCCACAGCAGCAGCGGGCGCCCGGTGCCGTCGGGCAGCACGAACAGCGTCAGCGCGGCGATGATCGCGATCGTGCCGTCGGTCCACGAACCGTCGGGCAGGAACGGCGCGATCAGCAGTTGCGTCAGCCAAAGGAGGAAGGTGATCGCGATCACCGGGACGAGGCGCTTCTGCGGACCGGTCCAGGGGGCGTGGTCGTCGATCGCGGCGCGCGCGGCGTCGAGATCGAACGGATGTTCGGCCACGCGCTGCACGCGCGCGATGATCCACGCGGCGAGCGGAATGCCCAGCACCACCACCGGCACGCCAAAGAGCATCCACTGCGCGAAAGTGATTCGCATCCCGGTCATGGAATCGACCAGCGCGACCGCGATCCCGTTGGTCGGCGAGCCGACGATCGTGCCGAGCCCGCCGATGCTGGCGGCGAACGCGATCCCCATCGGCAGCGCACCCGAGAGGCCCTCGTGGTCCTCGCCAGCGACGCCGCCCCCGGCGAGCACCGCCAGCGCCATCGGCATCATGATGAGCGCCGTCGAGGTATTCGAGATCAACATCGAGAGCAGCGCCGCGCTGACCATGAAGGCGAGCAGCAGCCGCGCCGAACCGCCGCGACCGCCGCCGCCGCCGACCGTCTTCAGAATTGCGAGGCTGAGCCGCCGATGCAGCCCCGTGCGCTCGATCGCCAGTGCGATGAACGCGCCGCCCAGCAGCAGGAACAGGATCGGTTCGTAGTAGGCGTTCGCGGTCTGCTTCGCGTCCATAACCCCGGCGAGCGGCAGCACGACGAAAGGCATCAGCGCGGTGGCGGTGAGCGGAATCGCCTCGGTCATCCACCAGGCGGCCATCAGCAGCACCAGGCCGGCGACGACGAAGGCCTCGCGCGGCATGCCCGCGGGCGGCGGCAGCACGGCGCTCGCCGCCAATGCCGCCGCGCCCACCGCGAGCCCGATCCGTTGTGCGCTCAATCCCCGCTCCCCTTTGGCACCCTTACAGCCGAGAGTGCAGGCGCGGCGGGACGGACGCAACCCGTTATCGTGGCGCGGTGTGTCCGCTAGCGCAGGTAGATCCTCCCCGGCACGGGGAGCGGGGGGTGGAGGGGCACGTGCCACGAGCGCTCGGCGTGTGTCCTGTTCCCCTCCGTCATCCGATGCTGGCGCATCGGCTGCCACCTCCCCGTTTCTGGAAGGAATTGCGCTATCGGCAATCAGCCGGGTGACACCTCGAAGCGTTCGATGTGCCAGCGCAATTGCTCGGGCGTAGCACCCGGAACGTCGTTGACCCGGCGCAGGATGGTGGTGCCGGTCAGCCGCTGGCCCTCGCTGCCGGTGATCGTGGTCGGAACCTCGTAGTACAGCGAACCGGCCGCGCCCTCCATCCGCCCGCCGGGCACCGCGACGGTGATTGCGCCGAAGCCGTCGAACATGTCGGCGAACCCGGCGCGCGTCATGCCGCGCGGGGCGGCGTCGCCGAGCATGGTATAGGCCCGATCGAACTCCTCGAGCTCGATCGCGCGGGCGAAGCTCAATAGCACGTCGCGCGCGCCGGTCTCGCCGCTCTCGGTCTCGGAGACCAGTGCGGGCGCGCCGTCGCCGGGCCGCTCGGCCGCACGCTCGGGGGTGGCGTCGATGGCCGGCGCAACGGCCTCGTCGGGTGTATCGACGCGGGGTTCGGAAGCCTGCTCGCCGCATGCGGTCAGGGCGAGGGCGAGTGTGGAAAGGGAAAAAATCGCGAAACGATGGATCATGCGAGCACCTCGGGCCGACTGCGTACGCTAGCAACGACGGGCGCAAACCCGCAGTTCCATCTGTCGCCTTGCCGAACTCGCGGTTCAGCGGAGGCTAAAGCGCGCGCGGGCAATCTGCGTCCATGGTAAGAACGCTCGCCTTTGTCCTGTCGCTGGCTGCGATCCCCGCGGCGCTTTCGATTCCGGCGCCCGAGCCGGTTCGGGCGGCCACCGCTCGCGCAGCCGAGTGGGAGATCGGGCCGATCGTTCGCGGACGCAGCCTCTCGCCCGGGATGCCCGCCACGCCGAGGATCGAGGATGGCCGAGCGGTCTTCGATATCCCGAGCCCGACACCCCGGGCGGGCCACGTGCATTATGTAACTCGCACGACCGGCCCGCTGACCGGTGCGCGACGCATCGTCCTGCGCTATCGAATCGAAGGGGCGCCAGGCGTGGGCATCCTGTCGCAGGAGGATCCCGGCCTGCAGGGCGAGCTCACGCTCTATTTCCAGCGCCGCGGCGACAACTGGACCGCGCGCGGCCGCTACGGCACCTATCGCTGGTATGCCCCGGCGGCGACGATGATGCCGCTGACGCCGGGCACGCACGAAGTCGTCGTGCCGCTCGACGCCGAGTGGAAATCGGTCCACAGCGCCACGCGCAGCGCCGCGCCCGAGGCTTTCGCCGACGCGCTCGCGAATGCCGGGCGCGTAGGCTTCGTGCTCGGGTCGAGCGGCGGACGCGGCCATGGCGTGTTCGCCACCGCGCCCGCGCGCTTCACGATTCTCGATTTCCGGGTGGAGTAGTCGCCGGCGCTACTTGGGCGCCAGCACCATCAGCATCTGGCGGCCTTCGAGGCGCGGGAATGCTTCGACCTTGGCGATCTCGGCGACATCTTCCTGCACCCGGCGCAGCAGGTTCATGCCCAGTTCCTGGTGCGCCATTTCGCGCCCGCGGAAGCGCAGGGTCATCTTGACCTTGTCACCCTCTTCGATGAACTTGACCACGTTGCGCATCTTCACGTCGTAATCGTGCGTGTCGATGTTGGGGCGCATCTTTATCTCTTTGATATCCTGCGTCTTCTGGGTCTTGCGCGCGGCGTTCGCCTTCTTCTGCGCCTCGTAGCGGTACTTGCCCACGTCGAGGAACTTGCACACCGGCGGATCGGCGTTGGGCGACACCTCGACCAGGTTCAGGCCGACGTCGGCCGCCTGTTCGATCGCCTCGCGGGTGTACATCACCCCGAGGTTTTCGCCCTCGTGGTCGATGACGCGCACCTTGTCGGACTGGATCATGTTGTCAAAGCGCGGGCCGCTCTTCACGGGCGGTTGAAGTGAGCGCCGAGGGGGACGGGCTATGGGGCAGTCTCCTGGTGTTTGCCGTTGTCGTGGCCGCCCATGTAGGGGGAAACGAGAGGATTCGCTAGAGGTCCTTCGAGACGGCCTGCGGCCTCCTCAGGATGAGCGGGTCAAGCTGCGCTGCGCCAGAGCGGGAATTGCGCGAGCCTGCCGCGCAAGGGCAACACCGCGTCGATCCGCGCGGCGGGCTGCATCGCGTCGCGGATCGCCGGATCGGCGGCGTTCATCCCGCCGGTCAGCGCGCCGAACGCGGGCAGGATCATCCGCCCGCCGGTGTCCGCGCCCCCGGCGACGACTGCGCAGGGCCGGCGGATATGCCGCTCGCGCACGGTGACCTGGAGGCGGGGGTGATAGTGGCCCGAAAGCTCGGGCCGCGTCTCGCCCGCCAGCGCCTTGTGCCGCAGCACGAGCCCGGCGAGCTCGAGCTCCTCCGCGATCGTGCCCCCGGCGCGGGCCTCCATCGCGGGATCGTGATTGCCGGTGATCCACACCCAGTCGGTCGCGCGGGTCAGCGCGGCGAGCATGCCCGCGGCGTGCTCCTCCAGCCGCACGCTGCCGTGGCTGTCGTGGAAGTTGTCGCCCAGCGTATAGACCCGCCGCGCACCCGTCTCGCGGATCGCCAGTGCGACGCGTTCCAGCGTCTCGCGGCTGTCGTAGGGCGGCAGCATCTGCCCGTGCCGCGCGTAGAAGCTCGCCTTCTCGAGGTGCAGGTCGGCCACCAGCAGCGCGCGCTCGCGCGGCCAGTAGAGCGCGTTCCCGCGCGTCAGCACGAATTCCTCACCAGCGAACGAAAGGGGAACCATGCCCCGCTCTTGCCGTGCGATGACCCGAGGCGCAACTCCAAAATCCGTTCGTGCTGAGCTTGTCGAAGCACCGTACTTTCTTCTAGCGAGGCGCTGGATTGAAGTGCAGCCCTTCGACAAGCTCAGGGCGAACGGAGTTGAGGTTGTGACCGACTGGACCCCCTACACCGCCCGCGCGAAGCAATGGTTCGAGGAACTGCGCGACCGCATCTGCGCCGAGTTCGAGGCGATCGAGCGCGAGGGCGGGTCGGACGCGGCGTTCGAATACATCCCGTGGAGCCGCGAGGAGGAGGGCAACGAGGACCCCGGCGGCGGGGTGCGCGGGGTGATGAAGGGGCAGGTGTTCGAGAAGGTCGGGGTCAATGTCTCCACGGTGCACGGCCGGTTCGCGCCCGAGTTCGCGCGAACGGTCCATGGCGCGGAGGACAACCCCGAGTTCACCGCCACGGGCCTCAGCCTGGTTGCGCACATGGCCAACCCGCATGTGCCCGCGGTGCACATGAACATGCGGTTCCTCACCACCGCGAAGGCGTGGTTCGGGGGCGGGGCCGACCTCAACCCGCCGATCCCCTACGACGCCGACACCGAGGAATTCCACGCCGCCTTCCGCGCCGCCTGCGCCGGGCACAACCCGACCTACTACGACCGCTTCCGCAAGTGGGCCGACGACTATTTCTTCATCCCCCACCGCGGCGTCCATCGCGGGGTCGGCGGGATTTTCTACGACCATCTCGAATGTCCGGACCAAGCCGCGTGGGAGCGCAACTTCGCCTTCACGCAGGATGTCGGCCGCGCCTTCCTCGAGGTGTTTCCGAAGATCGTCCGCCGCCGCGTGGAGGCCGGGTTCACCCCGGAGGACAAGCAGACCCAACTCGAATGGCGCGGCCGCTACGCCGAGTTCAACCTCGTCTACGACCGCGGCACGCTGTTCGGCCTCAAGACCGGCGGCAACATCGACGCGATCCTGATGAGCCTCCCCCCGCAGGCGGTGTGGACATGATCGGCGAGGCGCGGTCTTGACTCTGCGGGCGCGTGCGTTCCGCGATCCCATCCGGCTGGTCCCGTTGCTGTTTCTGGCGGCGATCGTGGCCGGTACGGCGCTGCTCAGTCTTCCCGTGGCGACGGCCGATGGCGCCGGCGCTCCGCTACTGACCGCCCTGTTCACCGCCACTTCGGCTGTGGCGGTCACCGGCCTCATCGTGGTCGACACGCCCACCTACTGGTCGATGTTCGGGCAGGCGACGATTCTGATCCTGTTTCAGATCGGCGGGCTGGGGATCATGACGGCGGCCACGCTGTTCGGGTTGATGGTCGGCCGCGGGTTCGGGCTGCGCGACCGGATGGCCACGCGCATCGAGCGCAACCGGCTGACGGGCGGAAATGCAAGTGCCGTACTGCGTTTGGTGCTGGGTGTGACCCTTGCAGTCGAGGCGGTCATCGCCGTCGTACTTACCGCGCGCTTCCTGCGTTACGACTTCTCGTTCGGAGAGGCGGCATGGCATGGCCTCTTTCACGCGGTGAGCGCATTCAACAATGCGGGATTCTCGACTTTCTCGAACAGTCTGATGGGCTTCCAGACCGATCCGCTGATTCTCGGCCCGATCGTGCTGGCGGTGATCATCGGCGCGCTCGGCTTCCCGGTCATGGAAGATTTGCGCGAGAACCGCCTGCGAACGCGGGCCTGGTCCCTGCACACGAAAATTACGCTTGCGGGCACGGCGATATTGCTGGCGGTCGGCTTCCTCGCGCACCTCGCCATGGAGTGGTCGAATCCGGAAACGCTGGGCCCGATGGGCGTGGGTGCAAAGATGCTGAATGCGGCGGTTCACGCTGCCATGCCGCGCACCGCCGGTTTCAACAGTCTCGACGTCGGTGCGTTCAGTTCCGATACGCTGATGGTCAATTACGTGCTCATGTTCATCGGCGGCGGCAGTGCAGGAACCGCCGGAGGCATCAAGGTGACGACCTTTTTCGTTCTGATCGCGATCGTCATGTCGGAAGTTCTCCAGCGTCGGGACGCTTCGTTGTTCGGCCGACGCTTCGGCCACGCTGTAGAGCGTCAGGCGTTGACGATCGCGGTGCTCGCGGCCCTGCTGGTGCTCGCATCGACGACCTACATCGCCTCGATCACCACGCTGCCGCTGGAGGATATCATGTTCGAGACGATCTCCGCCTTCGCTACCGTCGGCATGTCGACCGGGATCACCGCGCAATTGCCACCGTCCGGCCTGCTCGTGTTGACTGCGCTGATGTTCGTCGGGCGGGTCGGAACCATAACCGCCGCGACCGCGCTCGCTCTGAACGCGCGCGACCGCCCCTTCCGATATCCCGAGGAGAATCCGATTGTCGGCTGACAGGCGCAACCCCGTATTGCTGATCGGCCTGGGCCGATTCGGCAGTGCGGTCGGAACCACGCTGGAAAGAATGGGCCACGAAGTGCTCGGCATCGATGTCGATCGCGCGCTGGTGGAGGACAACAAGGATCGCCTGACGCAAGTGGTGGAAGGCGATGCGACCGATATCGACACGCTGCGTGCCGTCGGCGCGGGGGATTTCGATTCGGCGGTCGTGGGCATCGGCACCGACATCGAGGCGAGCGTGCTCGTCGTCCTTGCGCTTTCCGACCTCGGCGTGCCGAATATCTGGGCCAAGGCGACCAACGACAGGCACGGCAGGATTCTCGAACGCACCGGCGCTCACCACGTGGTGTTTCCTGAACAGGAGATGGGTTACCGGGTCGCGCGACTGGTCAACGAACGGCTGCTTGACTTCATTTCGTTCGGCGACGAATTCGCCATCGCGCGTCTGAAAGCGCCCGAGGCGATCGTGGGTCTGCCGCTGATCACCAGCCAGTGCCGCCAGAAGTTCGCGGTCACTGTCGTCGGCGTGAAGCGCGAGGGCGAGGATTTCATTCACGCCGTACCCGACACGCTCATCCTGCCGGGGGACGAACTTGTGGTATCGGGCAAGATCGCCAAGCTCGAGGGCTTTGCCGCCCTTCAATAGTCTGCTCTAGCCCAATCGACGCGTAAGAATCGCATTTTCAGGGAGATTTCCATGCGCCCCATCGCCGCAGCGCTTGTCCTGCTTCTCGCCACCACCGCTTGCACCACGATGGAGGCGCCGCCGCCCGCCCAGCAGGCGGAGCGGATGGTCGCGCCGATCCTGACGACGCCTGACGCCGTCGACAGCTCGACGTTTGCGAAGCCGCAGGTGGCGCGGGTGACGCATGTCGATCTCGACCTCGCGCTCGATTTCGAGCGGCAGAGCGTGGGCGGCGTGGCGACGCTCGACATTCTCGCGCGGCCCGACGCCTCGCAGGTCGTGCTCGACAGCGACGGGCTGCAAGTGAGCCGGATCACCGACGCGCGCGGCAACGAGCTCGATTTCGAGATCGGCGAGACGGTCGAGGGCAAGGGCGCACCGCTGACCGTCACCATCGGGAACGCGCGGCGGATCATGGTTTACTACACCGCCAATCCCGCGGCCGACGCGCTCCAGTGGCTCGAGCCCGAGCAGACCGCGGGCGGCGATCATCCGTTCCTGTTCAGCCAGGGACAGGCGATCCTCAACCGGAGCTGGATTCCGACGCAGGACAGCCCCGGCATCCGCCAGACCTGGGAAGCGCGCATCACTGCGCCCAAGCCGCTCGACGTGGTCATGTCGGGCGTGCGCCAGGGCGAGCCGGAAGACCTCGGCAACGGCCGCCGTGCGTTCACCTTCGCGATGGACAAGCCGGTCCCGCCCTATCTGATCGCGATCGCCGCGGGCGATATCGATTTTCGCGCGATCGGCCCGCGCACCGGCGTCTGGGCCGAGCCAGAAGTGCTCGAGCGCGCGCATTGGGAAGTCGCCGACACCGAGGAGATGGTCGAGGCCGCGGAGGAGCTCTACGGCCCCTACCGCTGGGGCCGCTACGATATGATCGTGCTGCCGCCCGCCTTCCCCTACGGCGGGATGGAAAATCCGGTGATGACCTTCCTCACCCCGACGTTCGTCGCGGGCGACCGCAGCCTGACCGGGCTCGTCGCGCACGAGCTGGCGCACTCGTGGTCGGGCAACCTCGTGACGAACGCGGTCTGGGCCGACAGCTGGCTCAACGAAGGCGTCACCTCGTACTTCGAGAACCGCATTATCGAGGAAATCTACGGCGAGAAGCGCGCCGAGCAGGAGGCCGCGCTGAGCTTCGCCGCGATCCAGGAGACGCTGGCCGAAGTGGGCGAGGATGCGCCGGGCACTGCGCTGCACCAGCCCGAGGGCGTCGACGGCGCGGGCAGTGCGATCGTTTACGACAAGGGCGCGGCGTTCCTGCGCACGCTCGAGCACATGGTGGGGCGCGAGCGGTTCGACGCCTGGCTGCGCCAGTGGTTCGACAACCATGCGTTCGAGCCGGCGACCTCGAACATGATCTACGAGGACATGCGCACCAACCTGGCGCGCAGCGAGGCCGAGGCGGAGCGGCTCATGCTGCGCGAGTGGATCTTCGAGCCGGGTCTCCCGGACAACGTCGTGCGGCCCGATCCGGCGGCCTTCGCGATGGTCGATGCGGCTGCGGCGGCCTACGCCGCGAGCGGCACGATCCCCGCGGCGGCGGATTGGCGCAAATGGAGCTCGGCCGAGCGCCAACGCTTCCTCCAGAAGCTGCCGCAGGAACGGACCGCGGAGCAACTCGCGGCGCTCGACAGCCGGCTCGGGCTGATGTCGACCGGCAACAACGAGGAGCTGTTCCTGTGGCTCGAACTCGCACTTGCCAACCGCTACGAGCCGGCGGTGCCGAAGGTCGAGACTTTCCTCGCCGAAGTCGGCCGCGCCAAATTCGTCCGTCCGCTGTTCGCGACGCTGATGGGCGAGGGCGACTGGGGCCAGCCGATCGCCAGGCGCATCTACGCCCAAACCCGCCCCGGCTACCACGCGGTGACCCGCGCGGGCGTGGACGAGGTGCTCGGCTGGGAAGGCTGACGGAGAACGACTTGCGCCTTTGCGACCGGGTGGGATAGCGGCCCGGTCGGGATTTTGGTTCGCGCAGAGAACGCAGAGGAGCAGAGGGCGCGGAGGCGTTGTATGACGCGGTGCGCGAAGTCGGAGAGTTGCGGCGGCGTGCGGGATGCGCAGTTGCTCCGGGTTGATTCACACGAAGGCACGAAGGCACGAAGAAGGAGTGCCCGCGGCGAAGCCGCACTCCTTCATCCGCCTTTGCCCCCGGACGTTCGGCTTTGGATTGGGTGCGTCACTGCGTGACGCGAAACATCTTCGTGTCTTCGTGTGAAAAAATTACAGCTCCGCCGCCGGGTGCTGCGCAGCGGAATTGGGCGAAAGCGTTCCGGACGCGCCGGGCCCAGGACTCGCAAAGAGCGAGTCGCGCGTTTTAGGCGCGCCCTCAAGTCCGAGCGCAATCCCTCTGCGGCCTCTGCGCGAACCAAAAATTCCTACTGCGCCCCACGCCCCGCCAGCGCAGATGAAGTGCCAAGGAGCATCGGTCCTCAGGCGATCCACAGCCGCAGGACCCAGGCCACGATGCTCAGCACCGCCACACTGGCGAGCCAGATCGCTGCGAGCCAGGCGAGCCGTTGCCACAGCGGCTTGCGCTCGGCTGCGCGGCCGATCTCGTCCATCAGTGGTAGCCCTCGTGCCCGACTTTGCCGCGGAATACCCAGTAGGCCCAAGCCGTGTAGGCGATGATCAGCGGGAGGGTGATCGCGGTTCCAATCAGCATGAACCACTGGCTGCTCTCGGGCGCGGCGGCTTCCCAGATCGTGATCTGGTCGGGCACTATATAGGGGAACATCGACACCCCGAGCCCGATCATGCCGAGCAGAAACAGGGCGAGGCTGAGCCAGAACGGCGCCGCTTCCCATCCCTTGGCGAGGCCGCGGAACAGCAGGAACGCGATGACCGCAGTCAGCAGCGGCACGTTGGCGGCAAAGAGCACGTTCGGCATCGAGAACCAGCGGTCGAAATACTGTGCCTCGAGGAACGGGGTATAGAGGCTGACCGCGCCGAGCAGCGCCAGCGTGGCGATCGCGGCGCGGAAGGCCATGCGCCGCGCGTGGTCCTGCGCCGGCCCCTCGAGCTTCCACACCAGCCAGGTGCTGCCGAGCAGCGCGTAGCCGGCGACGGTGCCGAGCCCGGTGAGCAGCGTGTAGGGCGTCAGCCAGTTCCACCAGCTGCCGCCATAGGCGCGGCCGTCGACCTCGATCCCCTGCAGCAGCGCGCCGAGGATCATACCCTGGCTCAGCGCGGCGACGAACGAGCCGCCGGTGAAGGCGAGGTCCCACAGCGGGCGGTGCGCCGGATCGCGCCAGCGGAACTCGAACGCAACGCCACGGAATACGAGCCCGAGCAGCATGGCGACGATCAGCGGATAGGTCGCGGGCAGGACAATCGCATAGGCGAGCGGAAAGGCGGCGAGCAGGCCGCCGCCGCCGAGCACGAGCCAGGTCTCGTTCCCGTCCCACACCGGTGCGATCGAGTTCATCGCGCTGTCGCGCTCTTCGCCGACCGCGAATCCGGGGAAGAGCACGCCGATGCCGAGGTCGAATCCGTCCATCACGACATAGGCGAAGACCGAAAAGGCGATGATGAAGGCCCAGATCAGCGGCAGGTCCAGTTCCATCACTCGGCCTCCCGGCGATTGCGCGGCAGGGTGTCGGGATCGCCCGGGTTCTGGGTTGGGCCGGGGGTAATGCCCGAAGTGCGGATCGGCCCGCGCTCGCCCATCTTGACCCCGCGCTCGCCCGGCTGCGGCGACTTGCTCATCAGCTTGAGGATGTACCAGGTGCCCGCGCCGAACACCGCGAAATAGACGATGACAAATGCGATCAACGAGGTCGCCACCGCGGGCGCGTCGAGCGGGCTGGCGCTGTCGGCGGTCCGCAGCAAGCCGTACACCGTCCACGGCTGGCGCCCGACCTCGGTCGTGATCCAGCCAGCGAGCACCGCGACGAAGCCCGAGGGCGCCATGATCAGCGCCCCGCGATGCAGCCAGCGCCAGTCGTAGAGCTTGCCGCGCGCCCGAGCGAGCAGGCTCCACAGCCCGATGCCGAGCATCGCGAAGCCGATCCCGACCATGACGCGGAACGACCAGAACACGATCTCCACCGGCGGACGGTTCTCTTCGGGAATCGTGTCGAGCCCGGCCAGCGGCGCGTTCGGATCGTGCTTGAGGATCAGCGACGAAACCTTCGGGATTTCGACCGCGTAATGGACCGTCTCCTCCTCGCTGTCGGGAATGCCGAACAGGATCAGCGGCGCACCGTTCGGGTGGCTTTCGAAATGCCCCTCCATCGCCATGATCTTGGCGGGCTGATGCTTCAGCGTGTTCAATCCGTGCATGTCGCCGGCGACGATTTGCGCGGGAACGACGATCGCCGCCATCCACATCGCCATCGAGAACATCGTGCGCGCATGGCGGTTTGTGCGATCCTTGAGCAGGTGCCACGCGCCGACGCCGCCGACTGCGAAGGCGGTGGTGAGATAGGCTGCCAGCACCGTGTGGACGAGGCGGTAGGGAAAGCTCGGGTTGAAGACGATGTCCCACCACGATTCGCCGGGCAGGAACTGGCCGTTCGCACCCATCACGAACCCGGTGGGCGTGTGCATCCACGAGTTGACGCTGAGGATCCAGAACGCCGAGATGAAGGTGCCGAGCGCCACCATGCAGGTGGCGGCGAAGTGCAGCTTGCGCCCGACTTTCTCCATCCCGAACAGCATGACGCCGAGGAAGCCGGCCTCGAGGAAGAAGGCGGTCAGCACCTCGTAGGCCATCAACGGCCCGATCACCGGCCCCGCCTTGTCCGAGAACACCGCCCAGTTGGTGCCGAACTGATAGGACATGACGATGCCCGAGACGACGCCCATCGCAAAGGCGACCGCAAAGATCTTCAGCCAGTACTTGAACAGATCGTGATAGCGCTGCGCGCCCGTCTTCAGCCACAGCGCCTCGAGCACCGCGAGATAGCTCGCCAGCCCGATCGAGAAGGCGGGAAATATGAAATGGAAGCTGATCGTGAACGCGAACTGGATCCGCGCGAGAAGGATGGCGTCGAGGTCCTGCAACATCGCGGGCCGGACCCTAGCGAAGATCGCCCGCGCCGTGAATTGGCATTACCGACACGGATGTTGCGTGCGGCGCAACACAGGCCGGGGTTGTACGGTCAGTCGGCGAGCCGTCGTAGTATGTCCCGATCCTGCTGCATGATTTCTTCGGCTGCGTTTATCTTGCCGGCCAACTCGCCCAGGGCGCGGTTGCGACGCGCCATGACGCTACGGGCGACGGCCATTTGCTTCTCGAAATCGGGCTCGTCGGATGACTGCTTGGTCACGTGGCCGGTATAGGCGACGGTGCGGAGTTGCGCAATCCGCCCGCCTGCACACGAAAACACTTGCGGCGGCCCCGGCAATCCTCACATCGTGGCCGCGATGCTGCGCCAGTACGAACTTGTGGAACGGGTCAAGGAATACGACCCCGACGCCGACGAGGCGCTGCTCAACCGCGCTTATGTCTATACCGTGCAGAAGCACGGCACGCAGAAGCGCGCCTCGGGCGATCCCTATTTCAGCCATCCGGTCGAGGTCGCCGGGCTGATGACCGATCTCCAGCTCGACCAGGAAACGATCGTCACCGCGCTGCTCCACGACACGGTCGAGGACACGCTGGCGACGATCGAGGACGTCGAGGAACACTTCGGCGCCGAGGTCGCGCGGCTGGTCGACGGGGTGACCAAGCTCTCAAAAATCGAAGCCATGCCCGAGAACGAGCGCGCGGCCGAGAACCTGCGCAAGTTCCTGCTCGCGATGAGCGAGGATATCCGCGTGCTGCTGGTCAAGCTGGGCGACCGGCTGCACAACATGCGCACGCTGCACTTCATCAAGAGCTCGGAGAAGCGCCGCCGGATCGCGCGCGAGACGATGGATATCTACGCCCCGCTGGCCGAGCGGGTGGGGATGTACGAATACATGCGCGAGATGCAGCTGCTCGCGTTCGAGCAACTCGAGCCCGAGGCCTACCGCACGATCACCGGCCGGCTCGAACAGATCAGGCGCCAGGGCGGCGGGCAGGTCGACGCGATCGCGCTGGCGATCAAGCAGGCGCTCGCCGAGGCCGGGCTCAAGGTCGAGGTCGCAGGGCGCGAGAAGCACCCCTATTCGATCTGGAAGAAGATGGCCGAGCGCCACCTCCCGTTCGACCAGGTGAGCGACATCATGGCGTTCCGCGTAATCTGCGAGAGCGAGGCGGACTGCTACGCCGCGATGGGCGTGCTCCACACCACCTGGCAGTTCATTCCGGGCAAGTTCAAGGACTACATCTCGACGCCCAAGACCAACGGCTACCGCAGCCTGCACACTTCGCTGATCTACGAGAATTCGATGCGGGTCGAGGTGCAGATCCGCACGCGCGAGATGCACCGCACCAACGAGTTCGGGCTCGCCGCGCACTGGGCCTACAAGCAGGGCGACCGGCCCGACGGCGCGGTTGGCTGGCTGCGCGACCTGATCGAGATCGTCGACGCGAGCCACGATGCCGAGGAGCTGCTCGAGCACACGCGCATGGCGATCTACCAGGATCGCATCTTCGCCTTCACCCCCAAGGGCGCGCTGTTCCAGCTGCCGATCGGTGCGACTCCGGTCGACTTCGCCTTCGCGGTCCACACCGATCTCGGCGCGCAGACCGTCGGCGCGAAGATCAACGGACGGCACATGCCGCTGCGCACCCGGCTCGAGAACGGCGACGTGGTCGACATCATCAAGGGCAAGAGCGCCGAACCGCAGCTGTCGTGGCTCGGGTTCGTCGTCACCGGCAAGGCGCGGGCGGCGATCCGCCGGGCGGTGCGGCTGAAAGAACGCGCCGAAGTGGCCGAGATCGGCCGCAAGCTGTTCGACGAGATCGCCGCGCGAGTCCCCGCCAAGATCGGCAAGAAAGCCATCCAGGGCGCAGTCCGGCGGCTCGAACTCGAGGACGAGGAAGACCTGATGTACGCGGTCGGCGCAGCCAAGCTCGATGATCGCGAAGTGATGGAAGCGCTCGTGCCCGGCTGCACCGCCGAGATGGCCGACGAAGCAGAATGGGCCGCGCGCGAGCGGGCGATCTCGATCCGGGGGTTGACGCCCGGCGTCGGATTCCAGCTCGCCACCTGCTGTCACCCGGTGCCGGGCGACCGGATCGTCGGGCTGCGCAAGCCGGGCGAAGGGGTCGAGGTGCACGCGATCGACTGTTTCGAGCTCGCCAGCGGGATCGACGCCGACTGGCTCGACCTGTCGTGGGGCAAGCGCTCACACGGCGCGGTCGGGCGGCTGCGGGTGATCCTCTACGACCGGCCCGGCACGCTCGCCGAGATGGCCGCGATCTTCGCGCAGAACCTCGCCAACGTGGTCGCGCTCGACCAGACCCAGCGCGACAACCCGTTCCAGACTTACGAGCTCGATCTCGAGGTGCAGGACCTCGCGCACCTCACCCGCATCGTCAGCGCGCTGCGCGCGAGCGACGCGGTTGCGCAAGCGGAGCGGATTTGATGAGGGGCCTGCCGTGGGCGTAATCGGGATCGACCATGTCCAACTCGCCATGCCCGCGGGCGGCGAGGATCGGGCGCGCGGCTTCTACGCGGGCGTGCTCGGCCTGCGCGAAGTTCCCAAGCCCGCCGATCTAGCCGCGCGGGGAGGATGCTGGTTCGAAGGCGGCGGGGCGCACATCCACCTCGGCGTCGAGGAAGATTTCCGCCCCGCGCGCAAGGCGCATCCGGCGCTGCTGGTCGACGATCTCGAAGGCTTTATCGGGCAGCTGAACGAGGCCGGGGTCCCGTTCAGGCCGGGCAAGCCGCTCGACGGCTATGCACGCGGCGATGTCGCCGATCCCTTCGGCAACCGTATCGAGCTGATGCAGCGGTTGGCCTAGTTGCTTTCGCCGATGCGCCGCACCGGTACGGGGATGTTGCATACATCCGCCCCGCCTGCGGGCAGGATGAAGAACGGATCGCGCCGGTTCGCGCGCGCGTCGACGTAGCGGGCAAAGGTTTCGCCGTCGGTCGAGAGATACTCGAAGCTCGGGCGCTCGCCTGCGGGCAAATCGCTCGCGACGCGGATCGATTCGATCGGCACGTGCTGCGCCGGGTCTTCGTAAAAGCCCAGCGGCCCGGTGCCGCGCGGCAGCGTGGTGAGGTGCTCGATCCCTTCCACCACGCGGCCGACCAGCGCGATGTTGCGGTCGAGGTGACGCGGCGCGTGCCCGATCACGGTGTAGAGCTCGGCGCCCGTGCCGGTCTCGGGCGACATGCCGCGCCCCACGCCGACCATGCCGTAGCAATGCACCGGCCACCACCAGCCGCCCGAGCGCGCGACCGGGAAGCCGTCGACGAAGCCGACCGACTGCGCGTAGGAATCGTCCAGCCCGAACCTGCCGGTGGGGACTTCGCCGCCTTCGGGCACCGGCGCGAGGTAGTCGCGCTCGGCGATCGTCTCGAGCCCCTCGGGCAGCGGCTTTGCCTTGGCCGCGTCCTCGCCCGCGGGATCGCCCCACTGGACGACGTAGTTGTCCTGCACGCGGGTCACCGCGATCCCGTCGTACCAGCCGGCGCCGGCCAGCGTGCGGATATTGTCGACCCAGCCCTGGCTGAAGGGCTCGGGGATGAGCTGGATGATCACCTCGCGTGGTTTTCCGGCCGCGTCGGGGGCGAGCGTCATCACCAGCAGGTCTTCCGGCGGGATCGCCACCCACTCGGCGGAGGTCGCCTGGGCGACGATCTCGCCGGGGCTGGGCGCCCCGGGCGCGTCCTGAGCGCTGACGGGGAGAGTGGCGGAAAGGGTGAAGACGAACGCGGCGGCGCCGGTCGCGAAGGCGGTTTTCCTCATGGGCGCGAAGTCTGCCACCGGATGCGCCCAAGCAAAAGCCCCTTTCCACGCGTTTTCGGGGGCGGAAAGGGGCTCTGAAGGCGAACGTTCGCAGGGAATGCCGAATCCGCGCAGCGCCGCCGTCGATCCAGGCTCTACCACGATTTCGCGAAGCTGTGCACTCCCCGGTTGCGGTGCAGCCCGATGCGCGCACCGCCTGGCGCATGCCGAGGTCGACGGCGCGCCTTGCGCAAGCACTCGTCCGCAGCTAGGTGCGCGCCTCTGCCCACGGGCATGCGGAGCGGTGGCCGAGTGGTCGAAGGCGCACGCCTGGAAAGTGTGTATACGGTAACCCCGTATCGAGGGTTCGAATCCCTCCCGCTCCGCCACCATCTAGGTATCTGATATTGGATAGCCTTTTAGCGTTGCGAAATGCACGCCGTTCTGCGGGATTCGCACTATCTGTCCGGTGAACGCACGAACTGCGACATTTCGACCACAGACCAAAAATCCCCGAGAACTTGATTGCTAGCAATATAAATATCGACTCTCGAATACGAACTTTCGTTGCATCGGGCCAACGCTGTTAACCAGCGTCGTGCGTGGCGAACATGCTCTCTCCATCTGAATAGATCGTGCGCTATGATACTGTTCCCCTAGTTTGGCCTCTGGGAATCGCGCTTTTCCGTTTGCCGGCCCCCTCATGTCAGGCCTTTTTCGCCGGAGCTTGGCAAATGCATGGCAAGACGAGAGCACTCGGCAGTGCGGGTCCGTTGCGCCTGCGAAAGGCCCGGGGGGCTATGGTCTGCCCTGGCGAAGTGTGGCACGTGGTATTGATCTACAGGGAGAATGCGGTGAGCGCGGATGCATCGACGCGAGTGACGACGGGCGTAGCCGGTCTCGACGAAATTCTGCGCGGCGGGCTTCCGCCGTCCAATCTCTACATGATGCAAGGTGCGCCCGGAGCGGGCAAGACGACCGCCGCTCTGCAATTCCTTCGGGCGGGCGTGGAGAATGGCGAGCGCTGCATCTATGTGAGTTTGTCGCAGACCTCGGCCGAGCTGGAATCGATCGCGGATTCGCACGGTTGGTCGCTCGAAGGAATCAGGGTCGAAGAACTGGCTTCGTCCGAAGCGGTTCACGGAGGAGCGGACCAGACCATCTTCCAGACCGCCGAACTGCGGCTCGACGAGACCCGCCAGGCGATCGAGCGCGCGATCGACGAATACCGCCCGCATCGGCTGGTGTACGACTCGCTGCTCGAAATCCGGTTGATTACCGGCGATACGCCGCGCTTCAGGCGCGAACTCCTGGGATTCAAATCGTTTCTCGCCCAGCGCAACATCGTCGGCCTGCTGCTGGATACACAGAGCGGCGAAGGGGTCACCAGGGGCGAAGAAGTCGAAGGGATCGCTCATGGCGTGATCCGGCTCGACAAATCGCTCGAGGACTACGGCCCCATCCGCCGGCGGATCGAAGTGAGCAAGATGCGCGGCGTGCCGGTCGCCGACGGCTATCACGACATGGCCATTCGCGAGGGCGCGGGGGTTGTGGTCTTTCCCCGCATTGTTCCGGGCAATGCGCCCGAAAACCGGCCGCCCGACCTGATCAAGTCGGGCGTAGATACTCTCGACGAGATGTTCGGCGGCGGTCAGGAGGCTGGCACGACCACGCTCGTGATCGGGCAATCGGGCACCGGCAAGTCGACCATGGCATCGCTCTATGCGACAGCCGCCCTCGAACGCGGCGAAAGCGTCGCCCTGTTCCTGTTCGAGGAGCGGTTGGAAACCTTCTTCCGACGGTCCGAAGGCCTCGGAATGGACTTGCGCAAGTACTACGAGGACGGCCCGCTTGCCATCCGCGACTTTGCTCCCAACGAGATTTCGCCCGGCGAGTTCGCGCAGGTCGTCCAGTCGATCGTCGAGCAAGACGACACTCGTGTCGTCGTGATCGATAGCTTTACCGGCTATCTCAATTCGCTGCCGCACCGCGAAAAGGCGGTTCGCGATATTCAGTCGTTGCTGAAGTATCTGGCGCGATCGGGGGTGCTGACGATGCTGATCGTCGCTCAGCACGGACTGCTCGGGGAGAACGTGGGTATCGACGTCGACGTCAGCTTCCTCGGAGACACCGTTCTGCTTCTGCGCATCGGCGAGGACGAAGGCCGCCTGCGGCGCAATATCACCGTCGTGAAGAAGCGGCACGGTCCGCACGATCTCGACGTCCATGAACTCTTCATTCGCAGTTCGGGCATCACCGTCGTCCCGTTCAACCCGTTGCCGGAATCGTGACCGACGAAGGCGCGCAGATCGCGCGCGCCGCACTCGAGCGGGTTCTGCTCCTGGCGCCCTATCGCCGCGATGCGGAATATCTGGCCAGCCTGCTGGCCGAACACGACATCGCGGTTGCGCATGCGGGCGAAGACAGTCTTGCATTGCGGCTGACAGACTCGGGAGGGGTGCTGGTCGCCACGCACGAAGCGCTTTCCCCGCGCGTGGTCGATGTGATCGCCGATTTTCTCGAAACGCAACCCGGCTGGTCGGAACTGCCGGTAGTGGTCCTGCTGGACCGGTCGGCGCCTGCGGAGCGGATACGCACGCAACTCGCGGCACGCTGGCCGCGTTCGCGGCAGACCTTTTACGAACGACCGGTCAGCGCGGTGGAGTTGCTGAGCGGCATCCAGGCGGCTCTGCTGGTACGCTTGCGTCAGAGGGAAGTGGGCGATCACATCGAGCGCGAAATCGAGCTCCGGCGAGAACTCAATCATCGTGTGAAAAACATCCTCGCCAGTGTGACGTCGATCTTCCAGATGACGAAGCGCGGCGCCACTTCGATCGAAGAGCTTTCCGCCGACTTCAGCGGACGCTTGGAGGCGCTGACCAACGTGCACAGCGCGGTCTTCCGGACGGACGGCGAAACCGTGCCGATTCGCGAAATCGTCGAACTGACGTTCGCGCCCTATCGGATGCAGCGGGCCAATCGCATTCGCACGTCTGGGCCGGATCTGACGCTGTCCCACGAAGGGGGGACCACGCTGGCGCTGTGCCTGCACGAGCTCACGACCAATGCCATCAAGTACGGAGCTCTGTCGGTGCCCGAAGGTTACGTAGACTTTCAATGGCACCTCGACGGAGACCGGCTTTCGATGCGCTGGCAAGAACGCGGGGGGCCGGCGGTCGCCGAGCCGGCGGCCCCAGGCTACGGCACCCGCTATCTGCGATCGGCGCTGACCAGCTTGCTCGGTGCGCCGCCGAGGATCGCGTTCGACGCACAAGGGCTATCGTGCGAAGCCAGCGGCTACGCCAGTCGGATTGTTCGAAACCAACATCGTTGATCCACGTTAGTGCCCCATGTCGGGGTCGAACCAAGCGCAGTTACGGATCGTGTACCTGGAGGACAATCCGCTGATCGCCTTTCACGTGGAGCAGATGATCGAGGATCTCGGTCATATCCATATCGCGACTGTGGAGAGCTTTAGCGCCTTGCGCGACCTTCCGGCGATCGAGGCCGATTGCGCGCTCGTCGACATCGACCTGGCCGATGGCTGTACCGGTCCCGCTGCTGCTAGCTGGCTCGCGGAGCGCGGGATTCCCGCAATATTCGTGTCCGGACAACGCGACCTCGCCGAAACCAACGCCGACCGCGTGCTGGCCTATCTGATCAAGCCGGTTGCGATGGGGGAGCTGCAGGCCGCACTCGAGCATGTCCCACACGCGCGTCGCGCCGATGGCGTCTAGCGGCATCGGGGCGAGCCAACGAGGCGCTGGCTCTCGGGTTTGATCGCGGCGCGCACTCTCTCAGGTCCAATGGACCTGGAGGAGCCAGCTCGCCACAGCGTGGGCAGATAACGACAGTTCCCTTCGTCGGTGCGCCGAAGCCACTCTCACATCGCAACGGCGCTGATGATGCTGATTGCTATTCCAAAGAATGCCACGGCTGCCGGGACGATGAGCACCTGACCATACACTTCGCCGCGGGCTAAAGGTCCGCAGGCAGTTTGCAGAACGGCGCCTGGACGATCCAGACCACTGCGCGGCTGCGGCGGAGCCTGTCGCAGCATCACGCGGGTGGTTCCGAAGAACATGGTGACGTAGATCACCGAGATTGCGATCGCGAACGCAGCATGAGGGCCGCCGGTGGCGCCGAGCAAGGCAGTCAGAAAAATGGCGTAACAGACGATCATCGCTCCCCAGACCGATGCCGGCAGCTCGAACATTCGGGATTCGGGCTGCCGCGGCGTCGATGCCTCGTTGTCATTCGCCTCGAGCGCGGGAAGGGGAACCAACACATCGGGCCCGGCAGCCCGGGGCTTCGTAAGCGGCGTCGCAGGTTTCGCGCGACGAACAGTATCAGGCATGGGGAAGGTCCTTTCCTGCGCGCCCTCCGGCCAATCCGTCGCGGCGCATTGCAATGGCAGTCAGCAAGCTGTCGGCGATCGTTCTCGCACGGGCGCCGACGAGCTCGGTCGCGGCGCGGTGCCCTTCTGCTTCGCGCAATGTTGCGTAGAAGAGGTCGAGCCAGCGCGAGAAATGCCGGAGCTTGAGACCGGGAATCGCGAGATGCTTGAGCATCGGATTGCCCGAGAACTCGCCGCTGTTGTGGAGCACCGAACGCCAGAACGTCTTCATTCGCGCGAGGTGCGCGGGCCAGTCGGCGATGCGCTCTGCAAAGATCGGGCCGAGAAGATCGTCGTCGCGGATCTTCGCGTAGAACGCGTCGACAAGCTGATCGATAAACGGTGCGTCGATGCCGATCTCCTCGGCTGCTGCACGCTTTTCGGCGCGCCTTTGCTGCGCGAAAGAGCCGGTTTCGGAATCCACCGCGCCCGAATGGATGCCGGTGCTGGTCATGGGGTCCTCCCGTTGTGATTGTGGACCGGCTGGGTTGCGCCGGCTGAGCCCCGGGCGCGCAGGAATTCGACGTGGAACCGCACCGGTCCGACCGGCTCGACCCGGTGAACGATTGCCGGCTCCAAGATGCCGGGTTCGCCTTCGGGCGTAAGCAATCTCTCGCTCGAGACGCGGCGAGGATCGGTCACGACATAGCGCAAGGCGCCTTCCTCCACGTGGATGAGACCCCAGACACCGCTTTTGGTCGAATGGTTGCCAAGCAGGCCCGCTGGAACGGTTGTTTCGGTAAATGTCGCCGTGCGCTTGTAGGGCTTCATGCCGTCAGGGAGGGCGGTGGTCACGTCAGGCGGCCTTTTGCATTTCGAAGACGGCACGGATCGCACCGCTGAGTTCGTTGCCCAAGAGCGGCTTTTCTATCAGCTTGGCGTTGGCGGCAGCGATGCTGGTTCGAAACCGGGCGGTGGGATTGGTCGCGAGGATCATGGCCGGCGCGCGGCAGCCTTGGCTCCTCAGCACATCGAGTGCGGCAAGTCCGTCTCCGCCGTAGCGTTCGTCGATTACCAGCGCGGCAGTCATCGAGGGATCGCCCCCCTCCGCGGCCCCGTCGGCGATCGCGAAACCCTCGACCGAGAGCGAAAAACGCAGTGCGGAGAGGACGGAGATATCGTCGACCAGCAACAGGATCGCGGCTTGATCGACCATGTTCCGTCCTCCTCGCGGGGCAGCCTGGATCAGGCCGCCTTCTTCCAGTTGGGTTCAAGCGTCACATGCGGCGGGCATTCGGCGACCTGACCGACCGGCAGGCCCGCAAGCTCATTGGCGAAGCCGTGATTGACGTCGCGATGGTGTGCCTCGTCGGCGCGGACCACCAGCACCACGTCGCGCAGCGTGGCATCCTCGGGAAGAGCCCAGTAGCGCTTGGCGATCTCGGGCGCCGGGACGTTCTCGCTGCGACCGTCGTCGATCTCGGCGAGGTAATGCGTGTAGCTGATGACGGCCTCTTCCTCGAAATAGCCGACCACCCGGTGGGCAGTCTTCGAGCTGATCAGGTAGAGCGCGAAGAAGAACAGATAGAACACCCATTGCACACCGATGATCACTGCGCGCTCGAACCAGGTGGGCTGCGACACCTCGATGAAGGTCATCAGATGCATGCGCTCGTTTTCGGCCTCGTCCATGAGCGTTTTGATCCAGCCCTTGTCGTCGCACATGCGGCGCAGGCAGGCGAGGTGGTTGATCGTCGCGCCGACCATGCCGGGGACGGCGGCCACGGTCTCGAGCACGACGGCACGGTGTCCATAGCGTTCGGCAAAGAATGTATCGGCGCACCAGCGCAGCGCCTTGGTGAAGCCGAACGCGATCCGGTCCGACAGGCCGCGGGGCTTGTGGTGGATGCCCAGATCGATGAATGGTGCAGTCATTGATACTTCTCCACTTGCGGCGAATGTGGTTGGATCGCCGCTGGTGGCCTCCATCTATGGCGATGAACGGAAACGCGAAATTTGGATGATCCCCCTACCGCGAGCACCCTAAGGGCCTTACCGGAGGTGGCGCGCACGAGCTTCGTCAGCCGCTTCCTGCCGCGGCTGTCGTTTTCGACCGCGCTGCTGCTGGCGCTGCTCGCGATCGGGGCGGGGGTCGCTGTTCGCCTTCTGGCTGCCGATGAACTCGGTCAGCGCGCCACCTTCATTTTCTTCGTTCCCGGCGTGGTCGTCGCGAGCGCGCTTTCAGGCATCCGGGCAGGGGGTCTCGCCGTTGTGGCGGGCGCAGCTGCCGGCCTCTGGTGCGACGGGCAGAGCGGACCTGTCGAAACCGGAAGCCTGATCGCGGCGGCGGCTTTCGTGCTCATCGGCATGGCGGTGGCCATCGGCGGCGAATGGTTTCAGCGCGCGCGGGTCGAAACAGAAACGGCGGCCACCGCGCTCGCACGGCGCGAAGCCCATCTGCAATCGATCCTCGACACCGTGCCCGATGCAATGGTCGTCATCGACGAAGCCGGCCTGATCCGCGATTTCAGTCCGGCAGCCGAGCGGATGTTCGGATGGCGGGCGGCCGACGTCATCGGACGGAACGTCAGTTTGTTGATGCCCGATCCCTATCGCAGCGCGCACGACGGCTATCTCGAGCGCTACTACCGGACCGGCGAAAGACGGATCATCGGTAAGGGCCGCGTGGTCGTGGGCGAGCGCATGGACGGTTCGACCTTTCCGCTCGAACTGGCGGTGGGGGAGATGCAGGCGGAAGGACAGCGCTTCTTCACCGGGTTCATCCGGGACCTGACCGAGCGCCAGCAGGTCGAGGCAAGGTTGCAGGAACTGCAGAGCGAGCTGGTGCACGTCTCGCGGCTCACCGCGCTGGGCGAGATGGCGTCGGCGCTTGCGCACGAGATCAACCAGCCGCTCTCGGCGATCGCCAACTATCTCAAGGGAAGCCGGACGCTGTTGGCGCGCAAGGAGGTTCACCACGAGCGTGTGGCCGAGGCCGTCGACCGTGCCGCCGCCGAAGCGCTCCGGGCTGGCGATATCATCCGGCGGCTGCGCGACTTCGTGGCCCGCGGCGAAACCGAGCGGACGATCGAGAGCCTGCCGAAGCTCGTCGAGGAAGCCAGCGCGCTGGCGCTCGTCGGCGCCAAGGAGCACGGCATCCGCGTGCAGTATGCGTTCAGCCCCGCGGTCGATCTGGTGCTCGCCGATAAGGTCCAGATCCAGCAGGTCGTGCTCAACCTTGTGCGAAACGCCGTCGATGCGATGGCGGACTCAGGCTCGCTTCAGCGCAACCTGACGATCGCGATCGAGCCGGCTGAGGACGATATGGCGCAGGCATCGGTGACCGACACCGGCCCCGGTATCGACCGCGACGTCGCCGACCGGCTCTTTCAGCCCTTCATCACCACCAAGCGCACGGGTATGGGCGTCGGCCTGTCCATCTCGCGCACGATCGTCGAGGCACATGGCGGACGCATCTGGGCCCGGCCGGCTCCGGGTGGCGGGGCCGAGTTCGGCTTTACGCTGCAGCGTGTAGCAAGTGAGGAGCTCTACGATGGCGAGTAACAGTGCCAACGATCCGATCGTCTACGTGATCGACGACGACGAGAGCGCTCGGCAGTCGCTGGAATTCCTTCTCGATGTCGCCGGGATTCGCGTGCGCGCATTTAGCTCGGCCGATGCCTTTCTCAAGTCCGCGCCCCCGCTCGCCGGGGCATGCGTGGTGACCGACGTTCGCATGCCCGGAACGAACGGTGTCGATCTGGCCGAGAAACTGAAAGCGCACGAAGCGGCGGTGCCAGTGATCGTCATCACCGGCCATGCCGATGTGCCGCTGGCCATCGAGGCGATGAAGGCAGGCGCTGCGGACTTTATCGAGAAGCCCTACGACGACGAGGCCATGCTTTCGGCTATTCGCAAGGCGTTGAGCGATAGCACCGGCGACACGCAGATCATCAACGAGCGCCGAGAAGCTCTCGACCGTCTCGCGCTGCTATCTGCAAGGGAACGCGAGGTCGTCGAGGGCCTCGTTGAAGGCAAGGCCAACAAGGCAATCGCGTTCGATCTCGGCATCAGTCCGCGAACCGTCGAGGTCTACCGCGCCAATGCGATGATGAAGATGCAGGCAAGGACCTTGTCCGACCTCGTGCGCATGGTCACGATCGCACGCTTGGCCTAGCGTCGGTTTTCATCGTTTCGATGCTGGAAGCGGAAGCCTTTCGGCTCATTTCCGGCCATTCCGCGGATGTGGAATGTTCTCGCTCGTTTACACGGGGTCTTGGTCTGGCGGCAGTGGTATACACCCCCCAGAAAGCACTTCGCTTGTAACTGTTAAGCTCTCGCACTCGCATGCAGCAACGGCGCTGAAGGAGATTCCGGCAGAGCGCGACCCGCACGTCGAATACCCGTCGATCCAGCTTCTCGACATGTCCTCTCGGACCAGTTGCGAGGAGACAGGGTGGCGCAGGGAGGATCGTAGGAATTCCGGCTCGTGCAAGAGCTCGCCCTTCGCCGAAGAAATAGCCACGGTCGTGCGCGGGAACTACCGCACCGCGCGGGTCCTCGCTGGCCTGCGCGGCAGCGGGAGCGATGTCGGCCAGGTGCTCGCCTTCGGCGACAGGCGTGGTCCGAGAAGGGTTTGCGCCGGACTATGTCACGACGCCTTCCGTCGTGAGAGCGATTCCTGCACCTTCATGCCGGCTATCATGGCGCCGACGAAAGGCAGCACGGCGACGGGCGAGAGCGCGAGAGATGCGATGGCGGGGCCGGGGCAGAGACCGGCGATCCCCCAGCCGATGCCGAAAAGGACGGCGCCCAGGACGAGACGCGGGTCGTAGTCCTTGCGGTCTGGCAGCGAGAACTTCTCACCGAAGATCGGACGCTGCATGCGCGCCTGGATACGCCAGGCGATGGCCATGACAACCACGGCGCCACCCATAACGAAAGCGAGCGTCGGATCCCAATCGCCGAAGATGTCGAGAAAGCCGCGTACCCGTACGGGATTGGTCATGCCCGAAAGAGTGAGCCCCGCGCCGAACAGCGTTCCTGAAGCGAGCGGGGGAACAAGACGTCTGGCGATCATCATGTCACCCTCCGATCCGTCCCATTATTGTGACGGTGACGATCCCGGCAGTCATGAACACTGCGGTCGCTACCAGCGAGCGTTGCGACAGGCGGCTGACGCCGCAGACGCCGTGACCGCTGGTGCACCCGCTGCCCATGCGAGTGCCGAAGCCGACCAGCAGTCCAGCCACCACCAGCACGGGCCAGGACGCGAACGTCGCGGGCTCCCGGTCGGTCCATAGATGAATGGCGAGCGCGCCGAGCGGCAGCCCGGCAAGAAAGGCCCACGTGCTCGTCATCGCCATATCGCCTCCGGCGATACGGGTGCCACGGGCAAGAATGCCCGAGACTCCGGCGATCCGCCCGGCACCCAGCAGCATAAGCGCCGCTGCGAGGCCGACCAGCACGCCCCCGGCCAGGCCGTGGAGCGGCTGCGCGTGGGGAAATCCCGGCAGCATCACAGCAGGTCGACCGGCAGCTTGAGGTAGGAGACGCCGTTCTCTTCCGGCGGCGGCAGGCGCCCAGCCCTGATGTTGACCTGGAGCGACGGCAGGATCAGGCGCGGCATCTCCAGCGTCGCGTCGCGCTGGGTACGCATCTCGACGAAATCATCCTCGGTCACGCCCTGGTGCAGGTGCACGTTGGCGGTGCGCTCGGCGAGCATCGTGGTTTCCCACACGAACTCATCCCGGTTAGGCGCCTTGTAGTCGTGGCACAGGAACACCCGTGTTTCATCGGGAAGGCACATCAGCCTGCGTACCGAACGATAGAGCTCGCGTGCATCGCCGCCAGGGAAGTCCGCGCGCGCGGAGCCGTAGTCGGGCATGAACATCGTGTCGCCGATGAACGCAGCATCCCCGATGACATAGGCCATGTCAGCGGGGGTGTGACCGGGGACATGGAGCGCAATGAGCGGAATGTCGCCGACCATCAACCGCTCCCCGTCGCCAAGCAGCCGGTCGAACTGGGAGCCGTCGCGAGCGAACGCAGTGCCCTCGTTGAAAATCTTGCCGAAAACGCCTTGAACGGTAACAATCTCCTTGCCGATCACAAGCTTGCCACCGAGCTGTTCCTGCAGATACGGAGCGGCCGAGAGGTGGTCGGCGTGGGCATGTGTCTCCAAGATCCAGTCGATGGTCAGTCCGTGCTCGCTTACGTAGGCGACAATCTCGGAGGCGGCGTCGAAGTCGGTCCGGCCTGAAGGCTGGTCGAAGTCCCATACGCTGTCGATGATCGCGGCGCGCTTGGTGGCGTCGTCGCTGACCACATAGCTCGCCGTGAAGGTCGGCTCGTGGAAGAAGGTCTTGACGTGGGGCGCGCGCAGGATCCCCCTGAGCACGGCGTCTACCTGCTCGACAGCCTGTTGGATGTTGGCGTCCTGGCTCATGCAATTTCTCCAGTTTCGGTCGCCGGCGAGTGGTGGTGGCCGAGTTCGGGGCAGTAAATCTGGTGAAGCAGTGCGAGCAATTGCTCTGCCTTAGGGTCGCAGACGCGATAGAACACCGACTGCGCATCCTTGCGGGTCGCCACCAGGCCCTTCTTCCGCAACCTTGCAAGGTGCTGGGACAAGGCGGACTGGCTCAGGCCAACCCGCTCGGTCAACTCGGTCACGGACAACTCGCCAGCCTCCGCAAGGAAGCAGAGGACGAGCAGCCGGGCCTCGTTTGCCATCGCCTTGAGAAGGCGAGTTGCGTCCCCTGCCTGACGGATGAAGTCCGACGATGGGACAGCGGTGATGCGCATACACTACTCCATTAGATATTCCTAATATAAGCCTGTCTTCGGGACCATTCAACGGGCTTTGAGCGCAGGCACTGCCTCGACCAATCGTTCGCGCCTTCCGGTGATGCTGGATTCGTGGCGATCGGGGCGTGATGACCGCAATTTCGTATCCGAACGTTGCACCGCCAGACCGGGGGGGTAGGCTCGGGCGGGACTCCTCCGTCCGGGCGAGCGAGCGGATCAATGCGCGTTTGATCCGGTGACCATCGTAAAAATCGTCCCGAGTTCGACGAGCCGGATTTCAGTTAGCCAACAAGAGAGGGAGATCGCTCTTGAGGAGCATGCTGCGTCACTCCGCCGAAAATCGCCTCGGCGACGCGGCCATGTCCGAACGCGCCCATGACGATGTACATCGCCCCCATCTTGCGCACGCTCGAGAACAGCCTCTGCTACTGGGCCGGAGGTCTCGATCCGACCGGGACCGATAAGGTCGAGCCATCGGCGCGTGTCAATCCGTCGAGCGGTTTCGCGGATTCGCCAGATAGCGCAGTGCGCTGCGGCTGGGCAGGAAGAAGTAGCCGCCGGCTCGTAGAGTGGTGAAGGCCGACAGGCCCCTTACGGAGACGGTTCCAGCATGGGTCGGAATCGAGAAAGTTCCGGTCCCTGCCGGGCAATGTCCGACCAGGGGATCGCGTTCGTCGTTCAGCTCGTGAAAACCGCCGGCTTGCAGCCAACTGCGCTGCACGAACTCGAACTGACGCTCGAGATCTTCGCAGATGGCGACGAAGAACAGCCCCTTTTCTTCGTTGTCGCGCCGATAATTGCGCCCGCGCCGCATCAGCCGGTGGCGATTGACGATGCCGATTTCCTGAGGATCGCCGGGCAGCAGACTGTCGCGCGGATTGGCGCGGCGGACGTGTGCGCCGAGCGGACATTGCAGACCGCGCGGATCGTCGCGGCCGAAGTCGAGAACGTAGTCCGCCGCCTCAAGGTCGTAGTTTTCCGGTGGCGGATTCAGATCCGGCGACGAGTGGCGTGTCGATTTCCTCGGAGCTATCGCGGTGATCCGGGCACCCGGGTCGCGCGGGTTGCCGATCAGCGTGGCGCCGCTTTGCCACCGTCCAACCATTTTGGCCGCGATCCAGCGGTCGTCGATCGGTACGCCAATCGCTCCGCCGATGTGGCGGTAGTCGCGGGTGACGCTTTGGGCGGCCTCCTTACAGGCGTTGGCGAACCGTTCGGGATGTTGCTCCAGCACCCGCACGGCCATGAACGATCCATTGCGACCGAAATCCCGCAACTCGGTATCGGGACGCCGACTGCGGCGTTTGCCGAAGCGGGGATAGCGCTCGGCCGCACGGGCCAGGTCGGGCAGGAGGTCGTGCAGATCGTGCTCCGAAGGAACGGTGATCGCCGGCGGGAAGAAGCCCTGGGCATTGCGATAGCCATAGATCATCTCGCCGGTCGCAACGACATCGAGCGGGTTGCGCTCGCGATCGGCTTTGATCGCGCCTGCGATGACGGGCTGCACAATGCCATCCCGGAACCCGAAATGATCGCGCGGAAAACCGTCGGGATCGAGTTGATCGGCTGCCTGGGCATCGACCTCGCGCAGCCCAAAGAGCCTGGCGAGTCCGCGATGGCGTTCAAGCGCACGCTCGTGTGCCAGCGCATCGGGCGAATAGATGGCGATCAGGACGTCGACCGTCCGTTCGCTATCGCCGCCATCGGTCCAGCGCCAATTGTCCGGCGCTTCCTTGCCGATGTCGCCCAGCCGGGCAGCACGTTCCTCCATTCCCATGGCGAACGGGCCGGGGAGATCCACCAGCGCGAGGTGATAGTCACCCAGCATACGCCGCAGGCCGCGGGCCGTGAATGCGATTGCCGCAGCGCCTGCGACCGGATCGTTCTCGCCGAAGGCCACGCGATTCTTGGCCGAGAGGAATCCGCTGGGATCGAGGAGGTTTGCGACCAGCTTGAACCAGCCTTTGGCGGTGTGGCCCACGCGGTATCCGATAAGAGTGCGGAGCCACGTGGCGGCGCGCTCCTTATCGTCCGGCAACGCGAAAAGCAGGTAGTCGGCATGGGGCAGCTTGGCAAAGCCGTTGAACACGATCGACTGCACTTCTTCGCCCTCGATCTCGTTCTCGGCGCGCGGCGCGGACCCGAACAACGACAGCCAGGCCCGCGCTTCGCTGTCGCTGGTGACGCGTGCGAGACCATCGTGGATCAGGGCGTTGCAGCGGATCTGCTCCGCGGACAGGGCCGGAAAACGGCTGTACCAGAAAGCGGTCGGGACCTGCTTGCCGCGAACGTAATGCTTGAAGGAATCTCCATCCTGCGCACCGTCCAGGATGAGAAAGCGCGTGCGAGGAAAGCCTTCGCTGTTCGACCAGGCCGCCGTCTGCCCCGCGTGGGCGCGCGTGATGAAATCCTCCAGATAGCTTTCCCAGCTACCGTCGTAGTTCGATTGAAAGATCATCGTGTCGCTGCCGGGTAGCCGCACCCAGCGGGCGAACTGAATCGTTCCCATGGAGAGTACGAAGCCGGGACGGTAGAAGTGGGTGACCAGCTTGCCTATGCCCCACAGCGCCAGCGCCAACGTCAGGCGACGCAGCAGCCCGCGCTTCAGCGGCGTGACGACGGTGATGTGATTTTTGACATGGCCAGGAAGATCCTCGCGCTCCGCCAGCGCCCGCAGGTGCTCCAGACCGGGGCGACTGCGATCGACGGGATCGCGGCTTTCCTTCCACCGCAGCACGGCGACGAAGGCACTTGTCACGAGCATCACGAGCAGGGCGGCCGAAACGATACCCTGGATCGCCAGCCACGGCAGCGAGAGGATGAACGCCCCGCGCTGCCCATGTCCGGGATCGAGCGCCAGTTCCAGCGCCACTGCCGCGGCGACGGCGATCACCACGAACAACAACGCCGCCCTGATCGCCAGTGGGGAGCGGACCACATGGCGCCATCCCCGGATATGGTCAGACGGGTCCCAGTCGCTGAGCGGCAGGTATCTGTCGCGCGGCTTGAGAAGGAATCCGTCGAATGCGGCGCCACGCTTCGCGAGCGTACTCCAGTCGGGATCGTTCACCAGTTCGGGATCTTGCCGGATCAGACGCCGGATCAATTGCACGAGGCCGGCCGGACGGCTGCTGCGCCCGAGCTCGAGCCGCTGGTAGGTATCGATCGCATCGCGCGTATACTCGACCAGTTCCTGCTGACGCGCGATCTCGCGGACGGACAGACCCGGCAGGCCGAAGAAGTTGAGTGCCGTGGCACCCCAGGGGTTGCCGTGCATCGCGATTCGGTGCGCTTTCAGGAAATCCCAGAGATCGTGGCCGGGTGGCAGCCCGAAGAAGGCGCACAGGGGCGCGTTCAGAGCTGCGAGTGCCGCGCGGCCACCAGGCTCCGCCGATCCGTCGCAATTGATCTCTATGATCGCGAACTGTCGCACGCCTCTGGCGTCGGGAGCTTCTATCGCCGTCAGCGACATGAAATGCACCAGGTCGACTGTGTCGAGGGCTGCGCGCCAATCGACGGGCCGCATCGCTTCCTCGATTCTCTGGTTGATCGCAGCCGTAGTTTCGCCGGTTTCCAGCGGCACAGCGAAAAGAAGGGCGTTCTGATTTACGCCGTCGGTCGCCGGATCGATGGCTGGATCCTGATAATGGAGGGGCGCGCGATCGGGGAACGGGCCCAGCCAGCGCATCTGCATGCCCGGCAGCGAAGATTCGACGGACGGACGGCACAGCAGGGCTGCCAGCGTCGGGACGATCTGCGCCAGTGCGAGTTCCTTGCCCAGGCAATGATGCGAAAGATGGCCGAACAGCAGCTCGGGCTCGCCTTGCCGATCGGTGCGAAACCGGCCGGCGGCCGGAAACTCCGTCGGGTCGCGCAGCGCGGCCATGGTCGAGACGAGGACGAGCGTTTCTGCCGGGATCGTATAGGCTGTGCCCGAATCGGCGACGAACGACGTATCGTTGGGGCACCAGCGCCATTGCCCGGGGGCCAGCGCGGGATCGAGCCGGCCAGCCTCGAGCAAGGCCCGTCTCAGGCGCGCGCTATCGTTCGCCCGTGCCGCTGCGAGCGCTTCGTCGCGCGCCGCGCGATTACGGGCCAGAACATTGAGCATCCGTCCCCCGGCGAGCGAGTTGGTCGGGACGAAACCGATCGCCAGTCCAATGAGGATCGCGCGCGATTCGCCGCGAGTCGGACCGTTTGCGATCTTCTCCAGCTGCACCAGCCGGCCAGCCAGCGTATCGTCCGAGGGGCGGTGGGAACGCTCGGCCTTTTCGAGCGCCGCATCCGCCAATGCACGCATTTGTGCGCCTGCCTTGGCGGCGAGCTCGGCAGCCGCCGAACTGCCCTGGGGATCGGCGAACAACAGATTGGAGCCGGCGAAAGTCCAGTCAGCGAAGCTGTCAGCATCCTTGAGCGCGAAACCCATGTAGCGAGCGCAGACCTCGGCCGCCACGCGGGTCATCAGGTCGCGCTGCGCATCGATCCGTCCCTTGCCGGCGGTGAGCAGCGCATCGGCATAGTGGCGCGACAGGCTTGTGATCGACGCAAGATCCTGCTGCGGACGGATCAGTCGCTCGAGGATCTTTCGCTGCCGGTCATGGTCCGGCCCGTCCAGGCCCAGCACGAAGGTGCTGCCCCCGGCGAGAGCGCTCATTTCCGGCCCGAACGGAACCTGGAACCGATCGGTGTCGGCCAGGATCGCGCGCACGTCCGCAGCGCGCGTCACGATGGCCAGATCGCCGAAGCGCACGACCGGACGCAACACCTGGAACATGCGCATGACCGGCCACAGGAGCTTGCGGAAAAGCCAGGCGATCAATCGCGCCTTGATCCCGTGCGCGCGCAGCCGCTCGATGTCGAACGGCGGCGCCTCGCGCGGGGCAGGCAGGATCGGGCCGGGGTCGCGCGACGTCAGGCGCTTGTATTTCCAGCGAGACATCAGGAATGCACGATTGCGGCTGGGGCAGAGCGGGATTCCAGCGGCTCGCCCGGGGCGATGGCGTGGCGAAGTCTTTCGTTCCAGCCCGCGTCCGCGAACGGCATCCAGTCGAGCATCGCGCGGTACTTGGCGGACTTGCCCCTCACGATGCGCTGGCGCGCCCGGCTGGCTTCGGCGGACCTGCCGAGTTCGACCAGACACGCAGTCTCGATCACATGCGCCAGCACATAGCCGGGGTGCGTGGTCTGGATATCTATCGTCTTGTCGAGCGCTTCTTCATAGCGGCCCAGCATCCAGAGAACCGTCGCAAGCTGGCCGATCGTGTGGAAGCGCTTGGGGTCGAGAGGGGCGAGAAACAGGGCATGTTCGAGCGGCGCCAGCGCGCTTCGCGGATCACCGCTCAGATAATGCGCCGCGCCCAGGTGGGAGAAGGCTTGGGCCGAACTGGGGTCGAGCGTGCAAGCCCGTGTCAGATGTTGTATCGCCTGCCCGCCGCGCCGATGCCACGTTTCGAGTATTCCCGAGAACAGCGGTCCGCGCGCATCGGCGGGATCGGCTCGCATCGCCGCCCGGATGAGCGGCGCGATCCGAGCCGATTCATCGTTGCTCGCGCGCGCGATCCAGTGCTGCCACAATGCCAGGTTGGCGCGCAGCATCAGCAGCTCGGAATGGGACGAATGACGTGCGAGGGCAGTCTCGATCAATCGTTCGGCCTTGTCGAAGTCCGAGCGTGTGAACTGGTTGATGTGGAACCGGATTTTCCAGGTCAGTTGGGCGAAGTCGGGTTCTTCGACGTCCAGGGCGAAGGCGTGACGCTGTTCGCTGAGGTCGAATGTTTCGCCGATGCAGTTCACGACCCGCGCCGCGTCGCTTCGCAGGGCCGCATTGTCTAGGTCCGAACCGATGGTGCGCGTTTCACTCCATCTGATGATCTGACCCGGCATTTCCAGCATGGTGAAGTTGGCCGCGAGACCAGCGTCGCGCGTGAACACGTCTGTCTGAAGCACGTATCGCGCGCCTAGCCGTTCGGCGATGTGAAGGTTGCCCCCGGGCTCGGCCGACTGGGCGGCGACAATTCCGGCCGGGATGATCGGCAGCCAGCGCAGCCGAGGCAGAAGTTCTACGAGCGTTTGGGTCAATCGGTCTGCCACTTCGCGGCCCTCGACAGAACCGGTCGTATCGATCGCCGGCAACGTGACGACAGCTGCCGGGAGAGTAGCGGGCCTGGCATTTGCAGCGGCGATTGCCGGTTGGGCAGTCCCCCCTTCGCGCAAATCGATCATCCGGGATCGCATCTCGCGAAGCCAGTCCTCGAATTCCTCTTCGCCGGCGATGTCGATGCCTTCGAGAAAATCGCTGCGTGCCGCGGACGGGCCGTCGAGATTGTGGACGTCGATCCATAGCTGCCCGGTCATCAGCCGAACGACCCGCTGTTCGCTCCGCAAAACGTCGAGCCTCGCATCGTGCAGCGTCTTCTTGAGGTTGGCGAGTTCGCGCCGCAGACTGCTTTGGGCCTGGCGCTGCGGGCGCGACCCCCACAGCATTTGCTGCAGCCACACGCGCGAACGTTCGCCGCGGTCGGAGGTGGCCAGCATGGCCAGCAGCGCGATTCCCTTGCGGCTGTGGATCGGCACGACGGAGCCGCACGGCAGTTCGAGCCGGGGAGACCCCAGCAGATAGAACCTCGGCATTGCCGCTGTCGACGCGACCATCACGCTGCCCCGCACCCCCCTGAGTGCTATCAATAAGGAACCGTCAATCTCCTGCGCGACCGTTTCTGTTGTTAGCTAATGTGCTATGTGAGGGATCGCGGCAACGAAACCCTAAAATAGTCCAGAAGTTGCATTTTTCACGCTTTCCAAGCGCTTTGGGAGCGCTTCGGGAGCGTTATTTGAGCGCACGGCACCCGATACCCCCGGCTGATCTGGACATAGCCTTGTCCAGCACGCGCAACGCTCAAATCGAGCATGCCAAGGGGGAAGTACAATGAGGACCACGAAAACCCGGCTCGCGGTCGGAGTCGCAAGCGTCGCAATCGTCACCGGGCTCGGGACACCAGCCTTCGCGGCCTGCACGGTCGACGGGAGCACCGTCACCTGCACGGCCGACAGCACCGCGGCGGAAGTCAACGCTGCAATGGCGACAGTCGTCGGAGACGACGTGACGCTGAACATCGCCGAGAACGCGAATGTGGTCCAACCCAGCACCAGCATTTCCCCGGCCCAGCAGGGCGAAGTCGCCGTATCCAATGCAGGTGACGTGGGAGAGCCGGCGGCCAGAGTAGATCTTTTCTATGTCGGCACGTCCGATCAGGCGACCAACACCTTCGATCTCGCCAACACCGGCGCGGTCTCCGGTTCGGTGAGTGTCTTCAACGTGGGCGGTACCACCACGATCGACAACAGCGGTCTGATCGGCAACGGGCTGACCATCGGCACGGCAGGTTCGGGTGCCGTCGTCGTGACCAGCACGGGCGACATCGACGCAGATGGCAGCGTCGGCGTCGATATTTTCACGGGCGGCGATATCGGCGTGACCATCGAAGGTGACGTTGGAACGATTGCGACCGAAACCGCTGATTCCGATCTCAAGGACATCCAGGCAACCAGCCTACAGACGGCCACTCCAACTCCGGTCACCACGGTGACCACCGAAGGAACGGCGACGACCACGACCACGACCGACGCCTCGGGCAGCGTCGATCGCGAAGGGGGGGCAGCAAGTGTCACGCTGGCAGAGGGCGGCAATTCGGGCGCGATCACCGCCAATGGTCTCGAATCCGCAACCGTGACGGTCGACGGTACCGTTGGTTCCGATACGGACTACCAGAATGTGTTCGCGAGCTCGAGCACGTTCGAGCAGGATCGCACAGTCGTCACCACGGTCGACGGCGCCGATTCCAGTTCGTCGGACACCACCGTCCGCACCGCAGTGGGCGGCGCGGCTGAAATCGCGGTTGGCGAATCCGGCAGCGTAAGTGGCAACCTTTCGGCAAGTGGCCTCGCCGGGGCCACGGTTTCGGTCGACGGAAGTGTGGGCAGCGAGGACGCAACCGGCGGGGCATTTGCTTCCTCGAACGGCTTCGATCGGACAACGGAGTTCACGAATTCCGTCGAAGGTACGCTCACGACCAATACGTTCAGCCAGGATGTCACCTCGGTCGGCGGTATCGCCAGCGTCGATGTCGGCGAAACCGGCGTCGTAACGAGCGGGGTCAGCGCGGGCGGCATCGGGGGAGCGGAGGTCGCGATCGACGGCAGTGTCGGTCTGGCCGATGCACCCGCCTTCGCCAACGCCTCCTCGACCGGCACGGCAAGCACCTTCGCGCAGCAGTCGACGTTCGATTCGGCCACCGGTGCCAGCACTTTTGCGGAGCAGAACACGAGCCAGTCGAACGGCGGCGATGCCAGCGTCTCCGTTGGTGAAACCGGAGTGCTGAACGGCAGCATCGACGCCAACGCCAATGGCGACGCGGCGGTGACGAATGCCGGCTTTATCGGCGGCAACGTCTTCGCGGGGGCGTCGGGCAATGCCAGCGCGTCCGAGCGGGTGTTCGAGAGCGACGGAGCAGGCAGCTTCAGCGATGCGAGCACGAGCGAATCGACCAGCACAGGGGGCACCGCGACGATCGAGAACGCGGCCGGCGCACTGATCGGGGAAAGCGCAACCAGCCCGATCTTCGTCTCCGCCTCGGGCGACACCGCCGCACGCCTGGACAATGCCGGGCGCATCAACGGCAGCATCGCGGTCGAATCGAGCGGCGAGTCGACCACGGCAGTCGAATTCGAGGCAGGTGCAGCGTCCACCGACGCGACAACCGGAGTGGTGACCACGACGTCGACCGAGACGCTGGCCGAGACGACCACGAATCTCGGTGGGGATGCGGCCTTCTCCAACGTGGCCGGTGGCCTCGTGACCGGGTCGGTCGACGTTCGGGGCCAGGGTAGCGCTTCCGTCACCAACGAAGGCGCGGTCATCGGCACTACTGTCGCGGTCAGTTCGTTCGACGACACGACTTTCGCCGAAACCGAGGAAACCACGTCCGTGTTCGTGCCGGGTGCCGATGGGGGCACGACGACCAGCCAGGTTACCACGGAAAACTTTACCCGCTCGTCCAGCGGTGGCGATGTTACCGGCATGTACGCCGGGTCCAACGGTGCGGTGCAGTTCGCGCCCTTCGGAGGGCCCAGCGACGGCTCGGTCAGCCAGTTCGCCGATGGCGACAGCTCGGCGGTCGTCAGCGGTGCGATCTTCGGCGATTTCACGGGCAATGCCGGCGGGCAGGACTTCGGTTACGACGTCACTCGCGAAGTCGATACGGTGCTGGACGCGGACGGCGACTTGCGCAGCGTCGACGACGGCTACGTCTATACCGAAACCAATCGCCAGTCCGACAGCAGCAGCACGCTGGCGGTCGACGGCGGCACGATCACCGGGAGCGCGTCGCTTTTCGCCACCGGGGCTGCCAGCGCACAACTCGGCAACGGGGCGGCGATCGAGGGCTCGCTGACGGTCACTGCGCAGGGCTTCGGCGGTTACGACTATGCCGAAACCAGTGACAGTTCATTCCTGTTCGACGAGGACGGCAACTTCACCGGCAGCGAAACGCTTGTAACGCGCACCCTGCAGACAATCGTCAACGACGGTGCGGTATCGGTTGCGATCGGCGACGCGAGCGTCGGCGGTTCGGTGTCCATCAATGGCGCGGCCGGCACCAACACCTTCGACCTGGCGGAAGAGGGCGCGGTCGGCGGCTCGGTATTCCAATCGAACAATGCGAATGTATTCGCATCCGACGAAAGCGAGTCGACGGTCGGCACGCCGACCGGTTCGGTTCTGACCATCGACTACGCCGAAAGTAGCACCGCTTCCGGCGGCGACGTCACCGCTACGGTCGCCGGCTCGATCGGTCTCGGGGGGGGCGATCCCCTCGAATATGGCGACGTGGGTTTCGCCGGCGGAACCGGCCTGTCGCTGTTCACCAACGCGGGCGATGCCTCGGCGACGGTAACCGGCCAGGTTCGCAACGGGATCGCGATTGACGCCTCTGGCACAGACACGACGTATGCTTACATGCAGACGATCACCGATGGCGCGACCACGGCCTATTCCGAACAGAGGACAAGCACCGCGACGGGGGGGACCGCCACTCTCGTAGTGGATGCAGCCGATACCGATGCGCCGGCCAACTTCGGCGACATCTTCGTCAGCGGACGCAGCGGTTCGAGCGTCATGATTGGTGCCGACAGCACCGTGCTGGCGGCAACCGACGGCGCGTTCATGCTGGTTGGCGGCAACTACACCGACACGACTTCCACGCGAGAAGACACCTACACCGGCGTCGTGCTCACGGACCAGGTGCAGACGTCCAACTCGACCGTCGTCGGCGGCGCATCGACCCTGGTCAACGACGGCCGGATCGGCTTCGACGGGGGCGCGGACTTCAGCGGCGACGACGCTTTCGTCGTGGTGGTCAGTCCCGTGGCGGCGACCGCGACCAACAACGGCTCGATCTACGGTTCGATCGCCCTCTCCTCGCTGCACGAGAATGTGTCGACCACCGTCACCCGGACCGATATCGACGATGTCACTCGCGTCGATACGACCGACCGCGTCTATGCGGCGACGGGCGGAACGGCCACGCTCACCAATGCAGGGCTCGTGACCGGCAGTGCCGGCGTGGCGGCGATAAACGGAGTGGTGACGAACAACGGCGTGTTGCGTGGCGACCTGACGCTGGGCAACAATGTCGACAACTACACCACCCGCTCCGTCGACACGCTGACTCAGATCGGCGAGGAAGAAGTGCTCGACCTCGCCGATGCGATCGAGCAGGGCTACGCGGTGGCGCAGAACGGCCTGCTGGGCGGAACGATCTTCGTCTCGGGCACGTTCGGCCAGCTCGACGATACCGTCCGGACCAGCAACATCACCGCGGCCTTAGACCTGAACGCGGGTTCGGTCACCGGCGGCGGTGTGGTTGCCGAATACGACGAGGAAACCGGCGAACGCTTCACCAGCACGACCGTCAACCTCAACGGTTCGGGCTACCTGGGTCTCGGAGATATCGCGATTACGGCGCTAGAGGACGCCTTCGGCGGCATCGATCCCCAGATCGCGCTTGCCGGCGATCTTTCGGCCTATGCCGGCGGCGCTCGGGTGCTGGGTGTCGAGGCGCTCAACAAGACCGGGAGCGGCGTGTTCCTGATCACCGGCGCAGATTTCATGCCGGCCAGCAACACCAACCGGCTTGCGGATTATACCCTGGACATCGGGACCTTCACCATCTCGGGCGGTGAAATTCAGCTCGACACGGCCACTCCGGAAGGGGTGTTCGGCATCCGCGGGGACTTGGTCAACAACGCCGGCCTGGTGCTCGGCAGCCGTGTCACTCTGCCCGCACCGCTATTCGGGACCAACGCTGCCGTCACCGCCATCGATGGCGTGCAGGTTTACCAGAACGGCGACTTCAGCCAGTCGGGCGCGGGCACTTTGACGGTGGGGATCACGCCGACCCTCGTGCGTGTGGTTGATCCTGCATTCAACAGCGTGAGCTTCTCGACGAACCCGCTGGCCGTGCAACAGATCGGGCTCGCATCGGGCTTGTTCACCACTCCTGAGCTTGCCTTCGGCCAAGCCTTCACCAGCCTGGGTACCGGGTTCCTGACCCTGGACGGCAATCTCGATCTTGCCGGCACGGTGCAGTTGGTGTCGCCAACCGGCGGCTTGTTCACGGAGGGGCAGCAGGTCGATATCGCCAGTGTTTCGGGCACGGTGGCGGCAACGGCCGACGTGGCCGTCAGCGGCCGGTCCAACTTTGTCACCTTCGGTCTCGGCACGCGCAGCGAGGGCGGGCGGACCATCGTGTTCGTGGGCGCCGAGCGGGCCGGGTTCGAAACCGTGGCGACCAATCAGAACGCGGCTGCGGCCGGCGCGGCGCTCAGCGCGGCGCTGCCGGGCGTAGTGACGACGATCCGGGCGGGCTCGGCCGGGGGTATCGGCATCAACGGCAACCAGTTCGTGCTGGCGCAGGACCTGGCGAACATCTTCGTGGCGTTCGACAATCTTGTGACGACCGATCAGGTCGCACAAGCGCTCGACGAACTGGCCTCGGGCGAATTCTACGGCTCGCTCCTGGCGCTTTCCACGACCGCGCCGTTCGTCGATGCGATCACTGCCCGCCGCCTGCCGGACGGTGCCACGGGCTTCAACGTCTGGCTGGCTCCGTCGGGTGATTTCGCCGAGCTCGAAGGCGATGCGCAAGTCGGTTCGTTCGATGTCGATGCCGACAACTACGGCGGTTCGCTCGGCTTCGGTGTGGCGACAGGCAACGGCGAACTGGGTATCGGCTTCGGCTACGGCAGGATCGAGGCGGCCTCGCGCGGTGAACTGCTCGAAGCGCAGGCCGACACCTGGATGATCGGCGCCTATGCGCGGCAGGAGTTCGGTCCGTTCGCGGTCGGAGCTGAGCTGGTCTACGGCTGGAGCAAGTGGGATGCGTCCCGCGTGATGCCGCTGATGGCGCGGGAAGCCTCCGCCGAGTTCGAAAGCGACGAACTGCGCGGCACGCTCCACGCCGAATACGCGTTCGACTTCGGCGGAGGATGGGCGGCTCCGTTCGGCCGGCTCGAATTCCGCAAGTACAACTTCGACGGTTTCACCGAAGAAGGGGCGGCGTCGGTCAACCTGGTGGTCGAGGAAGCGGACGACACCGTGCTTTCGCCGAGCGTCGGACTGCGGGCCGGAACGTCGTTCGAGACGGACATGGCGACGCTGCGCCCGGAACTGTCGGTGTCGTATACCTTCCAGGGCGATGCCGACAGCTTCCGCGACGTGGCCTTTCTGGGAGCGCCCGACAACGGCTTCCGTCTCCAGGGCATCGAGCCGGACGACTACCTGACTCTGGGCCTCGGCATCTATGCGGACATCGGCCGCCACTCCGGAGCGTTCCTGCGCGGTGGCTACACGACCGGCAACAACATCGAGGTTGCGAGCGTCAGTGCCGGCGTGACGATCGGGTTCTGATCGTATTCGCGACATCTGGGCGGGGTTCTCAAGGGAACTCCGCCCTTTGATGTTCTGCCGCCAGGTTCACTTTCCCGCCTGTGGAAGTCGCCGGAGGACGCATGGGCAATTGCGAGGAACTCTTCGAAATCATGGGGGTGGTCTTCCCCAATCGAATCAGGGCGATGTTCGTCGATGGCAGGCTTATGGGCCTTTCCGGTCCATATTCCTTCGAAATGCTCGACAAGATCAGGCTGGAAATCACCAGCAGTTGTCCGGGGCACGAAACCTTCCGGGATCGCGATCAGCCGAACGCCGTCGTGGCGTCGAACCGCCATCTGATCCGTGTGCCGCCCCATCCCGACATGGTGGTCCGCTTCATTCACTTCAGTCATCGACACCCGGGACCGTGCGAGGTGCTGGCGCTGGCAGCGGGTCCGCCGGACACGATCGACCTGCTCCGTCACGGAAGGCGCGGCTCCATGCCGTTGTCGCGGCGCGAGATGCAGCTGACGCTCGATCTGGCGGCCGGCCGGACACTTCAGGAAGTCGCCGAGCGTGACGGGATTTCGATCAGCACGGTGCGCAATCAGGTCAAGAACGCGATGCGTTCGACGAGTACCCATTCCCAGGCACACCTCGCATCGATCGTACGCGACTGGCTGCTTTGACAGGTTGGTGCAGACCCGGAGAACACGGCTCAAGGTTGCGGTTCTCAAGGAGCGATATCCGGGTATTCGGGGGGCAATGATCCATCTTCGAAAACGTAAATGTCATTTGATGATGATACGCTCCGACTTCCGATCTCTCTCCACTCCGCTGCCTTGGCATGACCGATAACATGTGACGGTCCACCACGGCCGAGGTCGAGCTGCGTTTCATGGAATGCAGTCCGGGCGGATTGCGTGTCGGGCGGTGTTGCTTTAAGCCTAAAGCAACAGGAGGCGCTTCATGCGGATTGCGTGTCTCGGCGGCGGACCGGCAGGGCTTTACCTGGCGATCTCGATGAAGCTGCGCGATCCATCGCACGAGGTGCACCTGTTCGAACGCAACCGCGCCGACGACACGTTCGGATGGGGCGTGGTGTTCTCCGACCAGACGGTCGAGAATCTGATGGCGAACGATCCGGTCAGCGGCGCGGTCATCGCGCGCGAGTTCGCGCATTGGGACGATATCGACGTCCATATCAACGACGAGTGCGTCCGCTCGGGCGGGCACGGCTTCATCGGCATCGGGCGCAAGCGGCTGCTCGAAATCCTTCAGCATCGCGCGCGCGAACTGGGCGTCGAGCTCAATTTCGAGCACGAGGCCTCGCCCGATCTCGCCGACTGGCAGGCCTACGATCTGGTGATCGCGGCCGACGGCGTCAACAGCCGCATCCGCAACGCCCACGCCGAACACTTCGGGGTCGACATCGATGTGCGCCGCAACCGCTTCTTCTGGTTCGGCACGAGCAAGGTGTTCGAGGCGTTCACCTTCGCCTTCGAGCGCTTGCCCGAAGGCTGGGTCTGGGCGCACGCCTATCGCTACGACGCCGATCTTTCGACCTTCATCGTCGAGATGGCGCCCGAGACTTGGGCCGCGCTCGGCCTCGACCGGATGGAGCAGGACGCCGCGATAGCGCTGTGCGAGCGGGTCTTCGAGAAGTATCTCGACGGACACTCGCTGATGTCCAATGCGCGGCATTTGCCGGGGCCGAAGGCATGGCTGCAATTCCCGCGCATCATCTGCGAGCGCTGGCACTATCGCAACCTGATCCTGCTGGGCGATGCGGCGCATACCGCGCACTTCTCGGTCGGATCGGGCACCAAGCTCGCGCTCGAGGATGCGATCAAGCTCGCCGAAGTGCTCAACCGCCCCGGCCTGTCGCTCGAGGATGCGCTCGAGGAATATCGCGAGGAACGCCATCTCGAGGTGCTCAAGCTGCAGAACAGCGCGCGCAATTCGACCGAATGGTTCGAGACGCTCGACCGCTACCTCGATTTCGAGCCGTTGCAGTTCGCCTATTCGCTGCTGACCCGCTCGCAGCGGGTGAGCCACGAGAACCTCCGGCTGCGCGATCCGGCGTTCGTCGAGCGGGTCGAAGGCTGGTTCCAGCGCCGCGCGGGCGCGGAACAAGTCGCGCCGCCGATGTTCGCACCCTTCAAGCTGCGCGAGATGGCGCTCGCCAACCGCGTCGTGGTCTCGCCGATGGCGATGTATTCGGCCGAGGACGGCGCGGTGAACGACTTCCACTTCGTGCACTATGGCGCGCGCGCGGTGGGCGGGGCGGGGCTCGTCTATACCGAGATGACCTGCGTCTCGCCCGAGGGACGGATCACGCCCGGCTGCGCGGGGATGTACGCGCCCGAGCACGTCGCCGGGTGGAAGCGGATCGTCGATTTCGTCCATGCGAACGGCGATGCCAAGATCTGCCTCCAGCTCGGGCATTCGGGGCCGAAGGGATCGACCAAGGTCGGCTGGGAGGGCTACGATGTTCCGCTCGAGCAGGGCAACTGGCCGGTGATGGCGGCTTCCGACGTGGCGTGGTCGTCCGCCAACCAGACGCCGTGCCCGATGACGCGCGCTGACATGGACGCGGTGCGCGAGCAGTTCGTCGCCGCGGTGCGGATGGGATTGGAGGCGAGGTTCGACATGATCGAGCTTCACGCCGCGCATGGCTACCTCCTCTCCAGCTTCATCACCCCGCTGCACAACAAGCGCACCGACGAATACGGCGGCAGCCTTGCGAACCGGCTGCGCTTTCCGCTCGAGGTCTTCGCCGCGATGCGCGAGGTGTGGCCCGCCGAACGGCCGATGTCGGTACGCATTTCGGCGAACGACTGGATGGGCGATCTCGGCGTCACGCCGGCCGAGGCGGTCGGGATCGCGCGCGCCTTCGCCGAGGCCGGTTGCGACCTGATTGATGTTTCGGCTGGGCAGACCTGGGCCGAATGCAGGCCGATCTACGGCCGTATGTTCCAGACCCCGTTCGCCGACCGCATCCGCAACGAGGCGCGGCTGACGACGATGGCGGTGGGCAATATCTTCGAGACCGACCACGCCAACTCGATCCTCGCGGCGGGGCGCGCCGATCTCGTCGCGCTCGCGCGGCCGCATCTAGCCGATCCGATGTGGACGCTGCGGGCTGCGGCGGCGCAGGAGTACGACGGAGCCGCGGCGCCGAAGCAGTATCGCGCGGGCTTCGAGCAACTCGAGCGCAACCTCAAGCGTGCAGCCGAGCAGGAGGCGGCGTTGAGGGCATGACGCGGCTCGCGGGACAGCACGCCCTCGTGACCGGCGGTGGCACCGGCATCGGGGCCGCCATCGCTCGCGCGCTGGCCGATGAGGGCGCGGCGGTCACACTGCTCGGGCGGCGTCGCGAGCCGCTCGAGGCGATGGCGGCCCGGCTGCCGAAAGCGTGCGTCGCCGTCGCGGACGTGAGCGACGCCGCTGCAGTCGAGGCCGCGTTTGCCGACGCCGGGCAGCATTACGGGCCGGTCTCGATCCTGATCAACAATGCGGGCGCGGCGGCGAGCGGTCCCTTCGCCAAGGTGTCGCCGGAGGACTGGCGGCAGGCGATGGTGGTCAATCTCGATGGCGTGTTCAACTGCTGCCGCGCGGCCATCGGCTCGATGCTCGGCGCCGGACACGGGCGGATGGTCACCATCGCTTCGACCGCCGGTCTGCGCGGGTTCGCCTACACCGCGCCCTATGTCGCGGCGAAGCACGGCGCGGTCGGGTTGATGCGCGCGCTGGCCGCCGAGTTCGCCGGCAAGGGCGTGACGGCCAATGCAGTCTGCCCGGGCTTTACCGACACCGAAATCGTCGCCGAGGCCGCCCGCACGATCCACGCCCGGACCGGCCGCAACGAGGCCGAGGCGCTCGCCGGGCTCGCCGCGATGAACCCTTCGGGCCGATTGATCGACCCGGCCGAGATCGGCGCGCTGGTGGCAGAGCTCGTGTTGTCCGAACGCACCGGCGAGGCGGTCGAGATCGCATGAACGACGCCGCGCCTTCTCCCGCCCCAGCCGGCTACGATGAGGCCAACGTGCGGCTATGGCTGCGGCTGCTCGGCTGCACCACGCTGATCGAGAAGCGCCTCCAGCGCGGGCTCGCCGAACGCTTCGGCACGACCCTGCCGCGCTTCGACGTGCTCGCCGCGCTCGACCGGCGCGGCGCGGGCATGACGATGGGCGAGCTGAGCCGCGCGCTGCTGGTCTCGAACGGGAATGTCACCGGCATCGTCAAGGCGCTCGCGCGCGATGGGCACGTCGCGCTCGAACCGCTGCCGACCGACCGCCGCGTCTCGGTCGTCACGCTCACGCCGCAGGGCGCGGCGCATTTCGCCGAGCTCGCTGCCGCGCACCACGGCTGGGTCGACGAACTGCTCGGCCCGCTGCCGCCGCGCACTCGCGAGGTGCTGCAGGGCCAGCTCGACACGCTCAAGACCACGCTCTCCAAAAGGACATCCGCATGAATCCCGAGACTTACGCGCCCGAGCATTTCCGGTGGGAGTTCGCCGCGGGCGTCGGCACGATCACGCTGAACCGGCCCGAGCGCAAGAACCCGCTGACGTTCGATAGCTACGCCGAGCTGCGCGAATGCTTCCGCGCGCTGGTCTATGCCGACGCGGTCAAGGCGGTCGTGGTCGCGGGCGCGGGCGGCAATTTCAGCTCGGGCGGCGACGTGCACGAGATCATCGGCCCGCTGACCGAGATGGCGATGCCCGAGCTGCTCAAGTTCACGCGCATGACCGGCGATCTGGTCAAGGCGATGCGCGGCTGCCCGCAGCCGATCGTCGCCGCGCTCGACGGGGTCTGCGTCGGCGCGGGCGCGATCGTGGCGATGGCGAGCGACTTGCGGATCGCCACGCCGGAGACCAAGACCGCCTTCCTGTTCACCCGCGTGGGCCTCGCCGGATGCGACATGGGCGCCTGCGCGATCCTGCCGCGGATCGTCGGCCAGGGCCGCGCGGCGGAGCTGCTCTACACTGGCCGCGTGATGAGCGCCGAGGAGGGCGAGCGCTGGGGCTTCCACAACCGGCTGGTCGAGAGCGAGGCGGTGCTGGCCGAGGCGCAGGCCCTCGCGCGCGAGCTCGCGAGCGGCCCGACGTTCGCGCACGGTATCACGAAAACGCAGCTTTCGGCCGAATGGAACGTCTCGCTCGAGACTGCGATCGAGATGGAGGCACAGGCGCAGGCGATCTGCATGGCGACCAAGGATTTCCGCCGCGCGTTCGAAGCCTTCGCCGCCAAGCGCAAGCCGGTGTTCGAGGGCGACTGATCGGGAGCAGCGGGAGAGGAAGAGCATGACGGTTCACACGATCCTCCAGCCGTCCGGCTGGGTCCGGCCCAAGGGTTACGCCAACGGCGTCGCCGCCGAAGGGCGCATGGTGTTCACCGCGGGCGTGGTCGGCTGGGACGAGGAGGAGCGCTTCGTCGCCAAGGACCTCGCGGGCCAGTTCCGCCAAGTGCTCGAGAACACCCGCGCGATCCTCGCCGAAGGCGGTGCGGGGCCCGAGCACATCGTGCGCATGACCTGCTACGTCACCAGCCGCGACGACTATGTCGCGCAGCTTCCCGCGATCGGCGCCGCCTGGCGCGAGGTGCTGGGCAAGACTTTCCCGGCGATGGCGGTGGTCGCGGTCTCGGCGCTGGTCGAGCGCGAGGCGCTGGTCGAGATCGAGACCACCGCGATAGTGCCGCGATGAGCGCGGGCTACGACAGTTTCGTACGCGATCGTCTGCCTTCGGCCGACCGGCAACCCGAATTCCGTTTCGACTTGCCCGAGCTGCACTATCCCGAGCGGCTGAACGCCGCGACCGAGCTGCTTGCGGGCGGCGCGCCGGGCGACTGCGCGGTGCTCAGCGGGGCGGGGCAACGGACCTACCGCGAGCTCGACGCGCTCTCCTCGCGCATCGCGCGGCTGCTGGCCGAGGAGGAGGGGCTGATCCCCGGCAACCGCGTGCTGCTGGTCGGCCGCAACGGGGCCATGCTGATCGCCGCCTGGCTCGGGGTGCTCAAGGCCGGCGGGGTGGCGGTCGCGGCCATGCCGATCCTGCGCGGCGGCGAGATCGCCAAGATCGTGCGCAAAGCCGAAATCTCCCACGCGATCATCGACGAGCCGTGCCGCGCCGCCTGCGCCGAAGCGGCCGCGCAATGCCCGAGCCTGCGCTCGACGCTGTTCTACGACGGCGACGAGGGCGCGGACGAGCTCGCCCGCCGCATCGCCCCGCTTTCCGGCGCGTTCGTGTCAGCGGACACCGGGCGCGACGATCCGGCGCTGATCGCCTTCACCTCGGGCACGACCGGAGAGCCCAAGGGCTGCGTGCATTTCCACCGCGACGTGCTCGCCAGCGCCGACAGCTTCGCGCGGCACGTGCTCGCGCCCGCGCGCGGTACGCGGTGGAGCTGCACCGCGCCGCTCGCGTTCACGTTCGGGCTTGGCATGCAGTTCATCTTCCCGTTCCGCTTCGGCGGCACTGCGGTGGTGCCCGACAAGCCGGGACCCGAGGGGCTGGTGGAAGCGATCGAGCGGCACAGCGTCGAGATTTGCGCTACTGCGCCGACCGCCTACCGTGCTATGCTGGGAATGCTCGAAGGGCGCGATCTCGGTTCGCTGCGCACGTGCGTGTCGGCGGGCGAGCACTTGCCCGCGGCAACCTGGCGCGCCTGGCGAGAGGCGACCGGGATCGGGATCGTCGACGGCATCGGCGCGACCGAGATGATGCATATCTTCATTTCCGCGAGCGGCGAGGACATCTGCCCGGGCGCGACGGGCAGGGCAGTGCCCGGCTACGTCGCGACGGTGCTCGACGATGCCGGAGCGCCGATGGCGAAGGGAACCGGGCGGCTCGCGGTCAAGGGGCCGACCGGCTGCCGCTATCTCGCCGATCCGCGCCAGGTGGACTACGTGATCGACGGCTGGAACGTCACCGGCGACACCTACCGCCTCGACGCCGAAGGCTATTTCTGGTTCGTCGCGCGGTCAGACGACATGATCGTTTCGGCGGGCTACAATATCGCCGGGCCCGAGGTAGAGCAGGCGCTCTACGGCCATCCGGCGGTCGCCGAATGCGCGGTCGTAGGCGTCCCCTGTCCCGAGCGCGGGAGCAAGGTGAAGGCCTTCGTAGTGCTCACGTCAGGCTATGCAGAACGCGACGAACTGGCGGCCGAGCTCAGGGAGCACGTCAAGGCCGCGATCGCCCCCTACAAGTGCCCGCGCGAGATCGCGTTCGTGGAATCGCTGCCCAAGACCGCGACCGGCAAGCTGCGCCGTTTCGAACTTCGCCGCGGTCAATGAAAGTCGCGTGATTTGGGCAGGACGCGCACGTTGCGCGGGTGCTGCGGGTGGAGGAATTCGTCGGCGCGCGACAGCAGCGGGTTCGGATCGTGCGTTTCGGACAGCCGCGAAAGCTCGGCGGTGCGGTCGTGGATGCGGCTCGCCATCAGGTGGATCACGCCTTCGGGGCTCTTCTGCACTTCGCCTTCGACCAGCATCAGCCGTGCGGCCATCACCTCGCGGCGGAAGCGCTCGAACAGCCGCGCCCACATGACCACGTTGGCGATCCCGCCCTCGTCTTCGAGCGTGACGAAGATCGCGTTGCCCTTGCCCGGCCGCTGGCGCACCAGCACCACGCCTGCGACCTTGGCGCGCTCGCCGTTGCGGCAATCGCGCAAGCCTGCGCAGGGCAGCGCACCCGCGGCATCGAACACCGGGCGCAGGAACGCCATCGGATGCGCCTTCAGCGAAAGACGCGTGGTCTGGTAATCGGCGGCGACCTGCTCGGACAAAGGCATCTTGGGCAGTTCGGCCGGAGGCTCCACGCCCAGCTCGCGGGCACGCGCGGCGGCGAAGAGCGGCAGTTCGTCGGGGGGAGTGCGCCGCGCTTCCCATAGCGCCTCGCGCCGGTCGAGCCCGATCGAGCGCATGGCGTCGGCATCGGCGAGCAGCCGCAAGGCGCGCCCCGGCAGGCCCGCCTTACGCGCCAGCTCCTCGACGCTGGCGAAGGGGCGGTGCTTGACCGCCTCGTCGGCCCAGTCCTCGCGAAAGCCCTCGATCTGGCGCATTCCCAGCCGCAACGCCCATTCGCCGTTTCGCTTTCGCTCGAGCGTGTTGTCCCACGCGCTGTGGTTCACGTCGATCGGCCGCACCTCGACCCCGTGCTCGCGCGCATCGCGCACGATCTGCGCGGGAGCGTAGAAGCCCATCGGCTGCGAATTGAGCAGCGCGGCGGCGAACACCGCGGGATAGCGGCACTTGATGTAGGATGAGACCCAGACCAGCCGGGCGAAGGCGATCGCGTGGCTTTCGGGAAAGCCGTAGCTGCCGAACCCCTCGATCTGGCGGAAGCAGCGCCCGGCGAAGTCGCGCTCATACCCGCGCGCGACCATGCCTTCGACGAGCTTCTCCTCGAAATTCTCCATCGTGCCGACATTGCGGAAGGTCGCCATCGCGCGCCGGAGCTTGTTCGCCTCGGACGGGGTGAAATCGGCCGCGGTGATGGCGAGACGCATCGCCTGTTCCTGAAACAGCGGCACGCCGAGCGTCTTGCCGAGCACCCCGCGCAGTTCGTCGGGGTCGTGGGGCGGACGGGGGGAGGGGAACTCGACCGTCTCAATCTTCTGGCGCCGGCGCAGATAGGGATGGACCATGTCGCCCTGGATCGGCCCGGGGCGCACGATGGCGACCTGGATCGCGAGATCGTAGAACTCGCGCGGGCGCAGGCGCGGCAGCATGTTCATCTGCGCGCGGCTCTCGACCTGGAACACCCCGATGCTGTCGCCCGCGCACAGCATGTCGAACACCTCGGGCGCGTGGTCGGGGATGTTGGCGAGCGTGTATTCCTCGCCCAGGCGAAGCGGGTTGAGCAGCTCGAAGGCCTTGCGGATGCAGGTCAGCATGCCGAGCGCGAGCACATCGACTTTCATCAGCCCCAAGGCGTCGATATCGTCCTTGTCCCACTCGATGAAGGTGCGCTCCTCCATCGCCGCATTGTGGATCGGCACCGTCTCGTCGAGCCGGTCCTGCGTCAGCACGAAGCCGCCGACGTGCTGCGAGAGATGGCGCGGGAAGTGGAGGATTTGCGTGACGAACGCGTTGACCCGCGCGATCGAGGGATTGTCGGGGTCGAGCCCGCCCTCGATGCAGCGCTGCCGGTCGTAAGTCGAAGCGTAGCTGCCCCAGACGGTGCTCGCGAGCCGCGCGGTGACGTCCTCGCTCAGCCCCAGCGCCTTGCCCACTTCGCGCACCGCGCTGCGCGGGCGGTAATGGATGACGGTCGAGGCAATCCCCGCGCGGTCGCGGCCGTAGCGCTTGTAGATGTATTGCATCACCTCCTCGCGCCGTTCGTGCTCGAAGTCGACGTCGATGTCGGGCGGCTCCTTGCGCTCGGGCGCGACGAAGCGCGAGAACAGCAGGTTGTGCTCGGCCGGATCGACCGCGGTGATGCCGAGCACGAAGCAGACCGCCGAATTGGCCGCCGAACCGCGCCCCTGGCACAGGATGCCCTTGCCTTGGGCGAAACGGACGATGTCGTGCACGGTGAGGAAATAGGGCGCGTATTTGGCCCGCTCGATGATGCCGAGTTCTTCGTGCAGCAGCGCGTCGAGCTTTGCCGGGACCCCCTCCGGCCAGCGCCGCCGTGCCTCGCTCCACACCAGGTCCTCGAGCCACCCTTGCGGCGTGTAGCCGGGGGGCACGGGCTCGTGCGGGTATTCGTAACGCAAGTCGTCGAGCGTGAAGGATATGCCCGCAATGAAGCTTTCGATCGCTTCCAGCGCCTCGGGCGCGGTGGCGAACAGGCGCGCCATTTCGTCCGGCGCCTTGAGGTGACGTTCGGCATTGGCGGCGAGCTTGCGGCCGGCCGCCTGCACCGTGGTCTTCTCGCGGATTGCGGACATCACGTCGTGCAGCGGACGGTCGGCGGGCGCGGCGTAGAGCGCATCGTTGAGCGCGATCAACGGCACGCCCGTCCGCGCGGCCTGCTCGCGCAATCCGGCGAGACGGCGCGCATCTCGCCCCTGCCGCAGCATCGTCGCGCCCAGCCACACGCGAGCCGGCGCGGCCTCAGTCAGCCCGGCGAGCAGCGCATCGCTTGCCGGGGGCAGCACGATCAGTTGCAGGTCTTCGAGAAAATCGAACAGGTCGCTTTCGTAAAGCAGGCAATCGCCCTTCTCGGCGCGGAGGTTGCCGGTGGTGAGCAGCCGCGTCAGCCGCCCCCAGCCGTGGCGCGAAACCGGATAGGCGAGCATCTCGGGGGTCTCGTCGGCGAAAGCGAGCCGCGCGCCGACCAGCAGGCGGAAGCGGGGCGGCGTCAGCCCCTTCTCCTTCGCCTTCTCGCACGCCTCGCGCAGCGCGACATGCGCGCGGACCACACCCGCCACGGTGTTGCGGTCGGCGATGCCGATGCCTGCATGGCGGAGCTTCAGCGCGCGCGCGACCATGTCCGACGGCTGGCTCGCCCCGCGCAGGAAGGAGTAGCTCGTCGCCGCCGCCAACTCGGCATAGAAGGGTGCGTCGCCGCTCATGCGAACAGACCGTGGATATACCACTGCGGGTGCTCGCTTTCGCTGTAGAGCCCGTGGCGGAAGAGCCAGAAGCGCTGCCCCGCCTCGTCTTCCACGCGGTAGTAGTCGCGGGTCGGGCCGTGCCCCTCGGGGTGCTTCCACCACGGATAGGCGATCCGTTCGGGACCTTCGTGGCGCACCACGCGGTGCTGACTGCCGCGCCAGCCGAAGCGGCGCGGCGGACCGTCGGGCACTTCGGCGATCACGCTCACGCGCTGCGGCGGATCGTAGAGGAACAACGGGCGCAGCGGCGGTTCGCCGGGTTCGGGTTGCGGCCAGGATGAACGGTCCGCCTGGGACGGGGTGCGCGCGGCGGCATATTCGGGGAGATGCTCGTCGCGCGGGCTGAAACGGCTGACGCAGCGGGGACCGAAGCGGACTGTCAGCCGGTCGATCAGCGGGGAGAGATCGGTTTTCGCGGCGTCTTGCCCTGCCAGATCGGGCTGCCTCTGATCCAGCTTTTCGATCAGCGGCGCGGCCAGTCGCACCATGTCGTAGCCGAAGCCGGGATCGAGCGGATCGGCGAGCGATTCGAGCCGTTCGGCGAACAGCGCGCGGATCGCCGCCGGATCGCGCAGGGGCTTGCCGCAGGCGACCGTCAGCCGCGCGACATGCCCGTCGGTGCGGAACAGCGCGGCGTCGAACCGCCGTCCGCCCGCATCGCGCTCGGCAAGCTGGCATTCGAGATCGCGCGCCAGGCGCTCGATCACATCGAGCAGCGGGGTCACCGTCGCCATCGGTTCGGCGAAATGCTGCTCTGCCCAGACCGGGGACGGCGCGCGATGTGGAGTAACCCGCCGGTCTTCCTCCTCCAGCAGCCGCGCCAGCCGCATCGGCAGCTCGCGTCCGAACCGTGCGGCGAGCGGCGCGCGTGGTCTTGCCGAAAGGTCGCCGATCGTGCGCAGCCCCGCGCGGGTCAGCGCGAGGTGTGTGTCGGTGCCGAGATCGAGCGCGGCGACTGGCAGCTTCGCGACGTGGTTCAACCCGTAGCGTGCCAGTGCCAGCGCGGCATCGGGAGTCGCGGCATAGGCCAGCCTGGCGTGCAGGCCACGCCGCGCAAGTCGAATCTCGAGATCGGCGGCGAGGATCTTTGCCGTCTGCCCCCGTTCTTCGAGGCAGCCGGTCAGATCGAGCATCAGAGCATCGTCGCCATCGGCCGCGACCGTCGGGGTGTAGCGCTCGCAGGCTTCCACCAGCCAGCGCAGCAGCGTGCGGTCGGCGGCGGGATCGTGGGAAAAGGCGGCAAGCTGGGGAACGCGCGCACGAGCGTCGGCCAGCGCCATGCCCGGCATGAGCCCGAGCGCCAGCGCCCGCGGCGACAGCGCCACGATCCGCAACGCGCCGCGCTGCTTTTCGGTAATCGCGAAGGGCGCCTCAGGCGGCGCGGTGTTCGCGGCGATCCGCCGTTCCGCCGGCAGAAACGGCAGATGGACGGCCAGATAGCGGCGCGCGGAAGACAGCTTGCTCACGGTTCCATTCCAGTTGCACATGCAGCCCGTCCCGCCCGCGGCGCTGGCGCAGCAGCCGCAGGTCGAAGACCGGGTGCCCAGGCGCGTTGGCGGCGAGCGCGGCGGAGGGGGCGCTCGCAACTTCCCAGCGGCTGTGCGCGGCGCTCGGCATCGGCGCCGCGCCGCTGCGGACCAGCAGCACCGCGGCTCCGCTGCGCTCGGCCGCGAGCGTCAGCCGGCGCGAGGCCGTCAGATCGAGCTGCGGCGCACGGCCGTGCACTTCCAGCACCACCGCGCCGATCCCGCCATGACGGACGCTCTCGACCGCCGCGACGAGCAGGCCCGCGATATCGGGCAGGTCCATCAGCAGAACGGCATCGGGATCGATCCCCAGTTCGGAAAGACCCGGCGCATAGGGCTGGCCGCCCGGCTTGCCGCCCGCGATCCGCAGCCACATCAGCGGTCGCGCCCCCGCGCAGGCGCGTGCGCCGAGCAGCAGGGCAAGCGCCGCCGCCGCGCCCCTCTCTCCCTCGGGCGCGGCGTAGAATTCATGCACCCCGTCGCGCCGCAAACCGCCGTTCAGCCAGGCGTCGACCGCTGGAACCCCAAACGGCAGAATGCCAAGCATCCGTCCTCCCGCTTCAGACGGCGGAAGCACTGCCACCGGGGCAAGGCGCAAGCGTGACGAATCGAACATATGTTCGCATTATGTTCCATCGGATCGGAGATGCAAGCCGCTCTTTTCTCAACATTCTTGGAGCAGATTTTTGAACGGCCCACAGGGATCGATTTCTCGAGCATCGAGCGCCGAAAGAAAATGCCGGATACCGATGCATAACGATAAGCTTGCTGTCGCATTTCCAATGCAGCAAATGCCGCTATATCGCCGTTACCGTTATCGTAACCCGGTCCGAATAACGTCCCGCGAGCGCGACGACCGGCGGCACGACAATGCTCATCGGCCGCCTGTCCCCGCCTTTCGCACTGCGGTCGAGGTAGGGAAATTCGTTGGCGCCGGCCAGATCGACCAGAACCCCATCGAAGAACAACCGGTATGGGATTTGCTCGCTACCCTGCTCGTGCAGCATCTTGCCGCGATTGGCCGAACTGAACCTCACGAGATAGGGCGCCGTGCTGAAAATGAGGGCCCCGAAACGTTCCGAACGTGTTTCCTGAGTGCTGGACAGACTACCCAGATCCACTTGCGCGGGGCCGCCGACGCCTCCCCCGACCACCGCGCCAACAAGACGCAAGGATACCGCCGAAGGGATAACGACGGTAATCGTCAGCGCCGAGCGATCGACGACGCGGCCGTTCCGGTCGATCAGCGCGAGTTCCAACTGGTCGACATAGGTTCCCGCCCGCAGACCCCATTCGGTCGAAACGCCAAGTTGAAAGGGAACCGCCCTTCCTTGCGGACCGGGAGGCGCGTTGGCGATCACGACGTCGCTGTCGGTAGTCCCCCCCAAGGTGGAGTCGGCGAGGATTTCGATCTGCTGGTTGCCGGGGGCGCGCAGCGAATACGGCGGAAAATCGAGTCCGGGCGGAGGCCCTACCCTGGCAACGCGGATAGTGGCCCCGCAAGGTCCGGCGCCCATCGTGCCGGACATGCCCGATCCACCTGGAGGCCCCGCGGCGTTCTGGACCCGAATCTTGAAATCGCGCGTGGCGCTTCCACCCGGCTCGATATCGACACCGTCGACGAAAACGGATTGGTCGCCGTCGACAAAAACCGGCTGGCAGTCCGTCGCTTCGGCGGTCGCGGGAACGGCCAAAAAGGATATCGCGGCTATGAATATCGGGTAGCGCATGATGCCTCCTATTCGGCTCCGTTCTGGAGGTTTATAGTCTCCAATCTGTAAAGACCCGTGTTGTCCTCGGGAACTTGGATTGTGAACGCCTGCCCGCTTTCGTTCAATCGAATAGTATAGCTCCGCCCGGGTGCCAGTCCGATGACACCGAAGCGGCCGGCCGAGTTCGTGAAGAATGGCTCGGGCTCGAAACCCTCGTCGTCCTCGGAGGTTATGACGCCTGCGACGAGCGAGGCGGGAACGCCGCCGATCCGCAGGAAGCCGACCGCGCTGACGAACCGGTCGGTTCCGACCACCAAGTCGTAGCCGGCGCGATAGGGCGGATCGACCCGCGCCACCCCCGAGCCGATGTCGTAGCCGGCTTCGAGCGTGTCGATGTCGTACTGGACGTCCTGCATGTTGTAGGACGACAGGCGGTTGACGACCGCGGCGCCAAACGTCCCGCTGGAGGCCTCGTAGCCGTCGCCTCTCAATGTCCGCCCGGTGATGACATCGGTACCTTCAAGCGTTTCGTGAGGCCGCGCCAACAGGAAGGCGTCCTGTATCGGACGTCCGATGCCGAAGGCGCCGTCAGCGAACGCGAACGAGGTGCCAATCTGCAGCCGCGCCGTCTGATCGTCGGTGAGGCCGCCGAGGCTCGTGCCCGAGGTGCCGAGCGAGGCTCGCGCTTCGAACCGGTTGGCGATGTAATCGACCACGCCATCGGCCGAGGTACTGCCTGAGGAATCCTGCACGTTGAGCGAATAGCCCAGCGAACCGACACTGTTGCCCGAGCCCCGCGAAAGCGAAGCGCGCGCCAGTTCGCGCCGGCTCTGGTACGTCGCGTCGAACCTGTGTCGCCCACCGAACAGGATGGCTATGCCGGCCCGCACGCCGAAATTGTGACCGAAGATCGATCCGGTGCCGTATTCTACGCCGAACGTCGCGCGGATATTGGTCTTTATGCGATGATTGACGTCGACAAAGAACGTGCTCTGGTCGCTGCCGCCAGATCGGAGAAAATAACTCGCGCCGGCGACCAGTGAGGTCCGTTCGGACAATGCCTGACTGTACGAGGCATTGGCAGAAAAATTCTCGAGCCGGAAGCCCGCAAGATCGCCGACGGTGCGGAAGTTTTCGCTCTCGTAGTTGAACGTTGCGGTGAAGCGCTTCGCCTCGGCGCCGATACCCGACGACACGCGATAGCCGCCGCGCAACGCGAAACCCGTACCATCGCCGGTGCTCACCGCGCCATGGAGATCGAAGCTGCCCGGAATGACTTGGGGAACGACCTGCGCTTCGGCGGCAACGACTTGAAGGTCGCCGGAGATTTGCAGGCCGCCGCCGACGATCAGGATATCGCTGAGCGCCTTCCTGTAATTGCCGATGAACGCCGGATCATCGGAATAGTCAGGCTGCAGGTCCAACTCGGTGGCGATCACGCCGACGGCAACGGTATACTCCTCTTCGCCCGCCTCAAGGTCGATCGGGTCGTAGAAGTAGTCAAAGCGTGTGATCTGCTCGCGGCCGGCTGCGTCCCGGACCACAAGTTGCACGTCGTTCGAGCCGATCTGGATCGGCAGATCCTCCAGGCTGTAGGTGCCGGGCTGGAGATCCAGCGTCTGATAGGAGGCGCCGTTCACGATAATTTCCACCGTGGACGGCGACGCCAGGAATATCTGGCGCCCACCGAGATTGACCGTCGGCGCGAAGGGATCGAACGTTCGGCGACTTTTTTCCAGTGCCACCCCGCCGATGAAGGGGGTGCTCAACATGCCGGTGTTGAGAAGCTGCAGGTCGCCCGCGCTCCACCGGCGAAAGCTCTCCGGTTCGTCGTAAATTGCACGTAACGCCCGGCGATAGAAACGATAGTCGTCGTCCTCGCCTTGCGTAAGCCCGCCATCGAATTCGACCACGACGCCGCGATACCTTGCTGCTCCGAACAGAAACGCATCCGCAGCCAGCCCCCCCCGATCGCGGTAGATAAGGTTCGCGCTGGTGTTGAGATAGGCACTGAAGCCGGCCGGTTCGATCGACGGGAGCAGCTGCTCGGCGTTCTCACGGCGGCCGCGCAATGGTTCTATGGGGCGAAAGGTAGGGTCGATCGCATTCACCGTCAGCTGCAGCCGCCCAACGTCGAACGAGACCTCGAAGCCGGCGGCCTCCAGTTCCGCAGGGGTCACGAACGGTTCGCCGGCGATCGTCTCGTCCAGACGAAGGATGCCGACGTCCGTGAGCAGCCGGCTCAGTTCCGTCCTGAGCGACTGGCTCTCGATCGCAACAGCGCCGGCAGGATCGACTTGCACGAGGACATCGCCCAGCACTTGCCCGCTCCACACCAACGGTACCGCCATGGTGATCGAGTCCGCGGCTCGCTGCGCTGCGGATGCGTCTTCGGCCTGCGTCGCCTGGTCTGCGGCATGGGCGAGCCCAGGCAGACACAGGATCGCTGCGGCAAGCGCAAATCTGCTGACCCCTGAGACTAGCAGGCCGGATGCCCCCCTGCGCATGATCAGGGCACCATGTTCGCCTGAATTGTCCCCTCGACAAGGGGCTGTTCGGTGAGAATGAAGAACACGCGGGTGCGGCCCGGCGCGACCACGCCGACACCGATCATCTTGGCCACTTCCGGCGCCGACAGTCTGACTTCGAACGCGGTGCCGTCTTCGGCGGTGCCACTCACATGCCAGGGCACGGTTCCGGCGGTGAAGTAGCGCGTACCGCGATTGGCCAGCCGCACTTCGATCCCGGTCCTCTCCTCGCGCACAATGGGGGTGATCGATTCAACCACCGGCTCGGGACTGGCGCCGTCGGGAACGACATTGACCAGTACGTTGAAGTTCACGACGACCTGAACCTGCGACTGGCCTGGTGCGATGTCGACAGGAATCTGCCGAATCTGCATGTAGTAGATCTCGGACGCCGCGAGCTCCGGTTCGCCGATGTACTGCACGCGAAATACTTGTTGAGACCGAGCTGGCACCACGCGTTGCGGAGGAAATACCAGGAACTGCTCGTCGGCGGGGATCAGCTCCAGTTCGCCCGCTTCAGAAATGACCCCGCGGAACATCTGGACTTCGACCGGGAACTCGGCTTGCCCCGGATTGCTCAGCTCGACCCGGGCGACGGATCCACGCCCCAGCGGCTCGACTTCGACGATCATCGGAGATACCCGCGCCGCCTGGGCCGCAACCGGCGCTAAGGCGAGCGCGATGACCCCCCAGACGATTAGCAACTTGCTGAACATCAATGCCCCCCCGCTATCGACATCACGACAACTTCCTCGCCCAACCCGCCTTGGGCGTCGCACATTAGTTCGGAGTTAGGAAGGAGGGGGAAACCGAAGTTCCCCCCTCCCGGTCATGGTGTCGCAGCCGGACTTAAACCGGTCCGACGGTCAGCGTCGCGGTGTCGCTGTAGGTGCCGGCAACCGGGCGCTTCGGATTATCGTCGCCGTCGACATACACCTTGAGCGTCGCCTGGTTGTGGAATGCGCCGCCCGCAACCACGGGACCGGTCGAACCGGGGCCGTCGGTCTGCATCTCGAACAGAGGGAAGCTGCCGTCGGTCGAGGTGAGCCTGACCCGGTATTCGATAACGTCGGTGAAATCCGCCGAATCATTGGCGACAAGAGCGGCCGCGCCGGCATCCGAATTGGTCATGCCGCCATTGGCCGAGGCGCCGGAGATCTCAGCGGCATAGTTGCAGCTCACCCAGATATTCTGAGTGCTTGCGGTCTGGGACCCGTTGTTGATCTTCAGGGCGATCGACCCGGGCGCCTCCTCGATTTCGAATGCGCCGAAGCTGGCATCGGTGGGATCGGCGATGCTGCATTCCTGATTGACCGTACCGCCAACTACGAAATCAACCGAATCAGTGGCGCTCTGCGCAAATGCTGCCGACGAAAAGAGGGCAGTCGATGCCGCGGCTGCGATAAGAATCTTTTTCATGATATTCTCCATCCATTGGTTAGGTTCGGGAGCTAACCCGAATTTCACTCAACCAGATTGGAGTGCGCTGATGTTGTAGTTATGCGACCCGGGTGCGCAGGTGCCCGACTCGGACCCTCTCCCCTGGTTAGCCGCGATGTTAGTAGCTGCCCCTAGAGAGTCCATGCGTTTTGTTAGCGTTAGAGGCTAACAGACCTAACCTGTCCCAAAAGCAGACAAGTCGCCGCGCCCACAAATCGGGCGTTTTTGCCCGGCGCGGTCTCTTGGATATCGAAGAATATTGGGTGCGCTTGCGCGCATCGCGAACAGCGACGATCGGCCCGTGGGCTATGAGGATCGCACGTGGGTGATCGTCACGTCAGTTGAGACGCGCCGCCGGGCTCAGACGGGGGTAAGCGAGAAGCTCACACTGATGGCTTCGGCCAGCAGGATTGGTGTGATCGAAACCGGCACCATGTCGTGCCTGGGGCCATACCGGAATGCAATCTGCGATAGGCCCGAGTCGTCGAGGTTGGCCTGCTGACTTCCGTAGCTCACTTCGACCGACTCGTCTTCGCCGAGCGGACGATGGCTTGCGAGGATCTGGAAGCCGCGGCCGCTGTTGCACGATTCGGCGATTTGGCCGATCACGGTTCCGGAGGTCGGGTCCAGGAAGAAGTCGTCCGCCCGGATGTCGCAAACCTCCGGAATCGTCAGTGAAATGCGGATGCCGACCGAATCCGAGCCGCCCGCCTGCGCGGGCGCGGCGAACGCGAGGCCGCCCAGGGCGGCAGGAAGCAGGAAGAGCAATCGCATGGCAGCACTCCGGTTAGCCCGGAGGAAATGCCACACGCAGGTTAAGAAACGCTCAACCGCCGGTTCGAATCAAGTTCGGTCGATGCCCGCCCTTCAATAACTTCGCGGCATGCCGAGGACGTGTTCGGCGAGGTAGGAGAGGATGAGGTTGGTCGAAATCGGCGCGACCTGGTAGAGCCGCGTCTCGCGGAACTTGCGCTCCACGTCGTATTCCTCGGCGAAGCCGAAGCCGCCGTGGGTCTGGATGCAGGCGTTGCCCGCCTCGACCGAGGCGTCGGCGGCGAGCATCTTGGCCATGTTCGCCTCGGCCCCCATTGGCTTGCCCGCCTCGTAGAGCCGCGCCGCCTCGCGCACCATCAGCTCGGCGGCGCGCATGTTGGCGTAGGCGCGCGCGATCGGGAATGAGACGCCCTGGTTGGCCCCGATCGGCCGGCCGAAGACCTGCCGCTCCTTCGCATAGACGGCGGCCCTGGCGATGAACCACTTGGCGTCGCCGACGCACTCGGCGGCGATCAGCGTGCGCTCGGCGTTCATGCCCGAAAGGATGTAGCGGAAGCCCTTGCCCTCCTCCCCCACCAGCGCGCTCGCGGGAATGCGCATGTTGTCGAAGAAGACCTCGGTGGTCGCATGGTTCATCATCGTGCGGATCGGGCGGATCGTGAGCGACTTGCCCGCGATCTCGCGCATGTCGACGATGAAGGTCGAGAGGCCCTCGGTCTTCTTCGCCGCCTGTTCGCGCGGGGTGGTGCGCGCGAGCAGCAGCATGAGGTCCGAATGCTCGGCGCGGCTGGTCCAGATCTTCTGCCCGTTGACGACGTATTCGTCCCCCTCGCGCACCGCGGTGGTGCGCAGCGCGGTGGTATCGGTGCCGCTGGTCGGTTCGGTCACTCCGAACGCCTGAAGCCGCAGCTCGCCGCTGGCGATGCGCGGCAGGTATTCGCGCTTCTGCTCATCCGAGCCGTGGCGCAGGATCGTGCCCATGATGTACATCTGCGCGTGGCACGCGCCGCCGTTGCAGCCCTCCGCCTGGATCGTCTCGAGGATCGCCGCCGCCGCGGACAGGCCGAGGCCCGACCCGCCGTATTCCTCGGGGATCAGGACCGAAAGCCATCCCGCCTCGGTCAGCGCGCGGACGAACGCGGTCGGGTATTCGCGCGCCGCGTCGAGCCGCCGCCAGTATTCGCCGGGAAACTGCGCGCAGAGGCGGCGCACGCCCTCGCGGATTTCGGGGAAATCTTCGCTGTCGTAGGGGCTGAGGTCCATTCAATCGTCTTCCAATGCGAGGAGCGCGAAGCTGGCGAGCCAGTGGCTGCCCATGTAGTCCTCGCCGATATGCGGCAGGCTGGCGGCGATGTGGGCCTCGGCGAAGAACTCGAACCGTTCGGGCTGGCCCAACGCCCTGCCGATCGCGCGCCAGCACCAGGCGCGGCTGAGATTGAGCCCGTCGAGATGCGCGATCTTGCCGTCGGTGCGGTTGGAGACGTGGACCGGTGAGAACAGTGGCGCGGGTTCGCGATTGTCGGCGTGGGGGAGAAAGGCCGCAAACCATTCGGTGAACTCGGCGCGGGTCAACACCCGGCTCATCAATAGCGCGGCGGTGAGCGCGGGCGAGAGAAACTCGTCGCCCCCCGGCTCCCACCCGCGATAGTCGAGCCGTTCGCCGAACCAGTCGCGCGCCCGCTCGCCAATCAGCGCGGCGAGGGCGGGGTCACGCTCCTCGGCCCAGTCGAGCGCGAGCACGAGCGCGAAGGCGGTGTTGTAGTGCGTGCCCACGGTGATCGGATAGGTCAGCCGCGGCAGGTGTTCGGCGAACATCGCCGCGAAGCGCAGCGCGAGCGGTTCGAGCGCAGCGGCCCACGGAGCTTCATGCCGAGCGGCCTCGGCATGGAGCGCCAGCAGCCATGCCCAGCCGTAAGGCCGCTCGAAGGAAGCGCCGTAGGGCCGATCGAGCCGCGCGATCTCGCCCGCCACCTTTTCCGGCGTGAGCATATCGTCGGCGCGCGCCCGAATCTCGGCCGCTTCCGGCATATCGGGAAAGAGCCGCGCGAGCCGCAGCACCTGCCACCAGCCGTGCACGCACGAGTGCCAGTCGAAGCTGCCGTGGAAGATCGGGTGAAGCTCGACCGGTTCCACCGCGTCCTCCGGCCCGGTCAGCACGAAATCGAGCTTGTAGGGATAGCGCCGCCCAAGATGATCGAGCGTCATCCGTGCGAAGGTGCGGGCGTCTGTTTCGGTCAGCATGGCGGCGAGACCCGTGGCGGCGTGGACCGCTGAACCACCCCTTTTGAAAAACTTCGCCGCTCCCGTTGCACAGAGGTCAAGTACCGAAAAACATGAGCGAAACCGGCTTCCCGCGCGGCTGCCGCGCGGGCGCATGGTGTCACCTTCCGCGAGCGGAGGATCTGGGCGGGCGACGAACGGGGCAAACGGGCGATCACTCGCCGGTGCTAGCAGCACGGGCGGGGTGTAGGAAAATCGTTTCGCGCGAGCCGGCGGCGCGCGTCATGGAAAGGCCAGGAAATAGATCAGCGCGATATTGGCGAGGAGCAGCGGGATCGCGGTCGGTATCTGGGCCTTGATCACCGCGTTCTGGTCCTTCAGCTCGAGCAGCGCGGCGGGGACGAGATTGAAGTTGGCCGCCATCGGCGTCATCAGCGTGCCGCAGAAGCCGGCCAGCATGCCGATCGCCGCGATGCGGATCGGATCGCCCGAGAACGCCCCGATCAGCACCGGCACCCCGATCCCGGCGAACATCACCGGGAAGGCGGCGAAGGCGTTGCCCATGACCATCGTGAACAGCGCCATGCCGATCGCATAGACCGCGACCGCGCCGAGCAGGCTGCCGTCGGGAATGATCCCGCCCGCGATCCCGCCGACGACCTCGCCCACGCCTGCGAGCGCGAACACCGCGCCGAGGCTGGCGAGCATCTGCGGCAGCACCGCCGCCCACCCGACGCTGTCCATCAGCCGCGTGCCCTCGGCGAAGGGTGTGATCGGCCGCGGGCGGAACCAGGCGTAGCAGACCGCGAGCGCGGCGAGCACGCCAAAGGTCAGCGCCACCAGCGTGACCTGCCCGCTGTCGAACACCTCGGGAAAGCGCTTGAACGCGAGCGTGCCGATCAGCGCCACCGCGGGGATGATGAGCGCGGGGAGGAACAGCCTGTTGCCGCGTGCGGCGCTTTCGGCCGCGCGTTCTTCGGGCGTCGAGGTCGGACGTGCGCCTTTGCCCATCAGCTTGAACCCGGCGACCGCGACGAGACCGAGCACCAGCACGCCGTTGCCCAGATCACCGAGCCTGTCGCCCGCCCAGAAGCTCGTCGCGAGCAGCGCGTAGAACGCTGCGTTGCCCCAGCGCCTGGGATTGGTGCGGTCGGTCGCGCTCAGCAGCGCGAAGGCGAGGAAAAATGCGCCGCCGACGGCGTAGATGAACTGATAGTCGATCATGCCGCATCCTCCGCCGGGACGGGCTCTCGCGCGGCGCGCTCGCGCGCGAGCTTGCGGTCGAGCCACAGCAGCCGCGTTCCGTGGATCAGGAAGGCGCAGATCGCGGTCGGGATCGCCCACTTGGCGAGCTCGAGCGGCTCGGCCTCGATCCCGTAGGTCTGGAGCACCCCGACCATCAGCAGGATCGAGCCGATCGCGATGAAGATGTCCTCGCCGAAGAACAGCCCGACGTTGTCGGTCCCCGCCGCGATCGCCGGAATGCGGTCGCTCTCGGGATCGGCGCCCTGGGTCTCGCCCGCGGCCTGCGCCATCGGAGCGACCAGCGGGCGGACGGTCTGCGCGGGCCCGGCGATCGAGGTGAGCCCGAGCGCGGCAGTCGCCTGGCGGAACACGAGGTAGCCGATCAGCAGCCGGCCCACGGTCGCGCCCCGGAACGCCGCGATCGCGGCGCGCGCACGTTCCTGCAAGCCGTGGCGCTCGAGAATGCCGATCACCGGCAGCACGATATAGACCACGCTGACATAGCGCGCGTCGTTGAACGCCTTGCCGAAGGCGGCGAGCACCTCGAGCGGATCGATCCCCGCCGCTAGCCCCGTCACCAGCGCCGAGATCGCGACCACCAGCAGCGGATTGAACCGCAGCAGAAAGCCGACCACGATCACCGCGATCCCGAGCAAGACCCACATCGTTCCCATTCACCTCCGTCCGAAGTTCTCGCGGTGCGCAGCTTTCACCCTTCGCCGTCATGCTGAACTGGTTTCAGCATCCATCGGGCCTTCTGCGCAGGTTCTCTGGCAGCGTGCCCTGCGGGCCACTACGCGAAGCGCGGCGCGGGGTGCTACATGGACCCTGAAACAAGTTCAGGGTGACGGGCTTGTGGCGTTGTCGATTGACCATATCAGGCCTCCCCATACCCACCGCCGCCGGGCGTCAGGATCGCGAATACGTCGCCCGGCTGCATTTCGGCAGAGGCGGTCGCTTCGAGTTCCTCGACGCTGCCGTCCGCCCGCTCGATGCGGTTGATCCCGCACGCGCCGTCCGCGCCGCCCGCCAGTCCGAAGGGCGGCACGCGGCGCCGGTTGGCGAGGATCCCGGCGGTCATCGACTCGAGGAAGCGGACCCGCCGCACCGCACCGTCGCCGCCGCGATGCGCGCCCGCGCCGCCCGAGCCGCGGCGGATCGCGAATTCCTCGAGCCGCACCGGGAATCGCGTTTCGAGGATTTCGGGATCGGTCAGCCGGCTGTTGGTCATGTGGGTCTGGACCACGTCGGCCCCGTCGAAATCGGGCCCCGCGCCCGAACCGCCGGCGATCGTCTCGTAATACTGGTGGCGCTCGTTGCCGAAGGTGAAGTTGTTCATCGTCCCCTGCGCCCCCGCCATCGCGCCCAATGCGCCGAACAGCGCGTCGGTGACGACCTGGCTGGTCTCGACGTTGCCCGCCACCACCGCGGCCGGATGGCGCGGGCGCAACATCGAACCTTCGGGCACCCGGATTGCGATCGGGCGCAGGCAGCCTTCGTTCATCGGGATCGCATCGTCGATCAGCGTGCGCACGACGTAGAGCACCGCCGCGCGCACGACCGAAACCGGCGCGTTGAAGTTGCCGGGCAGTTGGTCGGAGGTGCCCGCGAAATCGACTGTCGCCGAGCGGCTTTCGCGGTCGACCGTCACCCGCACCGCGACCACCGCTCCGTTGTCCATCTCGTAGCGGAAGCTGCCGTCCTCGATCCGGTCGATCAGCTTGCGCACCGCTTCCTCGGCGTGCGCCTGGACGTGGCCCATATAGGCGGCAACGCCCTCGCGCCCGTATTCGTGACTGATGCGGCGCAGTTCGTCGGCGCCCTTGGTGCAGGCTGCGACCTGCGCCTTGAGGTCGGCGAGGTTCGCCGCGACGTTGCGTGAGGGGTAGGGGCCCGAGGAGAGCAGCGCGCGCAAGTCCTTGGCGAGAAATTCGCCGTCCTCGACGATCAGCACGTTGTCGATCAGCACGCCCTCCTGCTCGACGCTCGTGCTCATTGGCGGCATCGAGCCGGGGGTGATTCCGCCGATATCGGCATGGTGCCCGCGCGCGGCGACGAAGTAGGCGGGAGCAGGGTCTCCCGGCGCGACGAACACCGGCATGACCACGGTGATGTCGGGCAGATGGGTGCCGCCGTCGTAGGGCGCGTTGAGGGCATAGACGTCGCCCGGGCGGATCCCGCGCCCGTCGCGCATTTCACCGCGCCGCGCCATGATCGTGCGCACGCTCTCGCCCATCGATCCGAGGTGGACCGGCATGTGCGGCGCGTTGGCGACGAGATTGCCCGCGGCGTCGAACACCGCACAGGAGAAATCGAGCCGCTCGCGGATATTGACCGAGGAGGCGCTGTGCTGAAGCGCGGCGCCCATCTCCTCGGCGATCGCCATGAACAGCCCGCCCATGATCTCCAGCCGGACGGGATCGACCGCGGTGCCGAGCTCTTCCCCGGTGTCGCGCGGAGCGACACGGTCGAGGATCAGGTTGCCGTGCTGGTCGACCTCGAGCCCCCAGCCGGGCTCGACCACCGTGGTCGAGGTTGGGTCGATCACGATCGCCGGGCCTTCGAGCGCGAACCCGGCGGCGAGTCTCGCGCGGTCGTAGAGCGGCGCATTGCGCCATTCGCCGCCCATGAAGCAGCGCGCCACCTCGAGCGGATCGCCCGAGCGTTCGGGCAGCTCGGCGGCGACCGCGGTGTCCGGATCGGCGCGGCGCACCGCCTCGACCCGCAGCGTGTCGATCACCAGCGCGTCGTCGCTGCGGAAGCCGAACTGCTTGCGGTAGGCCTCGTCGAAGGCGGTCTGCATCGCGTCGTGCGCGCCGAGCGCAACCTCGATCGTGCTGTCGCCGCCGCGGGTGCGCATCTGCACCGCGGCTTCGAGCTCGATTTCGCCGGTGACCCCCTGACGGCGCAAGTCGCGCTCCGCATCGTCGCCGAGTTCGGCCACGGTCTCGCGCAGCGCCTCCATCGCACCGGGCTCGAAATCGAGCCCGAGCGTCTTCTCGCGCACCGCGCTGCGGTCGGCGAGCCCGATGCCGTAGGCCGAGAGCACGCCCGCGAGCGGGTGGATCATCACCCGGTCCATCCCCAGCGCGTCGGCGACGAGGCACGCGTGCTGTCCGCCCGCGCCGCCGAAGCAGCACAGCGTGTAGCCCGCGACGTCGTGCCCGCGGCGCACCGAGATCGCCTTGATCGCGTTGACCATGTTGGCGACCGCGATCGCGATGCAGCCTTCGGCGAGCTGTTCGGGAGTGGCCTCGCGGCCGGTCGCTTGCGCGACCTGATGGGCGAGGTCGGCGAACTTCGCCTCCACCACGTCGCGGTCGAGCGGCTGGTCGCCCTTCGGCCCGAACAGCGCGGGGAAGTGCGCGGGGACGAGTTTGCCGGTCAGCAGGTTGCAGTCGGTCACGGTCAACGGCCCGCCCCGGCGATAGCAGGCGGGGCCGGGTATCGCGCCCGCCGAATGCGGGCCGACCGTGAGCCGAGTGCCGTCGAACGCGCAGATCGAGCCGCCGCCTGCCGCCACCGTGTGGATGCGCATCATCGGCGTGCGGATGCGCACCCCCGCGACGCGGTTCTCGCTGTCGCGCTCGTAGCTGCCGGCATAGTGCGACACATCGGTCGAGGTGCCGCCCATGTCGAAGCCGATGACTTTGCCGAAGCCCGCCTCGGCCGCTGTCGCGGCCATGCCGACGATCCCGCCCGCCGGGCCCGAAAGCACCGCGTCCTTGCCGTGGAACGCGCCCGCCGCCGCCAGCCCGCCGCTCGACTGCATGAACAGCGGCGCGACGCTGCCGCCCGCTTCGGCGACCAGCGCTTCGGCGTAGCGGCGCACCACCGGCGAGAGATAGGCGTCGACCACCGTGGTGTCGCCGCGCCCGATCAGCTTGATCAGCGGCGCGACGTCGTGGCCGGCGCTGACCTGGGTGAAGCCGATGCCCTGCGCGATCGCCGCCAGGCGGTCCTCGTGCCCAGGATAGCGCCAGCCGTGCATCAGCACGATCGCGATGGCGCGGCAGCCCTTGTCGTAGCAGGCCTTGAGCGCGGTGAAGGCGGCCGCTTCGTCGAGCGGGCGCAGAACCTCGCCGTCCGCGCCGAGGCGCTCGTCGATCTCGACCACGTGGGCGTAAAGCGGTTCGGGTTTGCGGATTTCGCGCACGAACAGCTCGGGCCGTTCCTGCGTGCCGATCGCGAGCGCATCGCCGAACCCGCCGGTGATCGCGAGACAGGTGGGCTCGCCCTTGCGCTCGAGCAGCGCGTTGGTCGCGACCGTGGTGCCGATGCGCAGGTCGATCGGCGGCAGTGCGCCGCCCTCGTCGCCGGCGATCCGCCGCATCGCCTCGACCGCCGCGTCGCGGTAGGCCGGGTCCTCGGAGAGCAGCTTGTGCTGGTGGACCGCGCCGCCGGGCGCGCGGGCGATCACATCGGTGAACGTGCCGCCGCGATCGACCCAGAACTGCCACGGCGTTTCGGCCATGGCGGTTTGCTAACGGCAAGTTTTCCGAAACAACAGCCCTGCACTCACAGGAATGTGCGCAACTCCGCCAGGAAGTCGTCGAACCGGTCGTGGTGCACCCAGTGCCCGGCGTTGTCGTAGGCGGTGACGGTGGCGTTGCGGAAGTGGCGGATGCGGCCGTCCTTTTCCGGGTTCGAGGCCCAGCTATCGTTGCCGTAGACGAGCCGCGTCGGGCATTCGATCCGCTGCCACAGCGCCTCCACCTGCGGGTTCGGCATATCCTCGGGCGGCCAGGCGTGCAGATGCGGATCGAACTTCCAGCTGAAGCTGCCGTCCTCGCCCCGCATCACCGCATGCTGGGTGAGATGCAGCGCCTGGCTCTCCGACAGATAACTGTTCGCCTCGTGCATGCGCTTCAGCGCATCCTCGAACGTGGCATAGCGGCGCGGCTGGCGCGCGGCGGCGTCGCGCTTCTTGTCGAAGTATTCGCCCCAGATTTGCTCCGGGCCCATCGCATCGCGTTCGGCCTGACGCCTGGGCGAGGGGCCGAGCCCCTCGATCGCGACGATCTTGCGCACTTTATCGGGATAGAGCCCGGTGAAACGCAGCGCGACATTGCCGCCGAGCGAATGCGCCACGATCGTCACCGGCGCGAGATCGTTGAGCGCGACCAACTGCATGAGATCGAACACGAAGCCCATGACCGGGTAGTAGCCGGTCCGGCTCCACCCGCTGTCGCCGTGGCCGCGCAAGTCGGGGCAGATCACGTGCCAATCCTCGCGCAGCTCCTGCGCGATCCAGTCCCAGCTGCGGCAGTGGTCGCGCCCGCCGTGAAGCAGGATCAGCGGCGGCGCGTCCGGGTTGCCCCAGTCGGCGTAATGCAGCTTGGTGCGCTGCGAGATATAGCTGCGCGAAACGGGTCCGATCAGGTCCATGGATGGGGCGCCTAGCCTCAGTCGACGAAGTCGTCGACCCGCTCGATCACGATCGCCGGGGCCATGCCGCCTGCCGCGCACATCGTGACGAGGCCGTAGCGCCCGCCCGAACGCTCGAGTTCGTCGAGCGCGGTGCCGATCAGGATCGAACCGGTCGCGCCGATCGGGTGGCCGAGCGCGATCGCGCCGCCGTTCACGTTGACCTTGTCCTCGGGGAGTTCGAGGTCGCGGATGAACTTGGCCGCGACCACCGCGAAAGCCTCGTTGATCTCCCAGACGTCGATGTCGTCTTTCGTCAGTCCGGCCTTCTCGAGCACCTTCTTCGCCGCCGGAACCGGCGCGTTGAGCATCAGCGTCGGATCGTCGCCCTGGTTGGCGGTGGCGACGATGCGGGCGCGGGGCTTCATCCCGTGCGCCTCGGCGTAGGCCTTGCCCGCGATCAGCACTGCGGCCGCCCCGTCGACCACGCCCGAGCTGTTGCCCGCGTGGTGGAAGTGCTCGATCTTGAGGTCCGGGTATTTCTGGTTGATCAGCCCGCCGAACGTGGTGCCCTGCTGGTCGAGCGGGGTCTGCGCGATCTTGGCGAAGCTCGGCTGGAGCTCGGCGAGGCCCTCGGCGGTGGTCTGCGGACGGGGAAATTCCTCGCGCTCGAGCACCGCATTGCCCTCGGCGTCGGTCACCGGGACGAGCGACTTGTCGAACCGCCCTTCCTCGATCGCGCGCGCGGCGTTCCGCTGGCTGCGCAGCGCGAGCGCGTCGAGCTCCTGCCGGGTGAAGCCTTCCATCGTCGCGATCGCGTCGCCGCACACGCCCTGGTGGCTCTGCGGATGGACTTCGCGCAGCCGATCGTTGCCGCTGCCCATGCCGAGCGGCATCAAGCCCGCCTGCATCTCTTCCTGCATCGAGCTGGCGGTGTAGCTCATCATCTCGGTCCCGCCGGCAACGACGAGGTCGGCCATGCCGCTCATCACTTGCGCCGCGGCGAGGTTCACGCTGGTAATGCCGCCGCCGCAGAAGCGGTCGAGCGTCATGCCGGAACTGGTGATGTCGTAACCCGCGTCGAGCGCCGCCATGCGGCCCAGATCGCCGCCCTGCTTGCCCTTCTGCGTGCTGGTCGACCAGATCACGTCGTCCACGTCCCTGGTGTCGAGCGAATTGCGCTCCGCGATTGCCTTGAGCACGGTGGCGGCAAGGTGCTGCGGGTGCATGTGGGCCAGCGCGCCCTTGCCGACTTTGCCGATCCCCCGCGGGGTCCGCACCGCGTCGATGATGTAGGCTTCGGCCATTGCAGCAATCCTCCTCGGTTCCGGAATCAGGTTGACGCAAGCGTAAACCTTGGCCAGCAAGGGCACAAGACAAGTTTCGATAAGAAATGGAAGGGACGAGGATGAGCGAAGAGCTACTCACCGAAGTGCGCGACGGCGTGCTGATCGTCACGATCAACCGGCCCGAGGCGAAGAACGCGATGAACAAGGCGGCGGCCGAAGGCATCGCCGCGGCGATGGACCGGCTCGATTCGGAAGACGATCTGCGGGTCGGCATTCTCACCGGGGCGGGCGGCACGTTCTGTTCGGGCATGGACCTCAAGGGCTTCCTGCGCGGTGAATCCCCCAGCATCGAAGGGCGCGGGTTCGGCGGGGTGGTCCAGGCGCCGCCGAAGAAGCCGCTGATCGCCGCGGTCGAGGGTTATGCCCTCGCGGGCGGGCTGGAACTCATGATCGCCTGCGACCTTATCGTGGCGAACAGCGGTGCCAAGTTCGGCATCCCGGAGGCCAAGCGGGGGCTGGTCGCGGCTGCGGGCGGGGTGATGATGCTGCCCGATCAGATCCCCGAGCGTATCGCGATGGAGCTGGCGCTGACGGGCGACTTCATCGACGCGGCGCGCGCCTACGAGCTCGGCCTGATCAACCGCGTGGTAGAAGGCTCCGCGCTCGAGGGCGCGCTCGAGCTCGCGGCGCGGATCGCGGAGAACGGCCCGCTCGCGGTGCGCGTTTCCAAGGCGATCATGAAGGAGTCGCGCGGCTGGCCGATGGCCGAGCGCTACGACCGGCAGGGCGCGCTGATCGGGCCGGTTTTCGTCAGCGCGGATGCGCGCGAGGGCGCAGCGGCCTTCGCCGAGAAGCGCAAGCCGAACTGGAAGGGCAAGTAACGTGTCCGGCCCGCTTGCCGGCCTGCGGATCGTCGAATTCGCCGGGATCGGCCCGGGGCCGTTCTGCGGCATGATGCTGGCCGATCACGGCGCCGAGGTGGTCCGCGTGGACCGCGCGAGCGGCGGGCGCGGGGGCTCGCAGCCGGTTACGACCAAAGACGTGCTCGCGCGCGGGCGCAAGTCGATCGCGCTCGATCTCAAGAGCGCCGAGGGCGTGGTGCTGGCGCGCAAGCTCTGCACAAGCGCGGACGGGATCATCGAGGGCTTCCGCCCGGGAGTGATGGAGCGGCTCGGGCTCGGCCCTGACGAGTTGCTCGGCGACAATCCGAAGCTGGTTTACGGCCGCATGACCGGGTGGGGCCAGACCGGCCCCTACGCCCCCTATGCCGGGCACGACATCAATTACATCGCGCTTGCCGGGGCGCTGGCGCACTTCGGGCGCGAGGGCGGCAAGCCGACCCCGCCGATCAACATGGTCGGCGACTTCGGCGGTGGCGGGATGATGCTCGCCTTCGGGATGGTCGCCGCGCTGCTCAGCGTCGCGCGTGGAGGTGCGGGCCAGGTGATCGACGCCGCCATGACCGACGGCACCGCGGTGCTGATGGGCATGATGCACGGCATGAAGAACATGGGTGTGTGGTCGGAGGAGCTCGGCGCGAACATGCTCGATACCGGCGCGCATTTCTACGACACCTACGAGACCGCCGACGGCAAGTTCGTCTCGATCGGCAGCATCGAGCCGCAGTTCTACGCCGAGCTGCGCCGCATCGCCGGGCTCGAGGACGACGCCGAATTCGACGCGCAGCACGACCGCGCGCAATGGGGCGCGCTCAAGGACAAGCTCACCGCGCTGTTCAAAGCGAAGACCCGCGACGAATGGGATGCGCTGATGGAGCACACCGACGTGTGCTACGCCCCGGTGCTGACCATGAGCGAAGCCGCTCGCCACCCGCACAACATGGCGCGCGAAACCTTCGTCGAGGTCGGCGGCGATATGCAGCCCGCGCCCGCACCGCGCTATTCGGCGACCGCGACCGGCGCGCCCGAACCCGCCCCCATGCCCGGCGACGACAGCGACGCCATCCTCGCCTCGCTCGGCCTGGACGCCAACGAAATCGCCGCGCTGCGCGAAGCGGGCACGGTGGCCTGACACGATCAACTGGAGAGGAACTGCCCATGCCCGTCATCGACGTCCCCGACCCCGAGTTCATGGCTGACGAGGAGATCGCGATCTTCAAGGATGCGGTCGGCAAGTTCTTCGAACAGCACGCGCCGCAAAAGCGGGTCGAGAAGTGGCGCGAGGACGGGGAGGTCGAGCGCGAATTCTGGCGCGAGGCGGGCCAGGCGGGCTTGCTCGGCATGACCGTGCCCGAGGAGTACGGCGGCCACGGCGGCGATTTCCGGCACGATCTGGTGGTGCTCGACCAGCAGGCGGAGAAGGGTGTCGATGGCTTCGCCAGCAGCCTCCACAACGTCATCATCCTGCCCTACGTCGTGCGCCACGGGACCGAGGAGCAGAAGCAGCGCTGGCTGCCGCGCCTCGTCTCGGGCGAGCTGATCAGTGCGATCGCGATGACCGAGCCGGGCGTCGGCTCGGACCTCCAGAACGTCGCCACCACCGCGGTCAAGGACGGCAACGGCTATCGCCTCAACGGGGCAAAGACCTTCATCTCGAGCGGCCAACTGGCGAACTTCATCGTCGTCGTCGCCAAGACCGATCCGACGCAGCGCGCCAAGGGCATCAGCCTGCTGTGCCTGGAGACCGAGGGGGCCGAGGGCTTCCGCCGGGGCAAGAAGCTCGACAAGATCGGAATGGACGCGGCCGACACCAGCGAGCTGTTCTTCGACGACGTCTTCGTGCCGGGCGACAACGTGCTCGGCGGAGAGGAGGGGCGCGGGTTCTACCAGTTGATGGGCGAGCTGCCGCAGGAGCGGCTGGTGATCGCGGTCGGCGCGATGAGCACGATCGAGAAGGCGCTCGACACCACGGTCGAATACGTCAAGCAGCGCAAGGCGTTCGGGCAGACGATCTGGGACTTCCAGAACACCCAGTTCGTGCTCGCCGACCTCAAGGCGCGCGGCACCGCGGCCAAGGTGTTCCTCAACGACTGCATCGCCAGGCTGCTGCGCGGCGAGCTCGACGTCACCACCGCCTCGATCGCCAAGTACTGGCTCACCGAACTGCAGGGCGAGGTGGTCGACAAGTGCCTCCAGCTCCACGGTGGCTGGGGCTACATCAACGAATACCCGATCGCGAAGATGTATCGCGACAGCCGCATCACGCGGATCTTCGGCGGATCGAACGAGATCATGAAGATGCTGATCGCGCGCTCGATGTGAGCGGGCGTCAGACGGGCGCGTAGTCGGGGAAGTTGAGGGCGCAGACGGCGAGCATGCGGTCGGTCGCGGCGCGATCGGCCGGGCGTGCTTGCGCGGGCACCGGCTGCATCTTCTCAGGGGCGGGGAAGGTGCCGTAACCGGCGAACAGGCAGTGCCAGCTTGCGTTCGAGTAGTAAGCTTCGTCGTATGCCTCGCCGATCGCCTCGGCCATGTCGCGATGGGTGAACCACGCGGTCATCATCGCCTTGAGCCCGTCGGAGAGCTGCTGGTTCGCGGCACTGGCGCGCCAATACCCGGTGTCGGCGCGCTGGTTCATCCGGTAGTGCGCGACCACGTAGTCGCGGATCCCTTCGTAGCGGGCCGCGGTCTTGCGGTTGAACGCGTCGCGGTGGGCGGCGGACATGCCGCCCGCCTCGTAAGCCTGGAGGAATTCGAGCGCGGTCGCGATCACGATATGAAGCGCGGTCGCCTCGAGCGGCTCGATGAAGCCCTGCGCGAGCCCCGCGACGAGGCAGTTGCGGCGCCAGGATTCGGCGACGCGGCCGACCTTCATCCTGAGGATCCGCGCCGGCTGCTCGCTTTCGGTCATCCCGATCGCGGCGCGCAATTCCGCCTCGGCGTCCTCGTCGGCGATATGCGCCGAGGAATAGACGTAGCCGTTGCCCACCCGCGTCGTCAGCGGGATCGACCAGCGCCAGCCCGCCGCCATCGCGAAGCTCTCGGTTTGCGGGTGGAGCGGCGCGGTGTGCGGCGTCGGCATGACCACCGCACGATCGTTGAACAGGTTTTCGGCGAAGGACAGAAACTCCACACCGAGCTTCTCCTGCGCGATCACGCTGCGGAAGCCCGAGCAGTCGACGAACAGATCGCCCGCGATCCGCTCTCCGCCTTCGCACAATAGCGCGGCGACCTCGCCCTCGGATGTGAGCTCGATCTGCTCGACTTTCGCCTGGCGGTGGGTCACCCCGCGGCCGACCGCCCATTGGCCGAGGAACGCACCGAGCTTGTGCGCGTCGAAGTGGTAGCCGTAGCTCGGCGGGAACGGGAAGCTTTCCGCAGCGTGCGGCGCCTTGCGCGCGGCGGCGAGGCGCGCCGCGAGGAACCATTCGTCGGGATGCGCCGGCGCGTCGAGCCCGCGCCGCGCGAGCGCGCAGTTGTGGAAGAAGCCGGGCTGCGAATGGAGGTCGGTCGGACCGGGGAAGGGGTGGAAGTAGCTCTCGAACCCCGGCCGTTCGCTCCATCCCGTGAAGCGGATGCCGAGCTTGTACGTCGCGTCGCACGCGGGCATCCATTCGCTCTCGGCGATCCCGAGGTGGTCGAAGAACGCCTTTAGTTGCGGGGTCGAGCCCTCGCCGACGCCGATGATCCCGATCGCCGGGCTTTCGACCACGGTCACGTTCGCGGCGCCCCAGCGATCGGCGATCAGGCAGGCGGTGATCCACCCCGCGCTGCCGCCGCCGAGGACGACGACCCTGGGAGGACTGCCGGCTCGCTCGTTCATTCCTCCGCCCATAGCCAGGCGAGCATCTCGGGCAAGCGCGCGTTCCACGCGATCTCGTCGTGCTCGGCGCCTTCGTAGCTGCGCGCGACGAAGTCCTTGCCCTCGCGCCAGCCGTTCGCGCGGAAAGCCTCGGTGATCTTGGCCTGATACGGCGGGTAATGGGCATCGAGCAGCGCGGTGCCGTGATCCATCCACACGCGGCGGCCGTTCGGCGGGCCGAGCTTCGCGCCGAGCCAGCCGCGCCAGATCGCGTCGATCTCGTCTTTCTGCTTCGCGGCGATCCCGGGGTCGGCGATCGGCCAGTGCGAGGAGACGCAGGCCGCGCGGCCGAACACGTCGGACCGTTCGACGATCGCGTAGCAGGTCATGATGCCGCCCATGCTCGATCCGATCAGGGTCGTGTCGGCCGGGGCGGGGCGCGTGCGATACTCGCGGTCGATCCGCGGCTTGAGCTCGTCGGCGAGCCATTCGAGATAGCGCGCCGAGATGATCGCGCCGCCCGTCATCTCGCGCATGTTCCCGGCCAAAGCGCCTGTCACGCCCTCGGCGGCGGGCTGCGGCAGGTACTGGCGGTAGCGATCGGCGCCCGGCGACCACACGCCGACGACGATGTGCGGCTCGGCAGTGCCCTCGGTGACCATCGTGCGCAGCACGTCGTCGATCTGCCAGGCCTTGCCGTAGTGCGTCTTCGCCGGGTCGAACAGGTTCTGCCCGTCGTGCATGTAAAGCACCGGGTAGCGCCGGTCGGATTCGTCGTAGCCGGGCGGAAGCCAGATCGTGACCCGTTGCATCGGCAGCCCTTCGGCGTGAAGGCTTTCCCACTCGACGAAGCGGCCCTCGTCGGTCGGCGCCGGCGACACGCTCGCGCAAGCGGCGAGCGCCAGCGCGAGCAGCACTCCGGCGATCGTGCGGATCACTCGACCGGCTTCAGCTGGATCGCGACGCCGCCTGCCGGGGCGAGCCGCACCGTGTAGCTGTCGCCTTTCTTCACGGTCAGCGTATCATAGGCGATCTGGTGCCGTGCCTCGGTCAGGTACGTCGCGTCGGGTCCGTCCTTCCACACCTTGGCGGTGTAGCTCTCGCCCGGCTCGAGGAAGTCGAAGGTCAGCGTCAGTGTGCGCTCGGTCGCGTCGTTGACCCCGCCCACGTACCAGTCGGCGCTGTTGCGATCCTTGCGCGCGAAAATGGCGTAGTCGCCGATCTCGCCCGCGATCAGATGGCTTTCGGCCCAGTCGGCCGGAACCTCTTTGATGAATTCGAGCTCGCGCGGGTGCGCTTCGAGGCTTTCGGGGAAGTCCGCCGCCATCTGGATCGGCGAGTAGATCGCGAGGTAGAGGCCGAGCTGCTTGGCGAGCGTCGAGGAGAACGGCATGCCGTTGTCGCCCACCAGCCCGAGCACGCCGGGTGTGAAATCCATCGGGCCCGCCAGCATGCGGGTATAGACCAGCGTCGGCGCATGATCCGGGCCGTTGCCGAACTTGCTCCAGGCGTTGTATTCCTGGCCGCGCGCGCCTTCGCGCGACACCCAATTGGGATAAGTGCGGCGCAACCCGGTGTCCTTGACCGGCTCGTGCGGATTGACCGCGATCTGGTTCTTCGCGGCTTCCTGCACGACCTTCAGGTGATGCTGCACCTGGCGCTGGCCGTCGTGCCACTCGAAGATCTCGTCACCGCACGGATCGGCGATGTCGGCATTGCACGAGATGATCCCGCCCGCATCGGCGACGTAGCCGGTCTTGACCACGTCCACCCCGAGCTCGCCGTAGAGCTTCATCGCATCGGCGAGCTGCGCTTCGTAAACCTGGATATTGCCGCCGGTCTCGTGGTGCCCGATCAGATGCACGCCCTTCTCGCGGGCATAGTCGGTCACTTCCTTCAGGTCGAAGTCGGGATAGGACTGGGTGAAGCTGTAGTCGCGCCCGTTGCCGAACCAGTTGCCGTCCCAGCCGACATTCCACCCTTCGATCAGCACGCCGCGGAACCCGTGCTCGGCGGCGAAATCGATCACCTTCTTCGCACGTTCGGTGGTCGCGCCGTGATTGGGGCCTTGCGCCCAGGTCCAGTCGCCGCGGATCATGCCCCACCAGATGCCGACGTACTTGGCCGGTTCGAACCACGAGACGTCGCCCAGCTTGTTGGGTTCGTTGAGATTGAGGTCGATATTGCTTTCGACCAGCGTTGCGGGCTCGTCTCCGATGCGAATGGTGCGCCAGGGCGTGGTGAAGGCGCCCTCGCGCACGACCTTGGCCCCGCGGCTCGACGGCGCAAGCAGTGCGCGCAGCCGCGTGCCGTCCATGCGCTTGAGCCACATGCCCGAATAATCGACCAGCGCGGCTTCGTGGAACGCCAGATAGGTGCCGCCGTCGAGCTTCATCGTCACCGGTGTGTGGACGGTCGAAAGTGCGCTGATCGGGGTCTTGGAATAGAGATATTCGTAGCGGTTCCAGTCGCCCGCGGGGATCGACCAGGCGGTGCCGTCGCTGGCGATATTGAACTCGGTCAGCTCCTCCGCGATGCGGTATTCGGACTGCGCGGTGCTTTCGGGCAATTCGTAGCGGAAGCCTACCCCGTCGTCGAAAACGCGCATTCGCACGATGAGGGTGCGCGCGGCCTCGTCGCGCTGGCGGAAGGTGACGGCGAGTTCGTTGTGCCGGTCGGTCACCCACTGGCGCTCGCCCCAAGGCTGCTCCCAGCGGGTGTCGACGCTATCGTTGGTTTCTTCGACGACCGCGAAGTTGCGCCGCATCGGATTGGCGTCGGTGAAATTGAAGCCGAGGTTGGACTTGACGATCAGGGGCTCGCCATCGCGCTCGACCGAATAGAACGGCACCCCTTCGCCATCGGCATCGAGCGTCACCGCGATCCGCCCGTCCGGGGAAGTCACCGTGCCCGCAGCGGCGGCGGTGGAGAGGGCGAGCGCCGCAAGCGAGACGGCCAGGCGGAAGGGGAGGGTCATACGTTCACCATTATTGCGCCGAAGGAAGGAAGGTTGTCGGGTGTCGCGCCGTTGACCGCGATCAGGATTTCGCCGTCGGCCGACTTCGGCTCGAGCGCGAGCGGGGTGTCGCCGAGATTGAAAAAGCACCGGATGCGCTGGCCGGCGTGCTCGCGGTCGAAAACCAGCAGTGCGCCGTCGGCGCGGCAGTCTGCCACCGCGCCGCGGCGCAGCGGCGGACGCGCCTTGCGCAAGGCCAGCAGCGCCCGGGTCAGCTCGAGCAGCGAGTCCGGATCGCCGCTCTGCCGGTCGACTGCGCGCGCGAGGTTTTCCGCGCCGATCGGAAGCCAAGGATCGTTCGAACCGAAGCCACTGTCGAGTGCGGCGCTTTCCCACGGCATCGGCGTGCGCGCACCATCGCGCGAGAGCGTCAGCGGCCAGTTGGCGATCGCCTCGGGATCGTGGAGCTGGTCGAACGGAATATCGACTTGCGTGAGACCGAGCTCCTCGCCCTGATAGAAGATGACGTTGCCGCGCAGCGCGGCCAGCAGTACCGCCTTCATCTGAGCGAAGCGCTCGACCTGATCGGGCGTGCACCAGCGCGAGAGCGCGCGTGGGGCGTCGTGGTTCTCGAACGCCCAGCTGGGCCAGCCCATGCCGTCCTCGCACGGCCACTGCGCGAGCGCGGCGCAGACGAGGCCGGGCGTCATGCGATCGGCGTAGAGGAAGTTGAAGCCGTAGGCGGAGTTCAGCCGGTGGTCGCCCGCGGTGAACGCCTTCATCTCGCCCTCGGCTTCGGGGCCGCCCACTTCGGCGACGGTGAAGATCGCGTCGTAGCCGTCGGTCACCTCGCGGATGCGCTCGATGAAGCGCGGGATGTCGGGGTGCGACATGTTGTGCACGTGGCGCTGGAAATCGAACGGGCGCGTGCGCGGCTGGTTGCTCGGCGGCGCGGGCGGATTGTCGCGCAACTGCGGGTCGTGCATCGAGAAATTGAGCGCGTCGATGCGGAAGCCGTCGACCCCGCGGTCGAGCCAGAAGCGTGCGACGCCGAGCAGCGCCTCCTGCACCGCCGGGTTGTGTCCGTTGAGCTGCGGCTGGCTGCTGAGGAAGTTGTGCAGGTAGTACTGACCGCGCCGTGCGTCCCAGGTCCACGCGGGGCCGCCGAACACCGACTGCCAGTTGGACGGCGGCGAACCGTCGGGCTTGGCGTCGGCCCAGACGTACCAGTCGGCTTTGGGATTGTCGCGGCTCGCGCGGCTCTCGACGAACCACGAATGCGCTTCCGAAGTGTGCGAATAGACCTGATCGATCAGCACCTTGAGGCCGAGCTCGTGCGCGCGGGCGACCAGCGCGTCGAAGTCATCGAGCGTGCCGAAGATCGGATCGACCCCGCAATAGTCGGCCACGTCGTAGCCGAAATCCTTCATCGGGCTGGTGTAGAACGGCGAAATCCAGATCGCGTCGACACCGAGTTCGGCGACGTAGTCGAGCCGTGCGGCGATCCCCGGCAGATCGCCGATCCCGTCGCCGTTGGCGTCCATGAAACTGCGCGGATAGATCTGGTAGATCGCCGCGCCGCGCCACCATTCGGCAGCGTTGTCCGGCATGCTCGTTGAAACAGGGAAGCGTTCGGCGCGGTTCATTCGGCGGTCTCGCTCACCCGGCACACCGCCCAGCCGAACGCGGGCAGGGTGAACGCCGCGCTGCCCGGGGCCGAAACCTCGGCCGGGCACGCACCCGAGAGCGTCTCGAACGCGCGCGCGTCGTAACCGAGCGCGACGTTGGCGCTGCGCTCCTTGCCGGCGGTATTGAACACAGCGAGGTACTCGCCGCCGGTTGCCGGATCGAAGCGCGAGACCGCGAACACGCCCGGCCCCTCGACCTCGTAATGCCGCACCTGCTGGCGTCCGCGCAGCAGCGCCGGATGCGCGCGGCGGAGCGCGGAAAGCTCGGCGATCAGGCGGTAGAGCGGGTGCTCGCGGTCGAAATTGGCCTCGGCGGTGGTCGCGTCGGTGCCGATCAGGTCGTTGTCGTTGTAGCTGGCGGTTTCGCTCGGAAACATGTCCTCGCGCGCGGCCTGATCGTTGCCGTCGCCGACGAAGCCCTGCTCGTCGCCGTAGTAGATCACCGGGCTGCCGCGCAGCGTCAGCAGCATGGCGTGGCCGAGCTTGACCCGCGCGAGCAGTTCCTCCTGCGAGATGCCGGGAAGACGCTGCTTCAGCAGGGTCGAGAAACGGCCCATGTCGTGGTTGCCGAGAAAGGTCGGCAGCGCGCGCGCGGCCTCCTCGCCGCCTTCGTAGAGCACGTCGCCGTCGAACATCTCGACCAGGACTTCGGGCGAGCGCTCGCCGCTCACTGCCAGCGTCACCGCACTCTGGAACGCGAAGTCGAGCACCGCGGGGAAGCCGTCGCGGCGGGTGTACTGCGCGATGTAGCCGCTGTCGGGCGCATCGCGGTAGACCTCGCCGAAGATGTGGAAGTTGGGGATGCCCTCTTCGCGCGCCACGCGCTGCATCTCGGGCACGAACGCCTGCCAGAACTCGGGATTGACGTGGCGCGCGGTGTCGATGCGGAAGCCGTCGATCCCGGTCTTGCGGATCCAGTCGCCGTAGATCTCGATCATCCCGGCGAGCACGCGCGGATGCTCGGTGTACAGGTCGTCGAGACCCGCGAAATCGCCATAACGGCTGCTCTCGCCGGTGAAGGTCGTGTCGCCGCGGTTGTGGTAGTGGATCGGATCGTTGAGCCAGGCGGGGACTTTCACGCCCTTCTCCGCCGCGGGTACGACCGGGGTATAGGCGTATGTCGGATCGGTCAGCCTGGCGAAGTTCGCCTCGCTGCGGTCCTCGTCGCCCATGAAGCCGGGGTTGATCGGCGCGCCGTCGGGTCCGCCGCGGGTCGAATAGGGATAGTCGCCCTTGCTGCGATAGGCGTAGCGCGTAGCATCGCCTTCGGCGTAGCGGATCACGTCGGCGGAGTGGTTGGTGATGATGTCCATATAGACCTTCATTCCGCGTGCGTGCGCCGCGTCGACGAAGGCCTCGAATTCCGCATTGGTGCCGAAATGCGGGTCGATCGAGGTGAAATCGGTCACCCAGTATCCGTGATAGCCCGCGCTCTCATCGCCTTCGGGGCCCTGGACCGGCTTGTTCTCGAACACCGGCGCGAACCAGATCGCGGTGACGCCGAGCCCTTCGAGATAGTCGAGCTTCGCGGTCAGCCCCGCGAGATCGCCCCCATGGTAGAAGCCCTTGTGTGCCGGGTCGAAGCCGCTGACGAGCCGCTCGTCGGGATAGCCGCCGAGATCGTTGCTCGTGTCGCCGTTGGCGAAGCGGTCCGGCAGGACGAAATAGACGATCTCGTCGGTCGCCGGCCGCTCGCGAACGTCGGCGATCTCCTGCGCGGCGAGCGGCGTTGCGGTGAGCGCAAGGGCGAGGGGGAGCAGGGTAAGGCGCATCAGGCGGATTTCCTCGTTTCGTTCGTCAGGCACCGCGCTCGCAGGAATTCGGCGTGCGGCGGCATGGCGTCGACCAGCGCCGCGTCGCGCCGCTCGATCCGGGCGAGCATCGCGGCGAGTTCGGCTTCGGGCATGGCGTCGGCGGCGGGGTGCCAGGTGTCGGGTTCGATGCCCTGGCCAATGAGAACCTGAAGCCAACCCTGCTCTGTGAACAGTTCTTCGTGCTCGCGGTGGATGAAGCCCGTCGCCCGGAACTGCTCGAGCTTCGCGGAGAGCGTGTCGGGCAGGGCCATCGCGCGGCAGCGATCCCAGAAGGGCTGGCCTCCGCGGCCGTTGGCCCAATAGTGCAGAATCAGGACGTCACGAATGCGCGTCCACTCGAACTCGGCCTGGCGGTTGAACTCGGCGATCATCGCGGGCGAGCTATCGCGGCGCGGCAGCATCGCGAGGAACCGCGCGATCGCCGACTGGATCAGGTGGATCGAGGTCGATTCCAGCGGCTCCATGAACCCTGCCGAGAGTCCGAGCGCGAGACAGTTGCCGACCCAGTGCCGCTTGCGCATGCCGGTCGCGAAGCGCAGCCGGTTGGGCTCGGCCTGCGGATCGCCGTCGAGGCCGGAGAGCAGCAGCGCGACCGCTGCATCGTCCTCCATGAACTCGCTCGAATAGACGAGCCCGTTGCCGATCCGGTGCTGGAGCGGGATGCGCCATTGCCAGCCTGCCTCCCGCGCGATCGACCGAGTGTAGGGGGTGAACTCGCCCCGCGTCGCGCAGGGAACGGCTACCGCGCGGTCGCAGGGCAGCCAGTGAGTCCAGTCGTCTAGCCCGGCGTTCAGTTCCTGCTCGATCAGCAAGCCGCGAAAGCCGGTGCAGTCGAGGAAGAAGTCGCCTGCTATCCGGCGCCCGTCCTGCAGCGTCACCGCGGCGATATCGCCGCTCTCGCCGTGGCGCTCGACACTGCCGACGATCCCCTCGATCCGCGCAGCCCCGCTGGTTTCGGCGTGGCGGCGCAGGTAGGCCGCATAGAGCCCCGCATTGAAGTGGTAGGCCCACGGCATGTCCGGCGCCGGCTTGCCCGGCTCGGCGCGCCACATCTGCATCTTGAGCGCTCGCGCGGCGCGCTCGTTGAGCGAATAGTCTGCGAGTGGCCCGGCGATCCCCTGGGCGCGGCCGCGCAGCCAGTACTGGTGGAACGGCAGCAGGCCGTGCGGATGGCCGACCTGGCCGAAGGCGTGCATGTAACGGCTGCCTTCGCCCGACCAGCCCGCGAACTCGATCCCGAGCTTGTAGGTCGCCCTGGTCTCGCGCAGAAACTCGGGCTCGCCGATCCCGAGGCTGCGGTTGAACAGGCGGATCTGCGGGATCGTCGCTTCGCCCACCCCGACGGTGCCGATCGCCTCGGATTCGACCAGCGTGACTTTGCACGCGGTCAGCTTCGCGAGCGCGGCGGCCGCCATCCAGCCGGCAGTCCCGCCGCCGACGATCACGATGTGCAAGGCGCTTTCAGCAGGCACGGACACTCTTCCTCATCGCCCGTCGCGGGGCGGCTTGGCAAGCGGCGCGGCCGAGGCATCGGACGGACACGAACCGCGTTTCCGCAGCGCGTGCCCGTCCTCCCTCATGACCGTCAGAACTTGTACGTGAAGCCCGCGAGGAACCGGCGACCGTAAATCTGGTAGTCGATCACCTGAAGCGGGGTGTCGGGGTCGGTTACCGAAGCGAACCGCTCGTCGGTCAGGTTCTGACCCTGAAGATAGATCGACAGGCCGCCGAGCGCGCTTGTTTCGGGGAAATCATAGCCGATCTGGGCATCGATGATCGTTTCGCCCAGCGCGGTCCGCCGCGTCGGCGAGCCGCCGAAGCCGGTGAAATCGCCGAGGAACGTGGAACGATGACGGGCGCTGGCGCGCGCGTTGATCCCGTTCTTCTCGTAGTAGAGCGTCCCGTTCGCGACCCACTTCGAGTAGCCGGGAATCTGCGCAATATCGCCCTGCGCATTCTCGACCTTGGTTTCGGTGTAGCCGACACCGCCGGTTACCCCGAAGCCGCTCAGCGCACTCACGAACGTGTCGAACGGCAGGGTCACCGCCAGTTCGGCACCGTAGAACTCGCCGCCCCCGGTGTTGGTCGGCGCGTCGAGCAGGCCGATCCTGCTCGGTGGCGTCCGGCCGGCCGGAAGCGGGAAACCGGTGTAGTCGAACACGAAACGGGTCCGGTCGATGTAGCTGGTGATGTCCTTGTAGAACAGCTGCAGCCCGATGAGCCCGGTGGTGCCGAAATACTTCTCGAAGTTGAGGTCGAAGGCCCAGGCGCGATAAGGCTTCAGCGTGGGGTTGCCGCCGCCGCCGCTGATGAAGGGTACGGTGCCCGTCGGACTGTCGGCCAGCACATTGCTGAGGCCGTAGCTTATCGCGACTCGCAGATCGTCGAGGCGCGGGCGCTGAATCTGGCGCGAGGCAGCGAAGCGGATCACGAAATCGCTGTCGAACCGCAACGAGAGGTTCATGCTCGGCAGCACGTCCCAATAGCTGTCGCCGGCAGTCAGCGGCACTTGTTCGCTCACGCCGTTGCCGTCGGTATCGACGAACACCAGACCGCTCGATTCCTGCAACGTCGAGATCGCCTGAACGCCGAAGTTGCCGGTCAGCTCGCTGGTGGCGAAGCGCTGGCTGATGTCGAACTGCGCATACATCGTCATCAGGTCTTCGCTGATGGTGTAGGCCTTCGCCGGAACGTCGTTCGAGAGGTTGGGATCGAGCACCAGTACCCCGCCCTCGATCAACTCGCGCGCATCGTAGCTGACCATCGGACCGAGCCCGAGATAGTCGAGGTTGGTCGATTCGAGCAGATATTCCGTCGGAATCGCGACCTCGGTCGCTCCGCCGGCGAGGCGAAGGAAGAACTCGTCCGGCGTCAGGCCCTTGTCGCGGTTGGTGTAATTGAGGCCGAGGTGCACCGCGGAAATGAAGGATTGGAATTCCTTCGACACACCGACGCGATACTGGAACAGCTCGTCCTCGATGATGCGATTGTTGTAGTATCCGGCCTGCGGCACAGTCAGGCTGCCACCCCAGCCGAGCGGATCGGTCAGCACGATCAGGTTGGGATCGCTGTAGTCCAGCGAGGGATCGAACACCGTTCCGGTCGGACCGGAGACGAAATCGATCGTGTCGGTCACATCGTCCGCAGCGTATTCGTCGCCGACGCGGTTCGGATCGTCCCAGTTGAAGCCGGTGCCGGAATAGGATTCGATGCTCAGTTCGCTGCGATCGGTGCGCGAATAGCCGAAGTCGAAGAACGCGCTCCACCCGTCGTCGCCGTCGTAGGCGAGATTGAGCCCGCCCGAGTAGAGATCGGCCTGGCGGTTGAAGATGTCATTGCGGACCACGCCCTGGACGTTGTTGTACGTTCCGGTCGTGTACTGTCCGCTCTCCACATCGCCGCCGCCGCCGAAGGCGGTGCCGAAGAACGACAGCGGCAGTTCGATGCCGCGCTTCGTCTGGTCGTCGTCGAAATTCGAGTAGAAGCCGTCGACCGTCATCATCCAGTTCGGCGCCGGTTCCCACTGTACCGTGCCCGAAAGACCGAGGCGCTTGAGCGCGGTCGACGTCACGTAGCTCTTGGAGCCAGAGGGAACGACGTTGCCGCTGCCGTCGGGCGAGAAGTAGCCCCAGGCATTGAATTCCTGCAGCTGATATGGCTCGTCGACATAGGATGCGGCGAGCGCGACACCGATCGTGTCGTCGGCGAACTGGTCGACGTAGGTGCCGTTGACGCGGTAGCCGAGCTCCTCCGACCCACCGTTGAGCGCCCCCAGATCGGCCCAGCTGCCTCGTGCGCCGACGGCGAGCACCGAACGTCCGTATTCCAGCGGACGGATCGTGCGGATGTCGATCGTGCCGACCAGACCCTGGCCGACGAGGCTCGCGGCGGGAGACTTGTACACCACGACCTGATTGACGATTTCGGCCGGGTATTGGTCGAACTCGACCGCGCGGGTATCCCCGGTCGAGGTCTGTTCGCGGCCGTTGAGCAGCGTTTGCGAGAAGTCGGGGCCGAAGCCGCGCACCGCGATGACGTTCGAGCGGCCATTGAGGCGCTGCGAGGTGATACCGGGAAGGCGCGCAATCGATTCACCGATCGAGTTGTCGGGCAGCTTGCCGATATCCTCGGCGGTCACCGATTCGAGGATCTGGTCGCTCATCCGCTTTTCGGCGACCGCAGTTTCCAGCGCCTGGCGGAAGCCGCTGACCACGATTACGTTCTCGTCGCCTTCATCGTCATCGGCATCGTCGGCAGCCTGTTCCTCCGCATCCTGCGCCCACGCCGTTTGCGGAAGTGCGCCTGCCATCAGTGCCAGCGACATGGTGAACGCCGTCGTGCCGACACCGCTGTACAGTTTGCTGCGAATTGCCATCGGATACCCCTTCCAGTCGGTCGAGGCGCGGCAGCGCCAACGATCCGTTCCCTCAACCCGGCGCGAGCCTTCCGCAATTCGCGGGACCGTCGCCATTCACGTGCTGAATAGGGCCGCATCGGCGCGGGCCGGAAGATAGCATACGTATACGCACCCCCGCGCCGCTGCGGGTTTGTGGCAATTTTGTCATACCCCGGCGCCGGCCGAACCCGGGCGGCGGATTGCCTGAAAATCGCCTTGGTCCTAGGTTCGGGGCAAGCAAGCGGAATGCCCGCGTGCGGGGAGAGCATCTTGGGTCGAGCGCCAACCGGCAGGCCGACGAGTTTCGACATTGCCTATCTGGCGGGGGTGTCCCAGCCCACCGTCAGCCGAGCATTGCGTGGCGACAAGGCGGTCAGCCCCGCGACCCGCGAAAAGATCGAGCGGATTGCGCGCGAGCTGAACTACACGGTCGACAAGAACGCATCCTCGCTCCGCTCGCAGCGCTCGAACACGATTGCGCTGCTGTTCTTCGAGGATCCCACGCCTGACGAGAGCATGATCAACCCGTTCTTCCTCGCGATGCTCGGTTCGATCACGCGCGCTTGCGCCCATCGCGGGCTCGACCTGCTAATCTCGTTCCAGCGGATGGAGGACGACTGGCACACCCAATACCAGGACAGCCACCGCGCGGACGGGCTGATCCTGCTCGGCTACGGCGACTACACCCTATACGAAGAGCGGCTGACGCAACTGGTAGCGCAGGGGACCCATTTCGTCCGCTGGGGTTCGGTGTGCGAGGACAATATCGGCGCGACCGTCGGCTCGGACAACTTCGGGGCCGGGCGGCTGGCTGGCGAGCATCTGATCGCGCAAGGCCGCAGCCGGATCGCTTTCCTCGGCCAGGCCGACGAACACTATCCCGAGTTCGCCGATCGCTATCGCGGGCTGTGCGGAGCGATGCGCGAAGCCGGGTTCGCCTTCGACCGCGCGCTCCAGCACGATGCGCTCACTACCGAGGAGGACGGCTATCACGCGGCGCGTGCGTTGATCGGCAGCGGTGAGCGGTTCGACGGAATCTTCGCCGGCAGCGACCTGATCGCGATCGGCGCGCTGCGCGCCCTGGCGGAAGCGGGGCGGACCGTGCCCGGCGAGGTGGCGGTGGTCGGGTTCGACGACATTCCGGCAGCCAGCCTCACCAATCCGCCGCTGACCACGATCATGCAGGATATCCGCTCGGCAGGGGCGCTCCTGGTCGGAGCGCTGATGGCCCAGGTAGAGGGTGTCGAAGGACCGGCGCGAACGCTTCCCGCCCAGCTCGTCGTGCGGGGGACCAGCGCGATCTGACGGCGTTCACATTCGTATGCGATGTTGTGGCTGGGCGGCGGCTGTGCCAGCCCATGGCCTCGACGCATGGCGGCGCAAGATCGCCTGCGGACCAGGGAAAGGACGAGCGGGCATGGAAAAGCCGCGCCTGGGCTTCGGCGGCCTGTGGAACATCAGCTTCGGTTTCTTCGGCATCCAGATCGGCTTCGCGCTGCAGAACGCCAACATGTCGCGCGTCTTCCAGACCTTGGGCGCGAGCATGGACGACTTGCCCGCGCTGTGGATCGCCGCGCCGCTCACCGGGTTGATCGTCCAGCCGATCATCGGCCACTTGTCGGATCGGACCTGGAACCGGCTCGGCCGTCGGCGACCGTATTTCCTGACCGGCGCGATCTTCGCTGCCCTGGCGCTGTTCGTCATGCCGCTGAGCCCGGCCTTCGGCGCGCCGCTGCTGTTTGCGGCGGCGATGTTGTGGGTGCTCGACGCGAGCCTCAACGTCTCGATGGAGCCATTCCGCGCCTTCGTCGGGGATATGCTGCGCACCGACCAGCACAGCGCCGGGTACGCGGTGCAGACCGCCTTCATCGGCGCAGGCGCGGTGGTGGGATCGATCTTCCCGTTCCTGCTCGAACGGATGGGCGTCGCCAACGTCGCCGTGGACGGGGGACTCCCCGATACCGTGCGACTGAGCTTCTGGTTCGGCGCGGCCGCGCTGCTCGCCGCGGTGCTGTGGACCGTCGCTACGACGCGCGAATACAGCCCGGAGGAGCAGCGGGCCTTCGCAGGCGGCGAATGCCACGAGGCAGCGGATTTCCCCATCCGCGCGCTTGCGGCGAAGTCCTATCTCTCCAGCGCTCTGTGGATCGGCGCGGGTGTGCTCGTCGCGCTCGCTGTCCAGTGGTTTGCGCTCGAGAAGGAGATGTTGCTGCTTGGCGCGCTACTCGCGGCCTACGGCCTGCTTTCGGCGCTGGCGATCTCGATGGCGAAGCGCGGGCAGGCGGCGAACATGCTCTCGAGCATCGTCGGCGATTTCGCGGGCATGCCCGAGGTCATGAAGCGCCTCGCGCTGGTCCAGTTCTTCAGCTGGTCGGCGCTGTTCATCATGTGGATCAACACCACGCCGGTGGTGACGCAATACGTCTTCGGCAGCACCGACACAACCAGCGCAGCCTACAACGAAGGTGCGAACTGGGTGAACGTGCTCTTCACGGTCTATAACGGAGTCGCCGCGGTCGCCGCGCTGGCGCTGCTGCCGTGGCTCGCGCGGCGCTTCGGGCAAGTCGCGACGCATTCGATCTGCCTGACGCTGGGTGCGCTCGGTTTCCTCGGATTCTTTTTTCTGCGCGATGCCAACGCGCTGCTGGTGTGCGAGATCGGAATCGGGATCGCCTGGGCCAGCATCCTCGCCATGCCCTATGCGATCCTCGCCTCGAACCTGCCGCAGGCCAAGCTCGGCATCTACATGGGGTTGTTCAACGTCTTCATCGTAGTGCCGCAGCTGCTCGTCGCCACGGTGATGGGGACGATCATGAACGCCCTTTTCCCGGGCGAGCCGATATGGACCATGCTGTTCGCCGCCGCGAGCTGGCTGATCGCCGCGCTCGCCATGCGGCGCGTCGCCGCCGCCTTGCCCCGCCCCCAAGGAGCTTAAGCCCATGCGCAAGACCGTCGCCGCGCTGCTCGCGCTCACCGCACTCTCGGCCGGCGCGGCCTTCGCGATGAGCGAGCGCGCCCAAGAGCCCGTTGCCGGGGAATGGGCGCCCGAGCCCGACGTCACGCTCGAGCACCCCGAATGGTCGCGCGACGCGGTGCTCTACCAGATCAACACCCGCCAGTTCACGCCCGAGGGCACCTTCGCCGCCGCGCAAAATCAGCTTCCGCGGCTGAAGGAACTGGGCGTCGATATCCTGTGGCTCATGCCGATCCATCCGATCGGGGAGAAGAACCGCAAGGGCACACTCGGCTCGCCCTATTCGGTGAAGGACTATCACGGCGTGAATCCGGAGTTCGGGACGAAGGCGGATTTCAAGGCTTTCGTCGAGGCCGCGCACGGGCAGGGCTTTCACGTCATCTTGGACCTCGTCGCCAACCACACCGCGTGGGACCATCCGCTCGCGACCGAACACCCCGACTGGTACGAGAAGGACTGGAACGGCGACTTCCGCCCGACGCCGTGGTGGGACTGGTCCGACATCATCGACCTCGACTGGTCGAAGCCTGGCGTGCGCGAGCATGTCGGCGAGGCGATGGAGATGTGGGTGCGCGACTACGGCGTCGATGGCTTCCGCGCCGACGTCGCCGGATATGTCCCGATCGATTTCTGGGAGACGATGCGCGCGCGGCTGACCGCGATCCGCCCGGTGTTCATGCTCGGCGAAGTGCAACAGACCGCGTTCCACCGCGCCGCCTTCGACGCGACCTACGCGTGGGACTGGCACAATACCACCAAGCGCGTCGCAAAAGGCGAGGGCGATGCGACGAGCTTCTACGGCTACTACGCCGAGAATGAGAGCCTGTGGCCGCACGAAGCGATGCGGATGACCTACATCGAAAACCACGATTCGAACGCGTGGGAAGGGACGACGGAGGAGAACTACGGCCCTGCGCTCGAGGCGATGACCGCTCTGTCCTTCACCGGCGAAGGCCTGCCGTTGATCTACAACGGAATGGAGGCATGCAATGCCAAGCGATTGGAGTTCTTCGAGAAGGACCCGATCGACTGGACTCCGCGCGAAGATTGCCATTACGGCGAGTTGCTTGCCGACCTCATTGCCTTCCGCGAGGCCAACCCCGCGCTTGCCAACGGCCAATGGGGCGCACGGATGCACAAGGTCGAGAACAGCGCGCCGCAGCAGCTCTTCGCCTGGGTGCGTCAGCGGGAAGGCAACAAGGTTCTCGGGCTCTTCAATATGTCCGACAGGCCGGTGACCGCGACTTTCGCCGACGCGCTACCCGAAGGGAATTACCGCGAATTCCGGGGCGGGGCGGTGCAGATCGATGCGGGCGACACGATCACGCTGCCCGCCTGGGGTTTCCGGCTGCTCGCTTCGACGGAGAGTCAGTCCGCGAAGGGGCGATTGCCTACGATCGACAGGCCGTAGCCTTCCAGCGCCACCAGGGAATGGTGCGAGTTGGTCAGCAGCTCCATGTCGTGCACGCCGAGCTCGGCGAGGATTTGCGCGCCGACGCCGTAGTCGCGGAATTCCTCGATGTCCTGCTCAACCGGATCGCCGCGATGGACGCGGGTCATCGTGGTCATATCGCGGCCGACCGCCTTGTTGATCACCACGATCACGCCGGCTCCCTCGGCGGCGATGATCTCCATCGATTTCTGCAGCATCCCGCCGCGCGGCGTATCCTCGCCGAAGATGTCGGCGAAGGGATTGAGCAGGTGCATCCGCACCAGCGTGGGTTTCACCGGATCGACATGGCCGAGAACGAGCGCGAGCGTATCGTCGCCGGTTGCCTTGTTGTGGAAGCTGATCGCGTTCCAGGCGCCGCCGAAGCGGCTGGCGAAGCGGGTCTCGGCGCGCTTCTCCACCATGTGGTCGTGCTTGCGGCGATAGGCGATCAGGTCGCGGATCGTGCCGATCTTGAGATCGTGGCGGCGGGCGAAGGCGACCAGGTCTTCGAGCCGCGCCATCGTGCCGTCGTCGTTCATGATCTCGCAGATCACGCCCGAGGGATTGAGCCCGGCGAGGCGCGAGATGTCGACCGCGGCCTCGGTGTGGCCGGCGCGGACCAGCACCCCGCCGTCGCGCGCGACGAGCGGGAAGACGTGGCCCGGAGTGACGATATCGTCGGGCCCGTGCGCGGCGTCGATCGCCACGCTGATCGTGCGCGCGCGGTCGCCCGCACTGATCCCGGTGGTCACACCCTCGCGCGCCTCGATCGAGGTGGTGAAGGCGGTCTCGTGCCGCGTGCGGTTGTTGCGGCTCATCGGCTCGAGACGGAGCTGGTCGCAGCGCGCGCGGGTCATCGACAGGCAGATCAGGCCCTTGCCGTGGGTCGCCATGAAGTTGATCGCGGCCGGGGTCGCCATCTGCGCGGGAATCACCAGATCGCCCTCGTTCTCGCGATCCTCGTCGTCGACCAGCACGAACATCCGCCCGTTGCGCGCCTCGTCGATGATCTCCTCGATCGTCGCGAGCACCGGCCGATCATCGTTCGCGCGCAGGAAAGTCGCCAGCTTCTCAAGCGTTTCCGAGGTGGGGTTCCAGCCTTCCTCACCGCATTCGCGCAAAGAGTTCGCGTGCAATCCCGCGGCGCGGGCGACGCCTGCGCGTGACATCTTTCCAGTTTCAACGAGATCGTGGATTTTCTGCTTGATGGCAGTCGTGCTGAAATCGGTCATATGCACGAAGTACATCGCAATGTGTGATTCGGCAACGTCAATTCACATTGCAATGTGAATTTGGCGCTATTTTCCGAGCTCTTCCCCGATGTGCAGCGCGCCCTCGCCATAGAGATAGGTCGCGTCGAAATCGCCGTGCGCCTCGAGCTTTGCGCGGTCGTCGAAGCTCACAGCGCCGCGCCGGAAGTCCGCTATCCCCAGCCGCCGCAGCTCCCCGATCGCGCGGTTCATGTGCACCGGAGTCGTGCCGCACATGTCGGCGAGGTCGATCTGGGTCAACGGCGAGCGGAAGCCGGTGGGGCCAGCGAGGCCGACCATATCGAGCCGGTGCCAGAGCTCGGCCATGAGGTGCGCGACCCGGCGATTGGCCTTGAGCTGCTCGAGCTTGAGCACCCATTGCCGGTGCAGCGCGGCGTCGAGCAGGGTCGAGAACCAGAACAGCCGCGAGAGGTGCGGTTCGCTCGCCATGAGGTCGCTGAGCCGCGCGTGCTCGATCGAACCCACACGGCTCGGACCGATAGTAACGATGTCGTGATCGAGCCGCTTGAGCGCGAAACCGTGCAGGTCGACGAAATCGCCGGGGACCTGGACCCCGACGATGTAGCGCTTGTCGTTCTCGTAGATCGTGCGGAGGATGAAGCCTTCGATCAGGATCGTGCTGCGGTTGCACAGTTCGCCGCGCGCGAGAATCCGGTGTGCATCGTCATATTCGCGGACATCGACGACGGAATCCTCGACTATCTGCTTCTCGCGATCGGACATCGCGTGGCGCAATCGCCCCATCAGGAATCGACCCGTCAGGGGGTAGCGCTCGAGTTCTCCCTTCATCGTGCACTCTACGTCCCGCCACCGGGGGAGTTCCGATTCGTGCGGAGTTTCGTGCGACAAGCTCTTGTCACCAGCCCGTCACAACCGCGCGGCAATCCAGGCCGGCAAGGGGAGCGATCGTGGGCGTCATCAACATCTTCCTCACCGACCGACTGGGCGAGGCGCTAGACGATTTCGAGCACGACGCCATGCGCTTCGTCTTCGGCCGCCTGCATGCCGACGGGCCGGGCCAGCTTGTCGAAGGGCCGATGTGGGCCTTCGTCGATTGGGTGATGGACGATCTCGCCGGGCTCGAGATGTGCCGCCGGCTGCGAGCAGATCCGCGCACCAGCGGTGCACATGTCACGATGGTGCTCGAAACCGACGATCTCGAGGATCGCCGCCGCGCGCTGCGTGCGGGCGCGGACGATTACATGGTCGGGCCGCTCGACCGGCGCGCCGTGCTCGACCGCGTGTTCGCGCTCCAGCATCACCAGCGAAAGCGCCATTCGGTGCAACGGATCGAACTGGGCGAGCTCGCGATCGATCTCGCTGCGCTCCAGGCGCGCTGGGCCGGGCAAGCGATCCACCTGCGGCCGAACGAATTCCGCCTGCTTCGCTTCTTCGCCGAGAATCCCGATCAGGTGCACTCGCGCACCGACCTGATCGGCGGCCTGGGCAAGCTCGATCCGCCGATCGACGTACGCACGGTCGACGTATGGATCGGCCGCCTGCGCCGCGCGCTCAAGAGCGCCGGTGCAGGCAATCCGCTGCGTACGGTGCGCTCGCTCGGCTACGTGTTCGACGCGCCCTGATCCTGAAAAGAATGGGCGGCCCGCCGGCGGGTGGGGCGGGCGAAGCCGGTCAGAACTCGGTCGACAGCGACAGCGCGAAGCTCTGGCCCACCTCGTAAGTGTTGATCTCGATCCGGTTGGTGCCGTTCGACTGGTACTCGAAGTGATCGCGCCCGAAGACATTGCGCGCCTCGAGTTTCACCTCGACCGGACGGCCGAACGCATCGATCTCTTCGCGATAGACGAAATCGACCCGCAGGCCGGGATCCTCGACGATGTCGGGCAGGCTCGCGGTGCCCCGCGCGGTCACCCGCTCGCTCGCGTAGGAGAACAGCAGCGTGGCCTGCTTCAAGCGATCGACGTTCTCGAGCCCGAGCTGGAGGTTCACCAGGTGATCCGACTGACCGGTCAGCGGCACGCGGTCGCGGAAATAGTCGGTTGCCGGGCGTGTGCCGCCGGGGAATATCTGGGTCATGTCGCTCTCGGCGACCTCGATCTCCGAATCGGTGTAGGTGTAGTTTGCGACCACTACCGCGCGCGTGCTCTCGAACCAGCCGCCCCAGTCCATGAGATCCTTGTTGAATTGGAATTCGAATTCGGCGCCGCGCAGCGTGGCGCTCGGCGCGTTGGCGAAGCTGCTGATCTGCACGTTGTCGGAGAACGAGGAGAACACCTCGATCGGCTTCTCGATGTGCTTGTAGAACCCGGCGACCGAGACGCGGCTGCGCCCGCCGAAGTAGTATTCGAGCCGCGCCTCGTAGTTCGTCAGCTCGCTGTCCACCAGCAGCGGGTTGCCGTTGAACTGGCGGTTGGTTTCCGGGTCGTAGTAAGTCTGGAAGATCAGTTCGCGGAACTGCGGCCGCGCTATCGTCTTCGAGGCGCTGATACGGGCTTGCAGCGCGCCGGTCACTTCCCAGGTGATCGTGCCAGCGGGGAGGTAGTAGTCGTTCGCGAGCAGGGTCGAGCTCGCCGAGTTGGTCGGCGTGGCGAAGACTTCGATCGGATCGACCCGCTGGACCGCGTCCTCGTATCGCACGCCGGCGTCAATGGTGACCCCTGAAAGCGGGTAGATACGCGACTGCAGGTAGCCGGCGTGGATTTCCAGATCTGCCGCAAACGCCGGATCGGATTGCGTGGTTTCGATCAGGCCGATATTGTAATATTCGATCACCGCATCGCCCAGCAGCAGATCGGGCCGCAATGCGCCAATCGCATCGTCGAAGCCGCTGTCCGCGTCGAACAGGAATTCGCGCCGTTCGGAATAGCGGCCGGTGTCGGTGTAGGCGTAGCCTGCGGTCAGGCGCAGCCAGTCGGTCAGCGCATAACCCAGGTCGATTCCCCCGTACCACAACTCTTCCTCGAGCGCCGAGAACGCTACCGAGGCGCTGCCGCGCTGGCGATCGAGCACGTTGACGAACAGATCGCCCAGCGGATCGTTCGCGTTGTTCGTGCGGACGTAGGTGAAGCTGTACTCGTATGGCGCCTCGCGCTGGGTCTGCGCGTAGCCGCCGCGCAGATCGAGATCGAGATCGCCGAACTCGAGCTCGGCGACGAGCTGGCTGTCGAGCAGCTGCCGTTCGTACCAGGCGGTGTCCTGCTGGAATTCGGTGTCGCCGTCCTGGAAGTCCTCGCCCAGCGACAGGCGCGACTGCTTGAGCGTGTCGC